>JAFASY010000003.1 GCA_019244235.1 Chroococcidiopsidaceae cyanobacterium CP_BM_ER_R8_30
AACGGTTAATTCCAGCTCCAAAAGTGGTTAATGCCTGGAAGCGAGCAACTACAACATTGAGCGAGAAAAAGACGCGAATAAAAGCTCCCTGGGCCTCGGAAACCTTGCCAACCTCTATTTCTCCAGCAAAAATCGCGGGTGCAACAACCAAAGCAGGCAAGATGAAAGGGATAAACTCATAGGTGTTTGTCAGAATATTTAAGTTCAATTCCCAAATCAGCAGTCGTTTGACATTCTCAAAGACATCCAGAAACCTGTGTTTGACCTGATTTGACTCCCGTGCCTCTCCTTGGTAAAAGGCGATCGCTTCCGCATTCTCGCGAACTCGTACCAAGCTAAAGCGGAGATTGGCTTCCTTCTTCAGTTGTTCAAAGTTGAGTCGAACGAGCGGCTTACCAAATATGACTGTAGTGACCAGGGTGCCAATCAAAGCATACAGCACGAGGAAAAACACTAGTGGTTGAGAAATGCCCCAAAGGACACTACTGAAGGCAACCACCGACAACACGGCCTCTACCAGTACCAGCAAAAAGGTGAGGGATTCCTGGGTAAAACTGCGAACATCTTCCGCAATTCGCTGATCTGGGTTATCAATGTCTGTCCCTAAAATATGAAGGTTATAGTAAGCGCGATTTCGAAAGTAATTTTCTACAAAGCGATGGGTGAGCCATCGCCGCCATTGCAAACTCAGGCGATCACGGAGGTAAGTGTATCCTGCTAACAGGGGCGCATAGACCACCAGTACGCCGATGAAAATGACAATTGTTTGCCAGAAGCGCGGCTCATCTTGGGTAGAAAGGGCTGAGATCAGCACCCCTCGCTTATTATTAAGGACGACACTTAACCCCGTATACGCCAGCAGAAACAGCACAACCCCCAACAGCAACCCTCTAGCTTGCCATTTTTCATCCCCTGACCAGTAGGACTTGGCAATCTTCCAAAATTGCTGAAACATACTGAAGTTCAACCGATCCATCGACTTGTTTTCCCTATAAAAAGTAAACTTGCTAGGAGCTAATAGATAAATGTGAACCAGGGCGCAATCTACTCAGCGACTGGTACAACTCATATTTGGGTGATTGATGAATTATGCCGCAGATTTCTAATGCCGTGAGTTTTTCAGAGCACAAGGTTGAAATGAGTGCATTTTTATAGATCAATGCAACGAGAGGAGTGGCTTGTACCCATTAATTGCAAATTTTGTTAAAGTACCCCCAGGGGAATTCGAATCCCCGTTACCTCCGTGAAAGGGAGGTGTCCTAGGCCTCTAGACGATGGGGGCGTCTTTTGTCGCCTTTACAAGGCTATCGAATATTGCTGAGTCTGTCAACATCTAAACAAAAATTTCCAATGCCTCTTAAGGTAGTGACGGCGGACCCTTTGCCAGCTCGGACGAGTTGCGTAGGCGCATCAATAGACGTCGCATTTGAGCTGAAGCGTCCAAATCCGGGACTTCCTCAACTCTGACTCGTGTTTCTATAGGCTCCATATACTCATCAGCTCCAGTTGTAAACGCTTCTATGAGGAACTCCAGCAGCTCATCGCGATCACCAAACAAAGCACGTTTCTCCTCTACTAAACGAAACTTCAGGTGGATTTCGCACTCGTGTACACAAATTTTGTTACTTTTGGCTTGGTGAGCGGCTGCATCAGACTTCATTGTTTTAAAACCATTCCTAGATTTACAGTAGCTTAAGTGATATCAGATCTCAATAAAAGAGCATAATGCTTGTTTTACAAATTCTTGTTCTTTTAACAACAGAACTTTTTGCACTTCTTCGGAGTATTCATTATATTTTCCAGTCTTATCCATTTCCCTCTACGGCTTGATCCTGACTTGTCTTACATGGCTTCAATATCTTCTGACAAATGCTTAACTAGAGCACCAATCACTATTATTCAACTTTTAAGTGATAAAAAAATAAAATTTCCGTAAGGAGTTTGCAATTCATTTAAAGTATTTCTAAAATAAGTCGCTATTACGTATAAATTCAATGTTTAAGTTGTTACAAAAAATCTTTCATTTCAGTATGTTATGCATGTAACATTAGGAAGAATCGTTTTAGCCGTTATCACCATTTAACGTTTGAACTGGTGTTCTTATGGGTTCCTGCCAACAGAAGACTTTAAGTCGTAATGCAATTTAAAGTTAGAAGAACTGGAAAGGGATGTTAAAAATATGCCAACAAGCTAAACAGGAGAGACAATGGTATCTGCCCTATTGTTCCCACATATGTGGGGAGAAAATATCAATGAAGGTAAAATTGTAAAAACTTTGCTATGTACGGAAAACACAAGGGGAGGCTGCTATGAGCGCTCTGATTCGCGGTACAATTTTTGTGCTTGACGACAATATAGATACAGATCAAATTATTCCAGCTGAGTACCTGACCCTGGTTCCTTCTCGGTCTGATGAGTATCGCAAGTTGGGAAGCTATGCTCTGGCTGGATTGCCGGAGCGCTATGGTAGATTTATTGCTCCTGGCGAGATGACAACACTATACCCCATCATTGTGGCAGGAGAAAATTTTGGCTGTGGTTCTTCTCGAGAGCATGCACCGATTGCCTTAGGGGCTGCCGGGGTGAAGGCAGTGGTAGCTCAGTCTTACGCCCGAATTTTTTTCCGTAACTGCGCTGCTACCGGAGAACTTTACCCTTGGGAGTCACAAAACCGCTTATGTGACGAGTTCAAAACTGGTCAGGAAGTCTCTCTTGATTTTGCCCACAATCAACTGGTCAACCATACTCTAAACCAAGTGTACGAACTCAAACCTCTAGGAGAAGTAGGACCAGTGATAGATGCAGGTGGTCTTTTTGCTTATGCCCGACAGACTGGTATGATTTCTCGCTCTTAAAAGATGGAGGAAGGATAGGGAACTAGGGGAGTTAGAATGAAGGCAGCCCCTGTTCTACAGCATTTCCATGGAAGAAAACTTACTAAAGTCTACGACTCGCCATATCCGGATTTTTTCTGCTGAAGTTGACAGCGCTGGCGAACTTGTTCCTAGCGGCCAAGTCTTGACCTTAGATGTTGACCCAGATAATGAATTTAACTGGAATGAAGATGCCCTACAAAAGGTCTATCGTAAGTTTGACGAACTGGTAGAGTCTCACACTGGTGCTGAGCTGTCAGACTACAACTTACGCCGTATCGGCTCAGCTCTAGAACACTTTATTAGAGATCTGCTACAGAGCGGGCTCGTCAGCTACAATCTTACGGGTCGAGTTGTCAACTACAGTATGGGGTTGCCCCGGACTGCTGCTGATTAGGATATTTAAGCTTACGCTTGCCTTAGCTGTCCTTCAAGCTGTTACCACCACTTCCGATCTCCCTCTTCGTCCACTCGCGCCTGCCTGATGACGTCGGAAATTTCCTCTGCATCCTTAACATGGTGTAGTTCCTTCTCTTCCCCATCAGGCTCTTCCACCTCAAAGTAGGTTGGGACTTTAATATGATCGCCTGTGATATCGGGAGAGTCTACAGCTAGCTGTTGTGACTTTTCTTCCTTCGTTTGAGGCTCCTCAGAAATGACATCGCCGGGGTTAACAGCGCGATGTACATCATTCTTTCTCTGGTTATCCATAATACTACGGTAGACTCCAAACCAAATTGTTTTCCTGTTCCTAGGCTAAAGAATGAGAAAACATGAGTCCATCTTTCCAACGGGGTAGTTTGTCGTAGGTTAGACTTCTATAAACTTGGCAAATGACTTAACCAAAGGGCTTTTACCGTGTCAAAACAATCGCCTACAAGTCCCTGGACATATAAACCCTGGTGGTGCCAGCCCTGGTCGATTATACTAACTGGAATAGCACTGATAGGTGGTAGCTGGGTGTGGGGCAAACTCCTCTGGTTAACCATTCTTGTATCTGTACCAGTACTAACCTGGATGGGCTTCTTTTTATTAGTCTGGCCCTGGATGATAAGGCGCAGCGGGATGGTTGATTCGAACGATGCAGAATGATCAAGCAAAGCTCTACTGCCCAAATGACCTCTGTCGGGCGCCTAATAGTCAGGCTAACAATTTCTGCCAGCAATGCGCTACACCCTTGGTTAAGCGATATCTATGGGCTGTAGGGGAGGAGACTTTTTTTAAGCTTGGAGACCTGTGGCACGAGCGCTACTTGCTCAAAAGTCCTCGGGTATTTTTAGATACCAAACCCGCTTGGCCTCCAGAAACGCCAGTATCTGAGCTTTCAGACCAGGTTAAACACTATCTTAGACTGGTTTTTTATCGAATACATATTCCCCAAGTATATGCTGTGATACCAGCTGCTGAAGGTCTGCATGGCACAGAGTTGCTCCTACTGGAGCAAGCCCCTATTTACCCAGACGGCTTACCTCAAGCTGGGCAATTAATGCCACAGATAACTGATGTTTGGGCTGGAGCTTCGGCAATGCGCCAACTGAATTGGCTATGGCAAATAGCTCAGCTATGGCAACCTTTGGAGATAGAGGGGGTTGCTGCTAGTCTACTCAATCCAGAACTGTTAAGGGTAGAGGGGACATTAGTTCGCTTACTGGAGTTGCTTCCTGTATCATCATCACCTCCAACGCTGGCTGCATTGGGTCAGCTGTGGCTACCTTGGGTTTCAGGGGCAAAAAGTGCGATCACACTTTTTCTAGAACAGCTATGTCAGGCTTTGATTCAGGGAAAAGTGCGCTCCTCTGAGCAGCTTGTCGCAGCATTGGATCGAGGGCTGGCACTCGTGGGGCAAGCACAGACACGCAATATAACAATTACCACTTACACTGATGCTGGACCTAGTCGTCAACGCAACGAAGATGCTTGCTATCCCCCTAGCGGCAGTACTAGTCAGTCACATGCAGGTGAAGCTTTAGTCATTGTTTGCGATGGCATTGGCGGTCATGAGGGGGGCAATATTGCTTCTAATTTAGCAATTGAAACCATTCAGCGCCAGGTCCAGCAGGTTGTACCTGCCAAGACCTACATAGAACCCACAAACTTGATCGGCCACCTAGAACACGCTGCCTGTGCTGCCAACGATAGCATCAGCCAGCGTAATGACAGCGAACATCGGCATGGTCGCCAACGGATGGGAACAACTCTGGTGATGGGACTGGCACAGGCACATGAAATTTACATTACTCACGTAGGTGATAGTCGTGCCTATTGGATTACTCGCAAGGGTTGCCATCAGGTGACGCTAGACGACGATGTCGCCTCTCGCGAAGTGCGATTGGGATACTCTCTCTATCAGGAGGCTCTGCAACAAGCATCCTCTGGCTCTCTAGTACAGGCTTTGGGCATGAGTTCCTCAGCTTCTCTATATCCCACCGTTCAGCGATTTGTCCTAGATGAAGACAGTGTTTTCCTGCTATGTTCTGATGGATTGAGCGATTACGATCGCGTAGAGCAATTCTGGGAGGCAGAAATTTTACCCGTTCTTGATGGTAAGGATCTGGCAACTGTGGGGACGCGATTAGTTGAAATTGCCAATGCCGAAAATGGGCATGATAATGTCACAGTTGGTCTTCTCTACTTTCAAGTTAACTCTTCTGAGCCAGCTGAGGTGCCAGCCTCTATAGTTCAAGAGGTTGCTGCTTTACCTAGTATCTATTCGACTACTAAGCAGATCGAGACGGAGAAGAGTGAACATCTGCCTGATAGTGTTCTGCTCTCGACAAGCTCCACTCAGCCAATGCAACTATTGTCTAGTAGACCTGCTGCGCGGCGTTCCTGGTTGCCGATTTTTGTAGGAATTATCCTGTTCTTAGGTTTAAGTGGTGCGCTGCTTGCTTACTTGTTTTTACAGGGTATTATCCCGTTTAGTTCGCAACCCAGCCCGCCCCCTGTAATCCAGTCAAATACTCCCTCTCCAACAACGAGTTCAAATTTAGTCAAATAGTGTATTTACTAAGGTTTGGGCTTGCCCCAGAGCCGATAGACAAAGTAGAGAGCCCCTAAAGCTAGATAGGTCACTAGCAAGAGCTCAAACCAGGCTGGTCTACCCGTGTTAAAAAATAGCAATACGAAAAATATGATGGTAATTGCCCCTGGCACCAAGAAAGCCATTTTGGTTAGCCCTGTTGACACGATTGGAAACAGTCGAGTCAGGCTAATTCTTTGATTCTGCGGTGCTGATGATGGTGCCCTAGAACTTCTCCCTACAGAAGTATTGACTGGTGCTGGTAGCGATGGAAACAGAGGGGCATAGTGGCTCCTTGCCCGCTCAAAAACGAATTCGGGCCCCCTTTTACCCAACCGGATGCGATCGTTCGGCTGTAACTCTCGGCAACCTTGCAAGCGTTGCCCATTCACATAAGTACCGTTAGAACTGTTGAGATCGCAAATCTCCCACCTAGAGTAACCAGAAGCAGTTGATAGAGGGCGAATCGCTACATGACGCCTACTGACCATGTTATGGGTGGCATAATCTAAATAGATTTGGCATCCAGATTCGCGCCCAATTAACACCTCTTGAGTCGTCAGAAGTGGGTAGCGAAGTTCCTCCTGCTCAGCTGCACCAACACTGAGTACCTGCCGAAGAAATCCCTCACTAAGGTTACTTCCGGTCATAGGTTAACTCAATGTTAAAAGTATTAAAAGGGGAGCTAATTTACTGATTAGCGTTCGCATTTCGCACTGCAGCATTAAAAAAATATATCCCCAGTGGGGTGCTAATCACCAAAATTATCAGCGTAGCTAGCCCCCCTAAGTCAGGTTCGCCAGAAGCAAGTTCAAAAATTGAACCAACTGCAGCGATCGCCGCTACGCAGGAACCACCCAAAAACAAAGCACTTTTTGGAGTCAGCAGATTCACAATCTAAACTCCAATTGAAATGGGTTTAACAGCTTGAGCCGAAAAGCCGTGCTTAGATAGCTCCTGAGTCAAAGCCAGACTATTTTCCACCCGATCGATAAACAGCACCCCGTTGAGGTGATCGACTTCATGCTGGATAACCCGAGCTAGTAATTCCGCAGCTTTTAGGCTCTTAGGACGCCCGTACTCGTCTTTATAGGACACTTCAATCGCTTCCGGTCGCTTGACATCCAGACGAACATTCGGAATGCTCAGACAACCTTCTTGATCTACACTTACTTCACGGCTGAATTGCTTAATATTTGGATTAATCAAAACCAGTGGCGGATTTGCTGGGTTATCGGGTTCGCAATCGATGACAATGAGCTGTTTTTGCACTGCCACTTGAGGCGCTGCCAGACCGATACCGTCAGCACTGTACATAGTTTGTAGCATTTCTCGCACTAACTGCCGGATTTCTCGGTCAACACTAGCAACCCGCTTGGCGTTTTGGCGCAGGGCGCGATCTCCTAAATAGCGGAGATCTAGGGGCGGATTCTTCAACTTTTTCTTTTCAACTGCAACTTCTGTAGTCATAGACACCTGATAACTCGCTTTATCTTATTTAATTCTACCCACCTTGACTCTGCTTTTTGCTAACGCTCAGTCGCTACGATTGGCTCAGTCTCGATCGATTGCAATGAAAGATAAACTGCCTCCTGGCTTCCTATTTGTTCTTGTCACCCTGTTCCTGGACGTGATGGGCTTCGGTTTAAGCAATCCTATCCTGCCCAAGCTGATTGAACAGTTGGTTGGCAATGTCTCCACTGCTGCTTACGAATTCGGAGCTATCTCAACCCTGTATGCCCTAATGCTGTTTGTGTTCTCCCCAATCCAGGGTGCACTCTCCGATCAATTTGGGCGCAAACCCGTGCTGCTGCTGTCGCTGTTCGGCACAGGACTGAGCTATTTGGCAATGGCATTGGCTCCCAACTTGGCATGGCTGTTTGCAGCTCAAATTGTTAATGGCATGACAGGAGCAAGTGCTCCGGTGGTGTCTGCCTATGTTGCCGATGTTAGCCCAACTGAAACTCGCGCTAAGAACTTTGGGCTGTTGGGAGCAACGGTGGCATCTGGATGGGTGATTGGTCCGGCATTAGGTGGTTTACTTAGCTTCCAAGGGTTGCAGTTTCCGTTTCTGGTCGCGGCAATCATGACTTTCTTGAACCTAGGATATGGCTTTTTCGTTGTCTCTGAGTCTCATTTGCCAGAACATCGACGTCCCTTTTCCTGGAAACGCGCCAATCCGATCGCCTCAGTGCGCTTACTTGGACGTAATGCTAAGGTGCTAGGTTTAGCAGGCGTGATGCTGTGTACCTCTCTAGCACTGCAGTGCTACATCAGCACCTGGGTATTGTTCACCACCTACAAATTCCACTGGTCGTCTTTTGAGGCAGGACTATCGCTGGCGCTTTTGGGACTGATGACAGCAATTGTGCAGGGCAAAGCGATGCGACCAATGATTAGCCGACTGGGTGAACAACGCACAATTTTAGTTGGGCTAGTCTGTAGCCTGATTGGTTTTTTGTTGTATGCAGCAGCTCCTTTAGGCTGGATGATGTACCCAGCAATTGTACTCAATGGATTTGATTTTGCCGTACAGCCCACCTCTCAAGGATTAATCTCAACGCTGATTCCGCCTCAAGAGCAGGGAGCGCTTCAAGGAGCATTAGCAAGTCAGACGGCGCTT
>JAFASY010000076.1 GCA_019244235.1 Chroococcidiopsidaceae cyanobacterium CP_BM_ER_R8_30
GGCTACCCAGTTGAGCGTTTTAAGTTTAATCATGTCTAGCTACTTACTCAGTTCTAACACTTGCTTTTTTCAGACACATCGCGCTTAAGTTTTTTAAGCTACAAGCCATGGTGTACAGAAGTCTTAGAGATTGCTCAGAAGAACAAAGGCTTTTTCTCTTATCCTTAATTTAAGAGAAGTGTATTAAATTCAAATGTTAGTTCTATTAAAGGATGCTTATAATTTTATACATATAAGTATCGGTACTTATATAATTTGACCGAGATGGTGTTCTAGATCTGTGTTTTTTCCTGAACTCAATTTTAGCCATCTACCGTCAGAAGCAGCATGGACAAAAAAGGTGAGAGCAGCTTGATTCGATCCGCACTCACCTGAAAAATGGTATTATTACTTGAGGAAAATGACGATAGGTAGTTGGTTCTGAACAAGTGAAATGCTTCTATCACTCTAACAAAATACATTCATCGAAAAACAATCTCCGCGAAAACGACTAACTGTATACTCAAACATTTCATCACACTGGTCGCGTACTTGGCTATGGGTAACTAATAATGGTGACCGAGGAGGAATCTTTAAAAGCCGAGCTTCTTCTTTAGAAGCCGCTTCACTCTCAATCTTGGTATGAGTACGATGCGGCTGAACTCCATAATGGTTTTGCAGTAAGCTATACAAAGAGTGCGCCTTGTAAATCAGTACTGGTAAGTCTTGGAATTTCTTTGAGAGTAAATAAGAAATACTCAGACACAAAGGCAGCATTTCAGGTATAGTATTATCTGTTATTGCTAAGGTAGCAGCACGGAGAATTTTGATTTGAACTACAGAATCTTCTGATTTAGTTTCCAATAAGCTAGCAAGTTCTATTGTGGCAGGAACGACTTTGCTACTCAGTATTTGCAGAAAAGGGAGATAGCCTACATTGAATAAGCTTTGAGTAAAGTTAGTGTTGACGTTGAGAGCATAATCAATTTTTTGTTTTTTAACAAAAGCACCACGCCCTTGCAGGCGATAGACTAAATCTTTCTCGACTAGAGCTGTGATTGCTTGACGAGCAGTTAGGCGGTGCACGTGGTATTGAGCAGCTAATTCATTTTCCGAAGGCAGGCGATCGCCAGGACCATAGACCCCAGCCTCAATGTCAGCTAATAGCTGATGGGCAATCTGATTATATAGAGATTCATCTGTACGTCGGCGCTTCATAGAGGAAATCACCTTAACTCAACAGTAAATCTTTGATGACTACAGACCACAGCAGCAAACTATTTTACCTGCTGCTCAAGTCAATATCACTTATGGTAATCTAATGTCAAGTTCAATTATTAACAAGTTAAAGCAAACGCATCTTGTCTCGACTTTAATCAACTAGTTGGAGTAGCTGGGTAGATCAGTCCGGAGTAAACAGGGCCATTAGCACTCTTACCATTTCAACTACCATGTATATGTATCGAAAAGTGCTGTTTTCAAAGTAGACGATGAATAAATGCTGGTGCATTGACAAAGGTAGGGAGCCGTTCAATGTACTAGACAGTTTAATGGAGGGGTAAGTCTTGTTGAAGAAGATAAGCAAGGAGGGTAACTACTGAATTGCTAAAGTCAATTTCAGCGAGAAACAAAGATATAAAACTCCTCCCTACAGAAATTATACAAGTAGCAATACTTGTATGGATAAAATCATAAGCATCCCTTAATAGGAATACTATTTGAATTTAATAAACATCTCTTATATTTAATGATAAGACAAAGAGGGTTTGTTTTCTAGGTAATTTCAAAGACTCCTGTAAACCATGGCTTGTAGCTTAAACAAAAGCTGAATCATACGAGCAGCAGATTTTAGATTTCAGATTGTTATAGCTAGGTAAGCCAACTCTTTTGTTAACTTGTACCTCACTTAGGTTGGAGTTTTTAGTCAATGCTGCGCCGAAAATTGTTAACGACACTTCTAGCATTACTACCACTGTCAGGAGCCTGCGCTCAAATAGGTTCCAAAGGAACTATCTTCACAGCACAAGCACTATCAGCCGCACCTGAATCCAAAACGGAAAAATCAGCAATTGTAATGGGGCTGATTCCTGCAGAGAATAATCAAGAGATGGCACAAAAATTTGAGCCAATGCGAGCTTATTTGGAGCAAAAGCTTGGTCGCCCGGTTAAGGTCTTCACTGCTACAGATTATGCTGGTGTCATTGAAGCAATGAGGAAGGATCGGGCAGATATTGCTTGGTTTGGTCCACTTTCCTATGTGCTAGCAGAGCAAGAAGCAGGAGCAGAAGCTTTTGCGGTAGGTGTCCGGAAAAATGGTCAATCAACATACCGAAGTTTATTTGTTGTACCTGGTGATTCTACGATTAAGTCACTTAAAGATTTGAAAGGCAAGACTGTAGCTTTCGTTGACCCTGCCTCAACCTCTGGGTCTCTGATACCAACATATATGATTAAAAAAGCTACTGGTCAATTGCCTCAAGAGTTTTTTGGCAAGCTCACTTACGCAGGCTCCCATGATGCTGGCGAACTCGCAGTTAAAAATAAGACTGTGGATGCAGCTGCGGACAACGATATCACCTATGAGAAGATGCTCTCTAAGGGGTTAATTACCAAAGAGAGCAATCGCATTTTGTTCTACTCTGACCCTATACCCGGGTCTCCACTAGTTTACCGAAAAGATTTAGATGAAACTACTAAACAAAAAATTCGAGAGGCTATCTTAAATGCCCATAAAGACATCAAAGTGACGGGTTATGGTGATATCATTCGCTATGATGCAGTTACCCCAAATGACTATCAAAAAATTCGGAACATAATTACGGATTTAGGTTTGAAGCGTGAACAAATGCTCAAATAATAGGGCGCTGTTCAACTCCTGTTTACTCTGGAAGATGGGAAGTGGATAGAAAGCAGAATAATGTATGCGTTGCTTTCTTTCCATGACCCCTACTTAAAATGAGGAAGTCTGTAATGTCATTAATTCAGATTAGTCAAGTTAGTAAACAGTATGAAAACGGGTTTCGAGCTTTACATCCCACTACCCTGACGATTAATTCAGGAGAGTTCACAGTCATTTTGGGACCAAGTGGCGCGGGAAAATCTACACTCCTGCGTCTCCTAAATGGTCTAGAAACTCCCAGTAGTGGTCAGATTCTTATAGCTAATCGTCAACTTACTTTAGAAAATCAACGTAGGCTCCGTGCTGAAATTGGTATGATATTTCAAGAGTTTAATCTGGTGAGCCGCTTGAATGTAATGACCAACATCCTTATAGGGCGGCTTTATCATCGTGCTTGGTGGGAGAGTCTGTTCTACCTGTTTCCTAAGAAAGACTATGATCTAGCACATTGGGCATTAGCACGGGTAGATTTGACAGAGAAGGCTTGGAATCGTGCCAGTAAACTATCGGGAGGTCAGCAACAGCGAGTGGCGATCGCCCGTGCCTTAGTTCAACAACCATCAGTAATCCTAGCAGACGAACCAGTAGCTAGCCTCGATCCGATAACAGCTGAAGAAATTATGAAACTGCTACTAGAAATCTGCAAAAATGATGGCGTTACTGTACTTGCTAGCTTGCACCAAGTAGGGCTAGCTTTTCAGTTCGCTGATCGCATCATTGGCATTAATCGAGGTCAAGTTGTCTTTGATGGTACTGCAGAGCAATTGTGGATTGAACAGGACAAGTTACAAACAATTTATCGTCGTGAGGATGGAAGTCTGGATGAGAGCTTTAACATGGAAGTGGCATTGGCCCAGTAGAAATGGATCACTACCGCTTTCTTTTATCATCTTGCTATTAACTATATTACTCATGCTTGGGAGTACAGCTTCTCTAGTAGAAGTAGATTTAGTTCGCATTTTCAAATCTACTGGAAAATTGTTGGGTTTCGCACAACAGTTAATTACAATACCAGAATGGAGCTACCTTCCAACTTTGGGAACAAAAATGCTCGAAACGTTAGAAATTGCATTTCTCTGTACAACTCTTTCCCTTATCCTTAGTCTACCGCTAGGATTACTTGCAGCTCGAAATAGTAGTCCTCATCTGATTGTCTACCACATCAGTCGTAATTTACTAAGTTTAATGCGCGCTTTACCAGAAATCGTATGGGCCCTAGTGTTTGTTTCAGCAGTAGGACTAGGTCCACTACCAGGAGTAATGGCACTTACTTTCGTTACTACTGGCTTTATGGCAAAGATTTTTGCAGAGAGTATTGAGGTAGTTAACAGCAAGGCGATCGAAAGTGTAGCAGCTACAGGTTCTAACTGGCTACAGCTAGTAACCTTTGCTATACTTCCTGAAGCTTTTCCAGATTTAATTAGTACATTTTTCTACATCATCGACCACAATGTCCGAGCAGCAACGATTATTGGTCTAGTAGGTGCAGGAGGAATTGGATACGAGTTGGTGATGTCTCTACGCCTGTTTAACTATAGCCGCTTAATGCTAATTATGCTGTCAATTTATCTCATTGTGACAATATTAGATCGACTATCCGATCAATTTCGTAAGCGGGTGATTTAAAGGTGAAATTCAAGAGTTGCCAACTTCCATCACTTCCCAAAAAATCTATTAATTGGTTGCCTGTCTGGATAGGACTGTTATTGGTACTCACATGGTTAACAACTGTCAACCTAGAACTTTCATTTCAAAGTGTTATTTGGGGTTTTGGTGATATCATCGACTACTCGAAGCAGTACCTTTCTCCTAACTTTAGCGAGTTTCTCAAATATGTAAAACTGATGGGACAAACTCTAGCAATTGCTCTTTGGGGAACAGTACTATCTCTCATAGTTAGTCTTATCCTCTCTCCACTCGCTGCTAAAAATATTTCTCCTCACCCCATAATTTATCAAATTGTGCGCGAGTTACTCAACTTCTTGCGAGCAATACCTGATTTAGTATTAGCTCTTATTTTCGTGTCAGCTTTAGGACTTGGTCCTTTACCGGGACTATTAGCACTAGGATTACATACATCAGGATTTTTAGGTAAGTTCTTTGCCGAAAGTATGGAACGAGTTAAGCCAGGAATTTACGAAGCGCTCAAAGCCACTGGTGCTAGTTTTTTTCAGATAGCCATGTTTGCTGCTTGGCCTTCAATTCTTCAGGAAGTTGCAGGCTATACTCTCTATATCTTCGACCGAAATGTAAGAGTAGCAACAATCTTAGGCTTGGTGGGAGCAGGAGGAATTGGTTTAGAGTTAAGCGCTACTTTTGGTTTCTTTCGATATGACCAAGCATCAGCTTTGATTTTAATCATAATGATTACAATTATTGTTATTGATTATCTTTCAATTTGGTTAAGAAAAAGAATTTCATGAAAATCCCTGCTCGCAATCTTTGGATTAGGGCTTTAACAGCTCATGCAAATCAGGATATTCAATCGATAGCTGAGAAATTAACTGCAAAATGGAAAGTTGATTATAAAGCTTTACCTCAATCGGGACTGAGTCTGCTACGCATGGAAGACGGAGTTTTTCATGAGCCCTACTACCTAGGAGAAATTCCTATATCTAGCGCGTGGATAGAACTCACAAACTCAGCTAACCAAAGTTTTGAAGGCGCAGCTCAAGTCATGAGCAACTCTGCGGAGCTAGCAATTGCTCTAGCAGTATGTGACGCTGTAATGGCTCATCAACTACCTGGTTGGCAAGAAGTTGCAGGTTTAATTCAACTTTTTCCTTACTAAGAAAGGAAGAGGATGACGCTTAAAATCGATATGATTTGGCAATATGAAGTACAGCAGAATATTTTTCGCAACTTATTACGTTGTATGAGTTTACCCGGAGACATTGCTGATTTAAGTCAGTACTTAGAAAGGTCTTCAGCTTTATTAGGAGTTTTAGCAACTCTCCTAGATAGTTCAGTGAGCTTGAGCGATGAAGAGCGGTTATTGGATGAGAGAGAACGATCTTTTCTTGGAGCAACGATAAGCTCTCCAGAAAGAGCACAGTTTGTAATCAGGAATGGAAGTCATCCACCAAAAAAAATTTTTGTTCCCTGTTTATGAAAGTTACCCAATCCGGAAAAAGGAGCAACCTTAGTACTTCAAGGGCAAACTCTTGGTACTGGGAATAGGTTATTACAATTATCGGGTGCTGGAGTGCAAGGAAATCGCTTGGTTTGCGTTTCTGGGTTTGATTCAGAATGGTTCTTACGTCGTCAGGAGTGGGTAGAAAATTTTCCTTTAGGAGTAGATATGATCTTAGTAGATCCTACCTGTATAATGGCACTACCTAGAACTACAAAATTACAATTAGTGTGAGAAGATTATGGGTTATGTTGAAATCAAAGGTAGCGACGCGGTAATTGAAGAAGCAATTAAATTACTTGATGTCTTGAGAGCACAAGATAGTAGACATTATCTTTCACCCCCGCTTACTATTATTAGATGAATCCACTGCTAGTCTCGATACTGCATCAGTTTTACGCGTGATTGAGATTGTCCAAAGTATAAAAGAAACTGGTACTTGTATCTTGGCTGTTTTTCACAGCCAAGAGCTTGTAAATAAGCTAGCAGATGTTGTAATTACTTTCTTTCCTACTGCTTAGATCTAAATATTGATTAACACGCTCTTGCGGCGCTTTTCTAATTTTGACAATCGAGATTTTATTCCCCAATGTCTTCATTCCATAATCGCGGATTTTTCTGAATAAACTCACTCATCAACTGTTTGCACTCATCCAGGTTCAAATCAATCACCTTAACTCCGTGCGATTCCATAAACTCTCTTGCCCCAGGGAATGTCTCTGATTCACCGACAATGACTTGCTTGATCCCAAATTGCACGACTGCACCTGCACACAAGTAACAGGGCATTAAGGTTGAATAGAGGATTGTCTCACTATATTTGCCAATTCTCCCAGCGTTGCGGAGACAGTCAATCTCTGCATGGGTAACAGGATCGCTATTTTGTACTCGCCGATTGTGTCCTCTACCGATAATTTTGCCATCCTTAACTAGAACCGAACCGATAGGAATACCGCCTTCTTGTAACCCCTGTTGTGCTTCGGCGATCGCCGCCCGGATAAAATCATCCATAAACCAGTCCTCCTCTTAAACTGATGCAATCCAAACAACTCGTACTTATGGATCATGATGGCGGCGTCGATGATTATTTGGCAACCATGCTGCTCATGACAATGGAACATGTCCAGCCGCTAGGCGTCGTCGTCACTCCCGCTGATTGCTATGCTGAACCAGCTGTTAGCGCGACGCGCAAGATTCTGGATTTAATGGGTTGCTCTGATGTTCCAGTTGCTGCAAGCACTGTACGAGGGCTTAATCCCTTCCCACGCCTCTACCGCCGCGATTCATTCATCGTCGATCATCTCCCAATTCTGAACCAGAGCGAAATAATTCGTACACCTCTGCTGCAAACAACAGGTCAAGACTTTATGGTGCGTGTGTTGCAGGAGGCACCTGAACCAGTAACACTGATGGTGACTGGTCCCTTAACCACGGTAGCGGTTGCTTTGGACGCAGCACCAGAGATCGCAGCAAAGATCGAACAAATTGTCTGGATGGGGGGTGCGCTAAATGTCCCTGGCAATGTAGAAAAAAGTCTTGAGGCGGGGCAGGATGGTTCAGCAGAATGGAATGCTTATTGGGACCCGGTTTCAGCGCAGCGGGTATGGCAAACGCAGATTCCAATTGTACTTTGTCCACTAGATCTAACTAACAACGTGCCCGTGACCTCTGAGTTGGTTTATAAGTTGGGGCGGCAACGACACCATCCCTTATCTGATTTAGCAGGACAATGTTACGCGTTGGTTATTCCACAAGACTATTATTTTTGGGATGTACTCGCGACAGCTTATCTTGCCCACCCAGAGTTCTATCAGTTACGTGAGTGGGAAACTGTGATTGTGACAACAGGGCTCAGCCAAGGACGGACAAAGGTTGATCCTGGCAGTCGGAAAATTGTAGCTATGGATCGGGTTGACACCTCAAGCTTTTACGACTACATATTGCAGCAATGGACACGCTAGCTGATATTGGGTCTATTTCTGAAGAAGTCTAAGCCCAAAAAAATAGTAGCTACACTTCCAGACACACAAATCTCTCCAGTTGCGATTTTCTCCATAACTGCTTCTAGAGGAACCAATACCACATCAATCTCCTCTGTAATATCCAGCTGTTGCGGTCCCACTTTTATAGCATTCTCCGCTACAAACAAATGAACTTTGTGCGTGGTCTTGCTAGGGTTATCATGTAAAACTGCCAGAGGAGTTATTGTTTCGGCAAAATATCCCGTCTCTTCTCTCAATTCTCTAATTGCTGCTGTCTGGGGACTCTCTTCATCTGGGTAAAAGGCACCAGCAGGTAGTTCTAGCATGATTTCATTAGCACCATGCCTATATTGTCGCACTAAAACAATCTCTTGGTCATTAGTTACTGCCAGGATCTGAACCACATCTGGTCCAACAGTAATAAAATAATCATCAATAATTTCTCCACTAGGCAATTCGATTTCGTCTTGCCGGACTTTACACCACTGGTGATTAACAACCATGGTAGATTTCAATACCTTCCACTTTTTTAAGTTTTTCATAGGCAAACTATGCTGGCTCAAAGTAGTCTCCAGATGCGTCTTTGGCAGAACCTGGAGATCTGTACTCAAATATAAATACCATGCATGTAGAAGTTGAGATATTCAAGGTACAAAAGCGGTTTCCTTTGACCATCAGCCGTGGAACAACAGCCCAAACGATGAATGTGTGGCTGCGGGTTGAGCAAGATGGGATTGAGGGATGGGGGGAAGCTTCACCTTTTTCCCTAGGGGACTATCGGCAATCTACTGAGATGCTCAAGGAGGCATTACAACAGATCGCGCCTGTTTTGAAGACATTCAGTCCAATGGAGCGGCAGCAGATTTCACAGATTTTACAGAAATTGCAAATTCCCTCCTCAGCTCAAGCGGCAGTGGATGTGGCACTTTATGACTGGTTGGGAAAGCGAGTGGGATTACCACTGTGGCAATTGTGGGGGCTAGACCGCAGCCGCATTGTGCCGACTTCGGTCACAATTGGAATTAATTCACCAGAGATGGCAAAGGCTAGAGTGCGAGACTGGCTCCAATTAACCGATGTGCGTATATTAAAGGTGAAGCTCGGCAACCCAGCAGGAGTTGAGGCAGATCAAGAAATGCTGATGGCAGTGCAACAGGAGGCTCCAGCACTAGAGCTTTTTGTTGATGCTAATGGGGGTTGGAGCCTAGATGATGCAGTTTTTATGTGTAGTTGGTTAGCAAAGCAAGGTGTGAAGTATGTAGAGCAACCACTTCCAAGAGGGGAAGAAGCTCTACTCGCCCAGCTAAAAGAGCGATCGCCTCTGCCCATCTTTGTTGATGAAAGTTGTCTCACCAGTCGCGATATTCCTCACTTAGCAGACTGCGTCCATGGGATTAATATCAAACTTATGAAAGCTGGGGGTTTAACTGAGGTCATACAAATGATACACACGGCGCGAGCCTGCGGGTTGCAAGTGATGTTTGGTTGCTATTCTGATAGTTTGCTGGCTAATACGGCAATGGCACATTTATCACCGCTTGCCGACTATCTAGATTTAGACAGCCATCTCAACTTAATCGATGACCCATTTGTCGGTACAGTGATACAAACAGGACGGCTGCTACCAAATGATGGACCAGGGTTGGGGGTACAGCGGCAGTGCAACTAACATCTAACCAGCGCTTAGCAATCTTGCTACATGGCGGAATTCGCGGAACTTATGGCAAGACGGGACTATCACTTTTACGCTACAGTGAATCCCCGATTGTGGCGGTGATTGACTGGGAATCTGCTGGTGAATCGTTGTCGCACTTAACTGGTATTGCTCATGATGTGCCAGTGGTAGCAACAGTAGAGGCAGCACTACCTTATGCACCTGATGTGTTGGTGATTGGCATTGCACCATCGGGAGGGGCATTGCCTGAGCAGTGTTGGCAAGAAGTCAAACAAGCAGTAGCAGCCGGACTGTCAATCGTCAACGGCTTACATACACCGATATCAATGTTGCCAGAGCTACAGAATAGCTTACGTAAGGGACAATGGATTTGGGATGTGCGTCAAGAACCACCTAACCTACCAATTGCCAGTGCTAGAGCTCAAATGCTTTCTTGCCAGAGAGTCTTGACGGTTGGCACTGACATGGGAGTTGGCAAGATGTCAACAAGTCTAGAACTAAACTGGGCAGCACAGCGGCGGGGCTTGCGTTCCAAGTTTCTGGCTACAGGTCAAGCAGGTTTGATGTTGGCAGGCGATGGAGTGGCACTAGATGCAGTGCGAGTGGACTTTGCTGCTGGTGCTGTAGAGCAGATGGTAATGGACTTTGGTAATGACTATGACATGCTGCACATTGAAGGGCAAGGATCGCTACTGCATCCAGGTTCTACGGCAACCTTGCCCCTATTGCGAGGTTCACAGCCGACTCAGTTAGTCTTAGTTCATCGCGCACATCAAATGACAATCCGCAATCATCCTCACGTACCAATTCCACCTCTTCGTGAAGTGATTCACCTTTATGAAACCGTTGCTGGTGCGGCTGGGGCTCTAGCACCTGTGAGTGTAGTAGCGATCGCGCTCAATACTGCCCATCTAGATGCGACAGCCGCAGAACTTGCAATTGAGCAGACACAGGCAGAAACTGGTCTACCTTGTACCGATCCAGTTCGCTATGGGGCTGAAGTGTTGTTAGACGCGGTGATAAAGAGTTGAAATCAGAGCGTAGTTAATACTACAACGACCATTCAGCCAGACACCTCATCTGGATTAAAACCAAGTGCTTTCAGTTGTTCTGCAAGTTGCTCTGACCGCAACCGCTCCTGCTCTAATAAAGATTCTGCTCGTTCTGCCCTTTGACGCTCCTGTTCTGCCCTTCGACGCTCCTGTTCTGCCCGTTCCTCACCTGTCAAGAGTAAATTGCCTGTGCTATCCCACCAGCGCAACCAGGGAAGCTCTGCATTTTGGTAAAAACCTTGCCAAATACCAAGCTCAACTCCTAAGGGAGGAATTGAGTAGTGTCCCCGCTCGTTGGCTGCGAGTTCTCTGTAGCGTCCGTCTACCAAGTGATAAACCTCAACTTTGGCATTGGCAACTTCATAGATACCGTAAAAAGGAACGCGAATTGCCTGCTCGTAAACCCAATATTTACCTACATAAGGAGTTTGGTCTCGTTCCTGCTTTCCATCGCCAGAGACAAATTCCAACACGATCAGCGGAGCAACAATTTCCTGCCACATGACATAAGATCGCCTGATTTGACCATCAAGTGTGGGCGGTACATGAGGCACGTAAAACCAGTCTGGAGCTTCTGCTCCTTTTTCTGGTGGCTCAGTCATGCGCCAGTAGATGCCACTATCCTGACCAATGCAGTACTGATTGTCAGGGTGGAGCTGCTGTAGTATTGGTTTGATTGAGTCGGTAAGAAGAATACTTTGAGGATGTTCCTGAAAGTTTTTCACAAAGGTACCATCCGACTCTGGGAGTTGGGTATGGTCAGGTAAAGTTGCAGGTAATTCAGTAATGGTGGTTGAAAATTCGATTGTTGTCATACGGCTTTGTCCCTGCTACCGAGCAGCCCTCAAGGCTTCGCCGGAGGTAGCTCCGGCACAGCTGATAAAGGCGAAGCCGCCACAGCGGGGGGCGACGTCGCACCGCGGGGTCGATCGCATCGACCCCAACCGCCTCGACTCAAGAGCGCAAGCTCAAACTGATGCTTCTTATCGTAGCTTAGCCTCAGTACCCACTCAGCAGCCCTCGTCGTTTCGCCTCGCGCTCAGCAAAACGGAAAATCAGCAGCCCTAAAATAAAATATCCTATCCCGTTTAGCAAGGCAAAGCTCAACTGAGACAGATCCAAAGCTTCGCCCCAAGCCATCAAGTCGCGCAGTAACCCTGCACCTCCTGTCATTGGCAACAACCATCTGAGCAGTTGCCGCCAACCTGCCCACATTTCAGTAGGAGTCGCCATCAGAAATAACAAAGAAAACTGAAAAATCACGATCAACTGCTGGATACGCTTGAGCAACAGTGTTAAAGCTCCTATCATAAACGCCATGCCGTATGTTCCTAGTAACACCGCAAGCAGAGGGAAAAGCAGTGTTGGAGGAAATTGCAGATGGCTACCAGTCAAAGTCATAATAATTAGCAAAATGCCGAGAATCAGAACTAATTGCCGCGTCAGGCTAGCTAAAGTCCGCATTACGAAGACGAGTGGTGCCCCGAAAGGTGAGAGAAACACTTGCTCTAAAGTCCCCGTCTGAGCCTCAAACTGTAGCCCTAGTGCGATCTCATTGATGATGAACAGTACCAAACTCCAAAGGGTATACCCAACAACGATCGAGTCAAGTCGATTGCCAAACTGCAACGATGGTCCAGCTATGTAGCGAGCACTTAAGAATAGCCCATAAAAAATAGTGGTAGTAAATACAATTACTGAAACCGCCTCAAATGGGTAGCGAATAAACTGAATCCAGCCACGCCGCAACTCAGCGAAGAACAGTTCAATCATGGCTACCGTCTCGAACTAATTTCAAAAAGATTTCTGTTAAATCAGCTGAGTCCTTTTTCACTTGTAGTATGGGTAAGGGTTTGAGTGCAGCCAAAACCTGATACAGCCCTACTGGACTCCCAAGATAAACAACTCGTCCTGCTTGAAGTTCTGCCCCAACTGCTTGCAGTGCCTTAATTCGTACCCAATCAAGTTCGCCTTCCACTTCAATGGTGTAAGCTATACCAGAAAACTGTTGGATCAAATCACGAGTTGATGAGGAAGCAATAATCTCACCTTTGTGGATGATTGCCACTCGATCTGAAAGTTTCTCAGCAATATCTAGCTGATGGGTGGTAAGTAGGATAGCGCAACCTGCTTTAGCAATCGCACGTACTAGAGCCTTAACATGCTGAGTTGCTTCCACATCCAGTCCCAAGGTAGGCTCATCTAAGAGGAGCAACTTTGGTTGGTGGACTAAGGCAACAGCAAGTGCTAGCTTTTGCTGCATTCCTCTTGAAAGAGACTGCACAATCGTGCGCCGTTTCGATAGCAGGTCAAATTGCTCTAAAAGCGCTCTACCGCGCAGACGTGCCTCTTGGTAACTTAGTCCCTTCAATACGCCAAAGTATTCCAAGTTCTCCTCTGGTGTCAGCCGCCAGTAGAGATTGCGATTACCCTCTAACACAGCACCAAGTTGTCGTAGAGCTTGAGGGTTTTGATGCGGGTCAAGTCCAGCAATACGAACTCGACCAGCATCTGGTCTAATCAACCCAGCTATCATCTTAATGGTGGTTGTCTTACCTGCTCCATTCGGTCCAAGAAAAGCTAGCACTTCGCCATCTGCTATGGTGAGAGAAACTGAACGCACTGCTTCTAGAAGCTTGCCACCGGAGCGATAGGTTTTTCTAAGGCTTTCTACTTCTAGTGCTTTCATAACAGCATTACGACATGGCAGTCATCTGCTTGTACAGATATGCATAACCGACTGTGAATCCACGGGAGGATTGCCTCACAAACAAACCTCCTTGCTCACGACATAGATAACAGCATTACAAAGCAGTTGTTCGCTAGCCAATCACTGTTAGCAACTAAGAAATTGCTGTTTCAACCTCTTGTTAGACGGATGTGTTCTAGAATTTGCTGCTTGCGCTGCTCAGAGGTTAGTGGCGAGCTAGGCAAGCCAGCTGTACTAGGAAAGCTTGTAGCACTTCCCGATTGTCTCTCTATATTTCTGCGCTCTCCAGTGGATAAGCGAACATGGTCTAGAACCTGTTGCTGACGCTGCTCGGAGACTAGCAGTGGCTTAGGGAAACCTGCTGTACTCCGTGACAAATGCTCCATAATTCGCTTCTGACGGTCAGATTGGGTTGCCATAATTAACTAGTCGATTGAGGAAGGTTTATCGAGCGAAATGCTTAACTAGCCCTGGCCTATAGCCTTGCTACGAGTTAAAAATCTCTTGTTATTGTTACCTAATCCAGGAAATTAAAAAGAGCTGGGCTCGGAACTAATGCCCAAGACTTCTTTGAAATCCTTGCCAATGTTCCAGGCATCCCTAAGCAGTTCTCGGAAAGTATTTTCCCGAATCATGGCATTCCTATACAGCTCAAGCAGCAAAGCCTTGGTTTCTTCTTGAGATAGTTCCTGTAGCTGCTGTGCTAGGGCTGTGAGTGTAAATTCTTGCTCTAGGGATAGTTGATCTTGTGAGTTCATACTCCATCCTCTACTATTCTGACACCAGAACCGGATGCTCAACCAAAACATTCAGCCCGCTTCTGTCTACTATTGTAAACAAATTTTAAGAAAGATGTACTAGCGACTTTAATAGCCTCCACCAGTAACAGAAAAAAGGGCTTCTCCAGATATTGTGGTGGTGGGAGAGAACTGATGAGCCGCCTGTTTGGCAGTGTGAGCTTCTAAATTAGTCACTCGGCTGTGAAGGGTAGTGAGTTCTGTCGCAAATTCTGCTTGCAGTCGCTGCAAGGTAGCTAAGTCTTCTTTGCTCACGAGATCAGAGGTGCCCGATGCAATCAGTTTGTTCACCTGCTGCAAACAAGCATTCAGTTTAGTAGCAAATTGATCGCGGGTGATGGCTTGATTACCGCGATAGGTATCGGAATAACCAGCGATACAGCCGTAGCGCTTAGCTATGGACTGCAGAGCTAGACTTGCCCAATCTGTCGGCTGCACATCTGACAATTCGGAAACCGATGTCACCTGAACACCTGGTGTCGTTAGTATCTGGCTGTACTGGTCGATTTGTTGCAGCTTGGTATGGGTGGAGCTATTTGAGGGCGATTGGTTAATCTGTGCCACTGTAGTGAATGTCTCCCCCACGGTGCGGTTTGCCATCAGCAAGATAGCAAGCTGGAACAAGAGAGTCAGTTTCAAAGCATTCCAGATTGGCATAATTTTTCTCGCTTACACCCTAAAGTATTAGAATCAACCGGATGTGATCGCCCTTAGTCTTGCCATCGCTGCTTTCGCTTCGGCTTTGATTTGTTCTGAGGTGGCGTTCTGTGAGGACCGAAATATTTCTCACTGCGGTAGCGTAGCCAAACTCTTAGCACTTGAGGAACTTGCTCTTTCTGCTCATGCGTCAAAGTGTTGTATAGTTGCAGGGCACGTTCGCGCTCACCACGGCAGGCGGCATTCTTATGTGCATCCCAGTAACTCCTTGCCACGCGAATTCTGCAGCAAACTTCTTTCACCAGTGCTTCTTCAGACAGAGGAGTGTCATTCTTAATCATTGAGCCAAAAGAATGCAATCAAGATTTTGTGATTATCAGATCTTATCTAAAAATCATAAGAGCACGATCTAATTGATAGTATGTTGCCTTTTCTCAACTTTGAATCCAGATAAATTCCGATAATGGAGGGGGAGTCAGAGTTCAGTTAGACTCGAAATAGTACGTCGTTCTGTATCTTATAGCTGAAGATGGTTAACCTCAGTCGCGTTCAACCTGGTCCTGGTCAGGAATCAGTGTGGGACTACCCAAGACCTCCTCGCCTTGAGGACACAACCAAACATATCCAAATTATCTTTAATCAAGTAGTGCTTGCTGACACTCATCATGCTAAACGGGTATTAGAAACCAGCCATCCACCTGTCTATTACATCCCCCCTAGCGATATTAAAATGGAACATCTGGTTCTGGTACCTGATAGTAGTTGGTGCGAGTGGAAAGGTCGAGCTGCATACTACAAGGTTGTTGTTGGAGATAAGCAAGTACAGAAAGCTGCTTGGTTTTATCCCAACCCTACACCTGCCTTTACAACGATCAAAGACTATGTAGCTTTTTATCCACATCTAATGGATGCTTGCTACGTTAATGGCGAACAGGTGCAGCCACAGCCAGGAGATTTCTATGGTGGCTGGATTACCAGTGATATTGTAGGACCATTCAAGGGTGCTCCAGGCACTTGGGGGTGGTAAGGTGAATCAAGCTCCTATCCCAGTTGTTGTTAACGGTGCTACTGGCAAAATGGGTCGTGAGGTCGTTAAAGCTGTGGCACAAGCGGCAGATATGAACCTTATGGGCGCAATTAGCCGCAGTCCTGAAAATGTTGGTAAGGATGTTGGGGAGCTAGTGGGTGTTGGACAGTTGGAAGTTCCAATTACTGACCAACTAGAGTCAATGCTGGCGTTTGTTGCTCAGGAAAGGCAGCCCGGAGTTATGGTGGACTTTACTCATCCCAGTAAAGTGTATGACAACATTCGCTCAGCGATCGCCTATGGGATTCGACCTGTTGTTGGCACAACTGGATTGAGTTCAGCTCAAATTCAAAATCTGAGCGAGTTTGCAGACAAAGCTAGCACTGGCTGTCTCATTATCCCCAACTTCTCAATTGGCATTGTTTTGCTCCAGCAAGCAGCAATTCAGGCGTCCGAGTACTTTGATCACGTTGAAATCATCGAACTGCATCACAACCAAAAAGCTGATGCCCCCAGCGGTACCGCAATTCAAACTGCCGAGATGCTGGCAGAGATGGGCAAAACTTACAATAGCCCCGTAGTTGAGGAAACGGAAAAACTACCAGGAGCCAGAGGGAGTCAGGCTTTTGAGGGTATTCGTATCCATAGCGTCCGTTTACCAGGACTCATTGCTCACCAAGAAGTGATCTTTGGGGCACCTGGTCAAATCTATACCCTGAGACATGATACAAGCGATCGCACTTGTTATATGACAGGAGTACTACTGGCAATTCGCAAAGTTCTCCAGCTCAAATCTCTGGTCTACGGGTTAGACAAGATATTATGAATCAAAAACACAAAACTGATGTTAGTCCCACTCACAAGACAGAAATTTGAAGAACTGATTCCTCGCATTGCCACTGCTGCTCAGTACCAATATTATTGGGGAAAGTTACCAGACTTTTTGAAGCGGCTATCAATTTCTGTTGTTGCCGTAGTGGTTGATTGGGTCATATCACTGATTCTGGGCGATGAGTTAAACGGTTTGCTCTTTTGCATAGGACTATTTGGGTTCTTTTACTGGTTGTGGGGACCTGTTTTGTGGGCAAGCCTGCGCAATCGGGAATACCGCCTTTACCAGTTCAGTGGTTTCTTTCGCGGTGAGATACTAGATGTTTTCATTACAGAAGAATTGGTTGGCAAAGAGGAGACTGTTAACAAAAGAGGCGAACTGGTGATTTTGGAGAACCGCGAGCGACGGCTCAACTTAGAAATTGGAGATGAAACGGGGTTTACGACTGAGTTGCAGGTACCCTTACGCCGTACCCACCAGTTAATTGCACGTGGTCAGGTAGCAGAGATGTTGCTGCTATCGAATCAAAGTGACTTGAGCCGGATTGCCAGAGTCACGGATGTTTATCTTCCCGACCGCAACCTGTGGGTGAGCGATTATCCTTATCTGCGGCGAGATGTCTTTACAGAAGTCAGTCGCCAGATTAGAGACAATAGAGAGAGAGCCCCGTATTCCCGTCGCAGCTCTAGAAGAAGACAAACACGCCAGTCATCAAGACGAGACAGCAATTGGTAGCTTAAACTACTATATTCTACTTGGATTCTCACTACCGATAGAGTTGAGTTCGGGTAATTTATCCCCTAGGCTAGGTGTAAGTTCATATAAGTACCAGCTATATTATTGCTCATTAATTCATTTAACTAAGCTCGTAATATTCTTCTGTATCAAGAGCAAGATGAGTATGGATAGCAACGATCAATTTCTGAATGAGCATAGTGAGCCTGCCGAAATCATTGCAGATGGAATGAATGACTCTACAGCAGAATCGGGTTTTGGTACCATCGCTGCTCAGGTCGCAGGTGCTGTTGTAGGTGGTGTGGTTGGCGGTAAGGTAGCTGGGAAAGCTGGAACTGTAGTAGGTGCTGTAGTAGGTGCTGTAGCTGGAGGCTTAGTCGCAGACAACATATCGGATGAGGCTTTAGACAAAGCCAAGGATATTGCTGCCAGAGCAACAGATAAAGTGAAAGAGGCTGCACAAAACACTAAGCCTGCCATTGAGCCAGCAGTAGAAAAAGCCAAAAGTGCGGCTCTAAATGCTGCTGACAAGGTAGATATTGCAGATAGAGCAAAACCTTCTATCGAACATGCTGCTGATACAGCTGAAAGTACTGCTTTCAATGCTGTAGATAAGCTAGAGGAAACTGCCGATAAGGCTAAAGCGGATCAAGTGCAGAAAGATTGGGGCGTTGTTGAGCCTGCTGGATGAAAACTGCCAGAGCTGGCATTGACCGTCCGTTGCGTGTGATCGTTTATACAGACTCTGCTGGCATTGGAGGCGCAGAAATCAGTCTCGGTCATCTTGTCGCAGCTGTATCAGATAATATCAGCGTAATGGTAGTAGGTACCTCCCAACTTGTTGTCGATGCAATTGCGGATCGGTGTTCACTTGCGTCACGTGTGGTGCTACCTATGGGAGGTTTCCATTCAGGACTTGCACATCTAGCAGCGATGTATCATCTGTGCCCTGATGTAATACATATTAACCTCTGCACGCCTTGGGCAGGTGCAACAGGTCTAGCTGCGGCGCTGTTATTGCCTACTGTCCGCGTTGTGCGTGTCGATCAACTGCCACTACGCACTACAGACGCGCTGACTCTATGGCGGACGCGGACACTGTCACTACGAGTTGACGCACATGTTGCTGTTGGTGAGGCGAGCGCACGCAGAATGGAAGACTTCTATGCCCTGGGGCGCGGCACAGTTCGCGCAGTACACAATGGCGTGCCTGATATCGTGGGTGAACCTGCTGAGCCGCCAGCTCGACTTGATGGACAGCTAGTTGTTGGAAGCATCGGTCGGCTTGACCGGATGAAAGCTCATGACATTCTACTTCAGGCGTTAGCTCAGGTTCATGGAGTGAGAGTTGTCATCCTTGGTGAGGGTGAGCAACGTTCAGCGCTACTGAAGCTAGCAGCTGAACTTGGAGTGAGTGAGAGACTCACTCTACCTGGTTGGGTAGACAACCCCCGTATTCATTTATCAGGGTTTGATATCATAGCTTTGCCTTCACGGTCAGAAGGCTTCCCGCTAGCAGTTGTTGAAGCAATGCTTGCTGCCCGCCCAGTTGTTGCTACCCGTGTTGGTAGCGTCAAAGAGGCAGTCATTGACGGCGAGACAGGTTTTCTAGTTGATAAAGAAGATATTAATGGTCTTGCCATTGCGCTACGTCGTCTGCGCGACGACGCAAGCCTCCGAGATCGCCTTGGTAGGCGCGGTCGGGAGGTGGCTAAAGCCCGCTTCACCGCTAAGCATATGAGTGAGAAATACGAGCGTCTCTGGCAGGAAGTGGTGTCTGCCCCACGCAACCCGCGAATACGGGTGCCGCGTCCTCGTGACTGATGTTGTTGCAAATACATATTTTGCAGCATGTACCATCCTAAAATCCTAGCAATATTTGCCCTCACTAAGCGAGAGCTTGTCAGATCACAGACGCGATGGGGTGGACATGTCATTTATTTGATGTGACCAACCCTTCCACTTCAATAAACTTCTTGCATAAATGCCAAAACACGGTCGTAACAAGTATTCAAGTTACATAGCTTACACCGACTTATGCAAGAGGTCTAATAACCAATAGCCATAGAAGCACCAGTTTTAACTATGTCACAAGCAACTATGTCTCCAGCACTATTACCAACCGTTGTGCAAGCAACGATAGAGGTTGCCCATCCTCCGCTATCGCTGCCTCACCCTTCAACCTCTTCAGGATTTAAGCGGTTTTTGGATGTTGTCGGCAGCTTAGTCGGGCTGCTAATTCTGGCGCTGGTGTTTGTGCCAATAGCGGTTGCCATCAAATTTGACAGCCCTGGACCAATTTTCTACAGCCAAGAGCGCTATGGACTTCGAGGATATCCTTTCCGCATCTGGAAATTCCGCTCAATGGTACAAAATGCCGATATCTTAAAGACTCAGGTGACCAATGAGGTTTCAGGTCTGTTATTTAAGAATCAACAAGATCCGCGAGTTACACGAGTAGGTCGTTTCTTAAGAAGCACAAGTTTGGATGAAATCCCTCAGTTCTGGAATATCTTAGTCGGCGAAATGAGCTTGGTGGGGACACGTCCGCCAACTGGTGATGAAGTGGCTCAATACAATCAACGTCATTGGCAAAGGCTAAATGTCAAGCCTGGTCTAACTGGTGAATGGCAAGTCAACGGCCGCTCTAGCGTGAAAGATTTTGAACAGGTGGTAGACCTTGACTTACGCTACCAAAGCAAGTGGCACCCACTATATGACCTGGTTTTGCTTGCCAAAACCGTCAATGTGCTTCTAGTTAGGAAAGGAGCTTTCTGACTAGCGTAGGCGGCGTTGCGGTTGGCGCTTGCTTGAATCGATGACGTTCTCCCCCGTTAACTTCTTGCGCGGAATTCCCCATCCGCCATGTAGTGGAAATGGATAGCGCCCTAACAGTAGATCGTACAACTGTGTCATTATCAATACTAACAACTTCATGTTATACTGATGTTTAGATTGCATCTTTTAAGTGAACTACAAGGTGGTGAATAACGCTTGGCAACAAAGAGATATACATTTCGGCTGTATTCTACTAAAACCCAAGAAAATAAACTGTTGGAAGCTAGAAGATACCATGCATATCTTTATAATGCCTGCATTGCTCACCGTAACTTTGAATGGAAAGCCAACAAGAAGACCGTTACTTATCTTGAGCAACAAAACTGTTTACCAGCGTTCAAGAAAGATTGGGTTGACTTTGCTTATCTGCACTCACAAGCGCTGCAAGCTACTGTAAAGCGAGTTGACTTAGCTTACAACTCATTCTTTCAAGGATTAAGAGGTAAGCCTAAATTCAAGCTCGTTCGTAATTACTCTGGTTGGACTTATCCGGCTCTATCGGGTTGGAAAGTCAATAGTGATGGGTTACATGGAACTGTAACTCTAAATGATTTAGGGATTACCCTGAGGATGCGCGGTCAAGCCAAATCCTGGGGAGTTCCAACAACTTTGACTATTGTCTACAAACCAAGTCAAAAGCAGTGGTTTGCATCATTTACGGTTGATGTTCCTACAGCAGAAACTAAATCGGGAGCGCATTCTGGCTTACGGTATGAATCAATTGTTGCTTTTGATTTGGGAACAGAAACAGCCTTAACTCTGTACGATGGAGAACGATTCGAGGAATTATCCAATCCTCGATTTACCCAAAAATCAGAAACATTAGTCAAACAAGCGTCAAAAGCTTTGCGTCGTAAGCGTGCTCCAAATCGAACCAAAAAAGTGAAGGCTTCTAGACGTTGGAAAAAGAACCGTAAACTCGTTTCTCAACTCCAACGTAAAGTCTCTAATCAGCGTAAAGATTGGCAGCACAAGGTTACATCAGAGATTGCGAGTCGTTATGACATCGGTGTAACTGAACAGCTTAATACCAAAGCTATGACACGTAAAGCCAAGAAAGGTAGTAAGTGTAAAAAGCAAAAAGCCGGATTGAACAAGTCTATCCTTTCTGTTGGTTTTGGAGCTATCAACACAATGATTGCCTACAAAATCGAACAAAAAGGTGGAGTAACGCTAATGCTACCTACCAAAAAAATCAAACCATCACAGCGATGTCCTCATTGTGGAGCCGTCCACAAAGAATGGGCAGAGCTATCGAACCGACATCATGTTTGTACTGACTGTGGTTTTGAAGTACCGCGTGATAGAGGTTCTGTAATGGTTATGTACAACGTTGCCCTAAATCAGCAACCGGGGTTAGGAACTAGCCTCGTAGACTGTAGATGCCCAAGCTCTACTGATTCGACCAAAAAGCGTAAGCATACTGGCTCGATGAAGCAACTCGGGCAGATGAAGCGTCAAAAATCTTGTAGCTTGGTGGATGGAAACCCCGTCCGCCTTGCGACGGGGTAGTTCATTTAGAGTTGAAATTGCAATGTGATACACGGCTTTATTCCTCCAAAGCGCTTTTTCCCTTATCTGACTTGGACGGACATTGAAGAGATGTCAGAGAAGGAAAATGCGGTCATCATTCAGCCTATGGGGGCAATAGAACAACATGGTCCCCACTTGCCTTTAATTGTTGATTCTGTCCTAGGGATGGGGGTCATTGGCAAGGCGTTGGCAAAATTGGATGCAAGTATCCCTGCCTACTCGTTACCCCCGCTTTATTACGGCAAATCGAATGAGCATCGGCATTTTCCGGGGACGATTACTCTCAGCGCCGAAACTCTACTAACAGTGCTGCTAGAGATAGCAGAGAGTGTCTATCGAGCAGGCTTTCGTAAGTTAGCGCTAGCGAATTCTCACGGGGGACAACCGCAAGTGATAGAAATTGCGGCACGGGATATTCATGCCTCACATGAAGACTTTTTGGTATTTCCGCTGTTTATTTGGCGAGTACCCCACATTGCCCAGGAGTTATTCACTCAAAGGGAATTAGAATACGGCATCCATGCTGGAGATATGGAAACGAGCTTGATGCTGTCGTTATTACCAGAACAGGTCAGGATGGAGAAGGCAGTGAAAGAATTTCCCCACGGTTTGCCGAAGAATAGTTTGTTGAGCATGGAAGGGAAGCTGCCCTTCGCCTGGTTAACTAAAGAAATTAGCCAAAGTGGTGTACTGGGTGATGCAACGATTGCCAGTAAAGAAAAGGGCGATCGCTTGTTAGAGTCGGTTGTCAACAGTTGGGTGCAGTTAATCAAAGATATTTATCAATTTCAACAACCTCAAGTTTGGTAGTCCGGGGGCTTTCACCTCCTTGATTACCTATCTTGAATTTAACTGAACTTTATAGGAATTTAAGAGCAGCCTACATGTTGAAGGTGAAAAAAGAAACAGCCTCGATGCACACTCGTGATGGGGTGCGGCTGGACGCAGATATCTATCGTCCTGATGTGGGAGAGTATCCGGTGCTGCTGATGCGGCAGCCCTATGGCAGTGAGATCGCCTCTACGGTCGTTTATGGTCATCCCAAATGGTACGCTGCCCACGGTTACATTGTGGTCATTCAGGATGTTCGAGGCAGAGGTACATCTGAGGGCGAGTTTGACTTGTTTGGCTCCGAAATTGAGGATGGGTTGGACACGGTTAACTGGGCATCCCAACTTCCCGGCAGCACAGGAGAAGTAGGGATGTATGGCTTTTCCTACCAGGGAATGACCCAACTTTATGCTGCTGTTAGCCAGCCCAGTGCCTTGAAAGCAATTTGTCCTGCCATGATTGGTTATGATCTGTATACCGACTGGGCATATGAAGGCGACGTATTTTGCTGGCAAACGAATCTTGGTTGGGCAATACAACTCGCAGCCGAAACTGTCCGCTTGCGAGGGGACGAATCAGCATATCAACAGCTCTACACTGCCTCTCGCAGTTTACCCTTACATGACCCGATTCCTGCCCGTCCCGATGTGCTTGAGAAGTTAGCGCCCGATTCTTTCTATCATGCCTGGTTAGATCATCCCTATCCTGATAGCTACTGGGAACAACTCTCTCCAAAACGACTCATGTCAGAGGTTGACCTCCCAATGCTGCATATTGGTGGATGGTTTGACTCGTACCTGCGTGGCACGCTTCACCTCTATCAGGAGATAGCAGCTCGCAGCTCCCTACCGCAACATCTCATCATTGGTCCTTGGGCACATATTCCTTGGGGACGTAAAGTGGGAGGAGTGGATTATGGTGCCGAGGCAGCTAGTCCAGTCGATCAGTTGCAGATACGCTGGTTTGACCAATTTCTTAAAGGTATTGATACAGGTTTACTAAACAGTCCCCCTGTTTGCCTGTTTGAAATGGGCAGCAATCAGTGGCACTACTTTGATACATTTCCTAGTAATCGCCAGCAGCCCTATTACCTAGCGAGTTCTGGTTTAGCCAGTATTCGGGATGATGGTGGTAAACTCGTGATTGCTTGCCCTGATTCCTGCACAGAGGATGTACTGGTTCACGATCCCTGGCGTCCAGTTCCTGCCTTAGGGGGACACGCTGCCATACCAGCGGGATCTTTTGACCGTTCCCACCTCGATTGTCGCAGCGATGTCTTGACTTACACTTCTACACCGCTAGCAGAAGATTGGCATTTAGCAGGGGAGGTGTCAGTTGAGATCTATTGCACTGCGGATAAGTCTAGTTTTGATCTTTGTGCTGTGTTGTCAGAAGTGCAACCCGATGGCAATGTCTACAATTTCACGCAGGGTTATAAGCAGGTTAATTCGGGAGAGACACCCGTGCGGATGCCGCTACAAGCAACTTGCAGGCAAATTGCCAAGGGAAAGCGTCTGCGCCTCAGCCTGAGTGCCGCCTGTTTCCCTGCCTATTTGGTGAATCCAGGTACTGGTTCACTTCCTAAAAAAGCCCGCTTAATAGATGCTCAGATTATCACATTGACTGTAAGTTGCGGAGGTGAATGTCCTTCTCAAGTGTTGCTGCCTGTTATCGCTCCTCCCAAGCTCTCATTTTCCCAGGATTCATGAGTCCGTGGGGATCGACTTCTGTTTTGAATTTTAGTTGTTCTGGATCGATTGTCTTTCTTCCCCCATCTTCAAGAATATAGGTGTGAGGATTGGCAATAAAAGCCCCGTTTTCTTCGTGATAGCGAATAATTTCGTTAAGGCGTTCTTCTGTTGTGTATCGGACAATTTGTAAACCAGCAGGAACTGCTTTACCACCAACGCGGAGAAATTCTAAATGAACCATCACCTCATCCCCAAAGTAATGATACATTTGCTCAACACGCTCAAGGTTGAAGTAGAGGGTTTGTAAATAGGTGAGGCTGGGGTCAGCATTGCGAGCATGTAAGGTTGTGTGATTCCATGTGAATTCTGCGAGGCTAGCCCCTTTACTTGCTTCTTTTGCTCTTCTTTGATAGGTCACTTCACCGCCATACTCCCGCACTAAATCCTGAAACGGTTCGAGGCAAGATTCGGCAATCATCAGGATGGCACAGTGCTTACCTGGCAGAAGGTAAGGCTTGAGAGCAGTAAAGTAGGATGGAATCGGGGCAGCATGAATACTGACAAGTTTCTTGATTAAACCATCGGCATCGCTGAGGGCTTGACCAAATCGGGCAGCAACCGTGAAGTCATTGAAGGTGACAATGACTTCTGCCCAAGGGTAAGCAGCACCAAGGGGAATTTCTAACTCGGTAATAATTCCATTGGTGCCGTAGGCGTGATTGACTTTTTGTACCTCATCTCCACGTAATACAATGACGCGCGGTTCATCTTCGAGGGTGACAACTCTCACCCCATGAAGATTGCCGTGATCGCGGAGTTGCCCATACATAATCGAACCAATTCCCCCACTCCCCCCACCAATAAAGCCACCGATTGTCGCTGTACGGTAAGTTGAGGGGGCCATGCGCAATTCCCAACCCCAATCCCTTGCCTTTTTGTCAAATGCTGCCATTTTCACTCCCGGTTCTACGCAGGCGAGTCCTGGCTGAATCCAGCGAATCTCATCCATGCGGGTTGTACCGAGAATCACACCGCCTGCCAAAGGAACGCACTGCCCATAATTTCCCGTCCCTGCCCCTCGAACTGTTAGTGGGACTTTATG
>JAFASY010000096.1 GCA_019244235.1 Chroococcidiopsidaceae cyanobacterium CP_BM_ER_R8_30
GGTGCGGTCTTGGGCTCTGCCCAAGTGGAGCAACCCGCGTCCCCCACTAAACGCCTCGCTCTGACATTTACTTGGAAGCTTCGCTTCCGGTAAATGTCTTACCGCTCGTCGCTATAGTGGGAGCATCCTTGCTCCATTTTTGGTGAAATGGAAATTGAACGCCCTCAAAAAAACAGAAAGGCTACGGAGAGTGGCTTTTCAAAGTGCCACACAATGAAGGCACAACTGCTGGTAGAGTTGGAAACTGGACAGATTATTTGTACTGCTGTGGATCAAGGCAAAACGCATGACTTTAAGTTACTTAAGCGTAGCCGTTTGCCTTTTATGACATCACAGTTGTGTTTAGCTGACCGAGGCTATCAAGGGTTTGTTAAACGTCATGCCGCCGCCTGTACTCCCACCAAAAAGCCCCGCAAGCAACAGTTGCCCAAGGCGGAGAAGCAGCATAACCGGGTATGAGCAGGACTACGAGTACGAGCCCTTACATGTCATTCGCCGCTTCAAGATTTTCCGCATCTTTTCCGGACGCTACCGCAATCGCAGAAAACGGTTTGGTTTACGTTTAACTCTGATTGCTGGTTTGCTCAATTATGAACTGGCACAAGCTCATTGATTCGTGCCGGAGGTCTATTCAAGGCATGATTGCCCGTTGTAAACCTAAGCAAGATGAGAGTGGCAAGTATCTTCGTAATGGTCAGTCTGCTAAATCTGGGCTGAACAAGTCTATTGCTGATGCAGCTTGGGGCTCCCTCAAACAGAAGGTCAAGATTTTGTCAGAAAGGGCAGGCGTTCTGGTGCACTCTTGAGAGCTAAACAAAGTTTAGCTCTCAAGAGTGCAGTGAGTGTGGACATATTAGTCCAACAAACCGAGACAAGGAGAAGTTTATCTGTGAGAAGTGTGCTCATCACGCTGATGCAGATGTTGATGCAGCACAAGTGCTGTTGAGGCGCGGTCTAGATGAGCCGGAAATTACTTTGGATGCTGTACCGGAAGTCCTTCGGAAACAGGGATGCCAGTTTCCTACGGAGGGAAACCCTCATATGCGAATTGGCTCATAAAAGAACGCCCAAGGAGCCTGTTGCAAGACAAGGAAAATCATCTGCGTTGGTGGATGAGCCTGGGAACCCTCAACAACTTTTGTTGCTTGAGTGGAGGGGAGCCTGAGCAATCAGCTCTCGGAGTCCTCTGGCATTAGCTATGGGGAAGCCGTCAATTGAAATCGGGTGGGGCCATTTTTTGTCAACAGACGGAGAGGGAGAGATTCGAACTCTCGGAACCTTTCGGTTCACTCGGTTTCAAGCCGAGCGCAATCGACCACTCTGCCACCTCTCCAGCTATGTTGTCAGCCATTAGCAACCAGTCAAGCTGATCTGGAAGCCAACTAACGCTCATACATCTTACCATCTATGCAGGCTGCACGACTTGACTGGGTTGCTGATAAAGAATCTGTTCCGATGCCACCGTGAAATCTTTGCCTACCCAGACAAGCGAGATTTGGGACACACCACCAGCTTGTAGGGATACAATCGAGAAATTGCGGCGATGGTCGCTTCCAGTTTGCACAATTCGAGGCACGCTTGCTGCATTTAAATAAACTGTTCCCTCTTGACTGGCATAGATAGGCGTTCGCAGATGCTTGCTTGTGTGCCGTAGTTTATGGTGCATATGACCAAATGTCACTAGAGGAATCGTTTTACCAACAGCGCGAGTCTGGGCGATCGCCTCCGAAAAATCTGGATCCCCATAGTCACCTCCTATTGGTTGCCAGTCCTTACCACAAGGATCTTCTGGGCGATCACCTAACCCAACTGGACCATTGTGCCCCAGAAAGATCACTGTTTTGTATGCAGCACTCTTCGCTGCTGCCACCATTCGATCTGTAGATTCTGCAAAATTCTTTACCCCGAACCGCTCTTGGTAAAAGTCAGCATTTTTCCATACCTCTCCACCCCAAGTGAATGGACGACTACCCACCACTGTTAACTTCAGCTTGGGAAAGTCCAGCTTGCCATAGCCCACATGGGTTTCCCCCAGCAAATCTATCTGTTGCTGTACCCAGTCTTCTTGCTCGCGATTGTAAGGGCACTGCTTGCGACCCCACTCCGTCGCCGAGTACCAAGCATCATGATTACCAAACACAGCTGCTTTGGGGATGTCAAGGGCAGCAATTGTGCGGACGACATCCACTGACTCATTCCCAAAATCTCCCACAAACAACACTAAATCAATGTCTAGTTGCTCTAGGGCTATGCCGTCATCTGCTTCCCATTGGTCGTGAACATCCCCAACAACAGCGATTTTAATTGGTTGAGCGTGTTTTATCTGACTGGTCATGCCATCTTCCTTGCCCTTCTCTCTTCAGCATAGAAAAGCATGACCGATTTTGACACTTCTATAGACTAGATCTGTCGCAAACAGGTCTAAGCGCGAGTCTGCTACTTTTGGTAAAAGACACTATAATTACTGAAGATGACTACTCTTAACCTTAGGTGCAAAACTTGTGTTTACAGCTGCACTTGTGCAACGAGATCTAACCGGAACATCTTCTGTACTACCATTAGACCTGTTTGAAGCGATTAAAACTCTCAAACAGGAGCTGAATGCTGTTATTTTAGCTCACTACTACCAAGATCCAGATATTCAAGACATTGCCGACTATATTGGCGATTCTCTCGGGCTTTCCCGACAGGCAGCTAGCACTGATGCTGATGTTATCGTCTTTGCTGGAGTCCATTTCATGGCAGAGACGGCTAAGATTCTCAATCCTGACAAGCAGGTGCTTTTACCAGATCTAGCAGCAGGATGTTCTTTAGCAGACACTTGTCCACCAGAAGCATTTGCAGCTTTCAAGGCAGCTCATCCAAATCATCTAGTTATTTCCTATGTCAATTGCTCTGCTGCCATTAAGGCGATGAGCGATATCATTTGCACCAGTGCCAACGCCGTTGAAATTGTACGCCAGATTCCAGAAGACAAGCCCATTATTTTTGCTCCAGATCGCAATTTAGGGCGATATGTCATGGCACAGACTGGACGAAACTTGGTACTATGGCAAGGCGCATGTATTGTGCATGAAACTTTTTCTGAGAAGAAGATTGTCCAGCTCAAAATTGCTTATCCAGAAGCAGAAGTCATTGCCCACCCAGAGTGTGAACCAAGTGTACTGCGCCATGCTAGCTACGTTGGCTCCACCACCGCTCTTTTAAAGTATTGCCAGCAAAGTTCTGCTAGCGCCTTCATTGTCGCTACCGAGCCAGGAATTATTCACCAAATGCAGAAGCAGGCTTCTCATAAACGCTTCATCCCAGCCCCTCCTGTGAATAGCTGTGCTTGCAATGAATGCCCCTACATGCGGTTAAATACTCTAGAAAAGCTCTTCTGGGCAATGAAAAATCGGACTCCAGAAATTACACTTCCTAAGGAACTCCGCTCTTCAGCACTAAAACCAATTCAAAGAATGCTAGAGATGAGTGCTGTTTAGTCCTTTGTCATATTTAGTGAGCGCTAAGTTTGTGCCTTCCAAAGCTTGTCGGCAGGCACCTGCACTTCAAAGGCTATCGGTTTCAACACGAAAAAAGGAAAGCAAACAGAAACCTCTTCTGCAATTCTTACAGAAGAGGCTTATTTAAATATTATCCTGGCACCGTGCTATTGTCCCGTGGGGCAACCCCCAAAGTATCGTGGCCGCTGCAGCATTTCACCTCTGAGTTCGGGATGGATTCAGTGTGGTTCCACCGCGCCCAAGGCACCAGGAAGCCTGTAAGGGACAGACAAGGAAGCTATTGTTTTGCCTCCTCATCCTCAAACACCCTGAAGACTGCATCGAGAAAAGAGCTAATTGACATTCCCTTTTTTGGTCAAGCCCTCGGTCTATTAGGACAAGTTGGCTGCATGCATTACTGCACTTCCACCTCTTGCCTATCAACAGGTGTTCTACCTGTGACCTTACTGGCTTATTGCCATGAGAAGACTCATCTTGAGGTGGGCTTCCCACTTAGATGCTTTCAGCGGTTATCTCCTCCGCACTTGGCTACCCAGCGTCTACCGTTGGCACGATAACTGGTACACCAGCGGTGCGTCCCTCCCGGTCCTCTCGTACTAAGGAGGGCTCCTCTCAATCTTCTTGCGCCTGCACCGGATATGGACCGAACTGTCTCACGACGTTCTGAACCCAGCTCACGTACCGCTTTAATGGGCGAACAGCCCAACCCTTGGGACGTACTTCCGCCCCAGGTTGCGATGAGCCGACATCGAGGTGCCAAACCTCC
>JAFASY010000150.1 GCA_019244235.1 Chroococcidiopsidaceae cyanobacterium CP_BM_ER_R8_30
TTTATCCTACTATAGCTGTATGCTCTCAATCGCTCCAGGGTGGGAAAAAGTATTCTGGATATGACCACACCTATTAAGATGTAGCTACCTTCTATTTATAAAGCTCATGTTTCAGAGAAAACCTTGGATCGAGCAGACTGATCCACCTCGCTCCCCTAGAGAAACGCTGCCTACTATGTATGATTTACCCAGCGAAGATCCACAGGAGCCCGGTTTGCCCGACGAATTTCACGATCTACAACCCCAATTATTAACTCTTACTTGTCGCTCTCATCGCTGTCCTCCACAGCAGATGTTTGCAGGTACCGACATCAACCTCTACTACGATGTTCGGCATCCCCTTTGGCACAAACGCCCCGACTGGTTTGTCGCGGTAGGTGTACCCCGACTCTACGACGAAGTCGATCTGCGCTTGAGCTATGTGATATGGCAAGAGGGAGTGAGTCCGCTTGTCGTTGTGGAATTTCTTTCACCTGGAACTGCAAAAGAGGACTTGGGAGCAAACATCAAGGCAGCGGCAGCAGATGAAGGACTCAGTTCTGCTAACCAGTCAGAAGCTAGCACCCCGTTAGAGGGAGAGAATGGCAAATCTACTGGAGATGAAAAAGCGAAGGAAACACCGCCTAAGAAATGGGAAGTTTACGAGCAAATATTAAGAGTGCCTTACTACGTGGTTTTTAGTCGCTATACCAACCGAGTTAGGTTCTTCCAATTGACAGGAGGGCATTATCAGGAACAGGAGCTAAATTTAGAGCAGCCCAGGATATGGATTCCTGACCTAGAGTTGGGTTTAGGGCTGTGGCAAGGCGAGTATCAGGGCATTGAGAGATTGTGGTTGCGCTGGTATGACGCTGAGAGCAACTGGGTTTTAACTGAGACAGAACAAGAGCGGCAAGAAAAGGAGTTGGCACTCCAACGAGCAGAACAAGAAAGACAACGAGCAGAAGAAGCTCAAGCTAGGGCAGAAGAAGCTCAAACTAGGGCAGAAGAGTTAGCCCAACGACTGCGAGACTTGGGGATTGACTCCTGACCAAAGAGGCAGGGGGAGAGAAGAGGGCAGGGGAAGCAGGGGCGGCAGGGGAGAAGAACATCGCTGTTAAAAACTGCTGTTTGAGCAGAATGGCTAGATCTGTAACAGTCTCCACCCTAGGCTAAGGTTAAGATCTGTAAACAAAGTTCTGTTAGCCAAAAAAGGGAGTCACTGCATATGCTAAACGCTGTCGAAAATCAATCTCCTCATCGAGTCGTGATTGTCGGTGGCGGCTTCGGTGGACTCTATGCTGCCAAAGCACTGCGTCACGCTCCCATGAACATTACCTTAGTTGATAAGCGTAACTTCCATCTATTTCAGCCGCTCCTTTATCAAGTTGCAACCGGGACTTTATCTCCGGCAGACATTTCATCCCCACTGCGCTCGATCCTAAAGCGTCACCACAACACGAAAGTGCTGATGGGAGAAGTCATTGATATTGACCCCACAGCGAGGAAAGTGATCTTACGTAACGAAGAATTGGACTATGATAGCCTGATTGTTGCCACTGGCGTTAGCCACCACTACTTTGGCAACGACCACTGGGAAACAGTTGCTCCCGGATTGAAAACGGTGGAAGATGCGCTCTCTATGCGGCGACGCATTTTCATGGCGTTTGAAGCTGCGGAAAAGGAAACAGATCCAGAGAAACGCCGTGCTTGGTTAACCTTTGTGTTAGTGGGTGGTGGACCAACTGGGGTAGAGTTGGCTGGCGCGATCGCAGAACTTGCCTACAGTACCCTAAAGACAGATTTCCGCAATATTAACACCGCAGAAGCCCAAATTTTATTGCTAGAAGGTATGGACCGCATCTTACCACCCTATGCCCCAGAACTATCTGCACAAGCAGAAGCATCATTAAAGCGGTTAGGCGTGACGGTGCAGACAAAGACAATGGTGACAAACATTGCCGATGATGTCGTTACCACCAAGCAGGGCAATCACATAGTACAGATTCCCGCAAAAACTATTTTGTGGGCAGCTGGCGTCAAGGCATCCCCAATAGCAGAGGTACTCTCTAAACGTTTAGAAGCACAACTTGATCGTGTGGGGCGGGTGATTGTCGAACCAGACTTGAGCATACCAGGACATCCCGATGTTTTTGTTGTGGGGGATTTAGCAAGTTTTTCTCACCAGAATGGTAAACCACTACCTGGCGTTGCACCCGTGGCAATGCAGGAAGGAGAGTATATCGCGGCGCTGCTTCAACAGCGTCTGGAGGGTAAAGAGCTACCGCCGTTCCGCTACGTAGATCGAGGCAGTCTTGCTGTGATTGGGCGTAATGCTGCTGTTGTGGACTTAGGTTTCATCAAATTCTCTGGTTTTTTGGCTTGGCTCGTCTGGGTATTTGTCCATATCTTCTATCTGATTGAGTTTGATAATAAGCTGATAGTAATGCTCCAGTGGGGCTGGAACTATTTCACTCGCAAACGTGGTGCCCGCTTGATTACTGGGGAAGAAGAGCTCCTACAGGTTGCTCCCAGTCCTAATAGCGACTATTTCGTGCCAGCCACTAACAAGTCAGTTGTCGAAGTGAATCAATTAAGCCCTTCCACTGGTGGTTGATTGTAAGTGAATCAGTGTGTAAAGAAGCTCCTTGCTTGGTACGACGCTCATCGCAGATCTCTACCATGGCGCGATCAGATCGATACCTACCATACTTGGGTTTGCGAGGTCATGAGCCAACAAACCACTCTGAGCGCTGTAGTGCCAAAATTTGCGGAATTTATCCGGCAGCTCCCTACTGTATATGATCTTGCCACTTGCGAAGAGGAAACGCTGCACCAACTCTGGTCAGGACTAGGATATTATGCTCGTGCCCGTAACTTAAAGCAGGGCGCTCAATTAATTGTTGAGCAACTTCACAGTTATTTTCCTCAATCGTATCAGGAGTGGCTTAAAATTCCTGGTTGCGGTCCATATACTGCAGCTGCGATCGCCAGTATTTGCCACAACGAAAAGGTCGCTTGCATTGATGGTAATGTTGTGCGGGTTGTAAGTCGTTTGCTTGCCTTATCCCAAGATGTGTGGAGTCAGTCTGGGCGCTCAGTCATTCAGGCTCATCTAGCTCACATGATTCCTGGCGATCGTCCTGGCGATTTTAATCAAGCCATGATGGAGCTGGGGGCAACTGTCTGTCGCAAAACGAAACCTTTGTGTACTCTATGTCCATTGCAGCAGCACTGCCAAGCTTTGGCAAGAAATTGCATTGCTGAGTGTCCTCCCAAAAAGCCGCGACGTGATTTTGTAGATGTAGAATTAGCTGCTCTTCTACTTTGGCACAAGTCAACTGATACACTTGCTCTCGTAGAAAGGGAAGTAGGTTTTTTATGCAAAACTATAGGTTTTCCGTTGATCCCTGAAATTGATAGACCAGCAGTCGAAAAAGCATTAAGCTCTTTAAGCAAACTGCAATTTGAGTTACCAAATAAATTTTCTCATACGATTACTCACCATCGGATTTCTGGCAAAGCTCTGGTTGCCAATCTAGATGTAACTGCGGATAGCCTTCCTTGGCAAGAACTTAGCTTTCCCCAACCTTTTCATTGGGTTAAAAGCAGCGTCATTGCAGCAAAACTTTCCACTGCACTGGACAATAAAGTTTTCAAACTATTTCAGGAATACTATATCACTTCTGAGTGATTCCTTAAAAATCTCTCTTTCTTTTCTTGGCACTCTAACGCGCTTCGCTTCGCTGGGAGCGCTCTTGGCGGTTCGTCAAAAAAAATAGTTTTCACTAAGTTAGACAGGACTGCTATAGAACGTCATAGAAATGGGGGAACTTTACCATAAAATAAAATTCATTGAATCGTCATCTCATCCAGATTTAGCCAGTTACTGCTACCCTTAAAGCTGTTAAAGCTAACGGTCACAGAGTTGTTACCAGCATTGAGCCATACTTTAGAAACTACGATACTTTGCCAACGATTCCAGCTTTTGGTACCTGGAAATATTTGGTTTCCAACAATCATCTGGCCATTCACATTGATAGAGCGGGAGGCATTGCTATCCGCTGCGGCATAGCGAAATACTAAATTGTACTTGCCGGAACACGCCACGTTAACATTGAAAGTTATAGACTGCCCATCATGGTTCCAATCTACTATGTAGCCTCTGCCGCGAGCTCCATTATAACCAGCTGCTATTGGTAGTTGATGAAGTGAAGCATTTTCGGCTTGATAGGTTATCCCTCTTGTTCCCAAGAAAATAGCAGCATTGATGGCGTCAAGCGCAGCACTTTGCCGTGTAGCATCAGCACTGTCAATGGCTTTAGCCCAACTGAATCCAAACTGGTTATCGCGATTTCTGTTTGACCAAATTGAGTCTGCATTCTTAATAATAAAATCTTTATAAAGCTGTTTGTTTGTGACTTGGTAGAGGTCGTAAAGGTTGCGTATGAAGACACCTTTAAACTCTGCACCTTCACCACCACAGTTGGAGTCGCACGGCTCTTGTAAGATGCCGTTAGGGGCTAGTGTGTGAATAGCTGCATCAGCGATCGCCTGTGCCTGGGTGAGCAATAAAGGATTCTGTGTACTTTTATAAAGATCGACCAAACCACCGAGAATAACCCCTTGGTTGTAGGTCCAAGTTGTTTGTCTATTATTCTGACAGACGCTATCGAGCCCATCATTAATCAAATGGTTACGGTTGATGAGCCCAGTCTGTCTAAACCAGTTCCATTCCCGTTTTGCCCAGTCTATATAGCTTCCTGGTCCACTATCACCTGGGCTACGTAGGTGCAACTTGGCAGCAACCGATAAAAATAACTCATTAGTAATGGCATTTTTGTACTGCTGCTGCTGCTTTTGTCTCTTCCACCAAAGACCACCGCCACAAGTTGAGTCCCAACCTCTCTTCATATCGTTAAAGATGATCTTAGCCATCTCAAGATATCGAGGTTCACCAGTCAAATCGTATGCTTTAATCCAGGTAAGTGCCCACCAACCCTCGTCATCATAAAACCAAGGGTCGATGAAGTGACTACTCTTATACTTTTCGAACGTATTGAAGATATTGCCACGATAGGTGAGAGTATCACTAAGCAGGGAATAGTCAATCGTTGTCTCTAAAGCATTGGCAGAATTCCACCACTCAGCCGTATTCCAAATTCCTGTCGCAAGGTTGTAGAAAACTTGTAGTGCTGCCATTCCTGCCGCTACACCTAGATGGCAACTTTGCGGTACAATCATGCTTTTCAACTAGAATAATACTGGTGAAGATCTACATTATCTGGCTAGATCGAGAAGTAGCTGCCTGCAATTCATTGATTCGAGCCAAAACCTCTGTGCTGTGGATAGCAGGATTAACCTTCACAAAACTCTCGCGTAGAATGCCATCTGGATCAATGATAAAACTGTGACGTACTGAGACAAAGCCCATCCAGGAACCATAAGCTTTACTCACAGCGCCAGTAGTATCAGCTAGTAAAGGGAACTTTAAATCTTCTGAATCACAAAATTCTGCATGGGAATCAACAGAATCAGCACTGATACCAATAATCTGGGTGTTTTTGTCCAGATACTTTGGCAAATCCTGCTGGAACCGACGTGCTTCTAAGGTGCAACCTGCTGTGAAATCTTTGGGATAAAAGTAAAGCACTACCCATTTGCCGCGCCAGTCAGAGAGGGAGACGCTACCATTGCCGATGTTAGTGGGCAGGGTGAAAGCTGGAGCTGGTTGACCAATTGTGGGAAGTTTGCCACCTATGGCGATCGCTTCTGGGGCAATCAACCAGGTTAGGACGGCGAAATAACAGGTTAAAAGAGTGCCAAGAAAGATACGACGAGATAACATTTCGCCAACTCAAAACTATACTTTACATAAGTTTACAAGAAGGGGATAGGAATTGGGAGTCAGAGGTCAGTGAGAGGAATCTTTCCCTGACTCGTGACTCCTCTAAGAAAATAAGGTTCAGACTTTTTCCTGTCTCTGTTGTGATGATGGCTCTACATGTTCGGCTACAGACTGGTCAGTTGTCGGAGTGCTAACTGTTGCCTCAATATACTGCCTATCCATTAAAAAGGTTCCGGAGGCGAAGTGAACACTCCAGTACCCCCCTGGACGCTGGTCAATAACGACACCTTCTTCACCGATCTGAATCACATCAGGAGGGCGAAGCATCGGCATTGGTTCAGCAGTTTTGACATAAGGTGGCAGCGCTACCACACGGACTCTCTCACCTATGACAAATTCTTGAGACATAAATTATGGGAGTACCGATTGCGAACAGGGGAAAACAGTACTCACTTTAACAAGAAACTCAAGGGATTGCCGGAGGCAGCTCCGGCACGGCGCTCATGTTGGGGAGGGATGTGGCTCAACCTAAGGAACATGCCAGATTTTTTGGTGGTAACTCTCTAAATCAGCATAAGGGTCAGTGGTAGCGTGAGAACTGTGGTGATGTTCATGACCGTGATGGTGATGCTCATGCCTATGATGTGTTACAGCTGCTAGCCGGAATTTGCACATTTCACAATTCATTTGCACTTGCCCAAGCTGGGTTTCAATTTCCCGCTCTCGGATAACAGAAAATAATTGAGGCTGAATTCCCATTTCTGGCAAACAGGTGATGGAAATGTGCGGGTATTGCTCTTGCTGTTGAGCAGTGATATCAAAAATCTTCTTGACTAGAAGACCAGTGAAGAGAAAGTAAGGCAAAACAATGATGCGCTCAGGTTTGTAGAGACGGGCGCGGCGAAAGCCTTCTTCTAGCCGGGGGTGGGTGATGCCGATAAAACAGGTTTCAACAGTCGAATAGCCACTGCCTTCCCACAGTATACGAGCTAGTTTGTAAACATCACTATTAGCATCAGGGTCGCTAGAACCACGACCAACAACCAGTAGGACAGTGCTAGCGCAAGAGATTTCACGGGGGTTGTACTGGGGCTGATCCAACTGTTGTAGACGATATCTCCACAAAGCAAGAATCTCAGGTGTAATTCCGAAATGACGACCGTAGTGAAACTTAAGCTGAGGATAGCGTTGACGCGCTAGATCCAATTCTTTGGTAACGTCAAACTTATTATGTCGTGCGGCAAATAAAAGAATCGGCAGTACGGAAAGTTCAGTATAGCCCTGAGTTATACACCAATCGACTCCCTCCTGAATTGTGGGAGCAGTAAGTTCCAGAAAACAGGGGAGGACAGGACGTGAGGTATCTAAAGCTTGATATGCAGTAGCTAAATCCAGAAAGCTTTGCCGCCCTGCTTCATCCTTAGTTCCATGACCAATCATTAATAAAGGGCGGTTGAGCGGTAGGGGTGGCAGTGTATGCGGTTGAGCATCTAGATGTTCTGGTCCAGTCAAATTTGTGGCGTTGACACTCAGCATTTAATCAAATCTCCTTATCCTGTGCGACGCAGGGAGTAGAGTGAGCAAGTATTCAGGTAGGCATTCTGGCTGACAAAGTCTGGAGCAGCAACACTTGTGGCTCAGCTCTCATCACCTTGCTTACAGCTGCGGCACAGCCTCGGATTTACACCGATGTTTCCCTACACTGTTACGATTCACTTGTGCTTAGTCATCTTAACCGATCCGACTCAGTTCAAATATGCAGGGGGAGGGGGTAAGGATTAGAGAATACTCCTCACTGGTTCTGCTGCCTCATCTTTTGGATGTTTTGCTGAATCTGCTGCCGCTGTCGTGGGGTGAAGACAGCAGTTGTCTGAGCTCTAGCTGATTGCACAATTTGCTGGAGCTGTTTTTTTTGATTTTCAGATAAATTCATTGCTGCAACAGCAGCCTGTTGCCCTTGACCAGATTGGATGGCAGCCCGATACCGATTTTGTTGTTCTGAGGTTAGGACCTTCTGAATTTGAGTGCGCGTATTGCTTCTAATTTGATCTAGTTGGTCTTGTTGTTGCTGACTCAGTTTGACGCCTGCTAAGGGAGATTGGCTCTGCCCCTGTCCAGAGGTCGTTGGGCTGGGCTGGGATAGTGATTCGGCTTTAGCTGCAAGCGGAATACCCACAACCAGACTGTACGCAGCAATCGCTCCAGCTAAGATTGGCAATAGTTTGAGTTGCATGTTGTTGTTGAATTTGATTTTTGTTTGCCATTATGATTCTATAGAGCAAATTTTGCTAGCCATGTGAAGATAAAGTCATACTTTGATCTATGACCTTCATTTTTATTTGAATAACTCTATACACTCTTGCTTCAAGATACCAGGCGTCACTGCGATCTTCTTGAATCCCTTAGCTATTATTTCTTGACAAGATATATTGACTTGCAATTGATTTATCTGAATCAGATCTTGAATAGAAGCACCAAATACAATTTCTGATATACCTGCCCAGATACAAGCCGTGGCACACATTGGGCAAGGTTCAGCAGTTGTGTATAAAATAGAACCATTCAAAGTCGTTTTTTTTAGTCTAGTCGTTAAACTGCGAATTGCGTTTATTTCTGCATGAGCTGAGGGATCGCTATTCCTCTTGACAGTATTGTGCCCTTTAGCAATCACTTCGTTATCTTTAACAATTACCGCTCCGTAAGGAGCGTCTCCCTGCCTTGCTTCGGTCAACGCTAGCTTCATGAAATCTTCAATTTTCATACTTCTCCTGTACTTGTGCTTGAGCTTAAACTGAGGATAAATATATCCAGAAATGAAATCTTCTATAAAACTTTCTAGTGGCTTCATTGTTTGATGTTATTCACCGTGTTACTAAAACGAAACATTGCCTTTTATCTAGAAGATGTTGAAACGCCAATTGGTAGAGCTATTAATCTAACTTTAACTATTCTAGTTCTATTTTCTTCCGCTATTTTTGTTGTTGATACTTATGCAATACCAACTTTGTTACGTAATAAGATTGACACTATAGACTACATAATTCTATTGCTTTTCGTCGTGGAATATTTATTGCGTTTATGGTGTGCTGAGTCAAAAATAAAGTATTTATTCAACCTTTATTCCATTATTGATTTGGTGGCGATATTACCAGTATTTTTAGGAACGCTGGATATAAGCTTTATCCGTATCTTGCGTTGGTTCAGAATTTTGCGGTTAATCCGATTCCTAGAAGGTCGAGTTTTTTTCGGTCGTGTTAGCACCGAAGATAGCATGATTTTTTCTCGAATATTGTTCACGATATTCTCTATTATCTTTATCTACTCAGGATTAATTTATCAAGTTGAACATCCAGTCAACCCTAAAGATTTTAATACTTTTTTTGATGCGGTCTATTTCTCTGTTGTAACAATGACAACCGTTGGGTTTGGTGATGTCATTCCGATTTCAGGAGGAGGTCGCCTGATGACTGTCCTCATGATTTTGACAGGTATTGCTCTGATTCCTTGGCAATTGGGAGATCTAATAAAGCAACTGGTTAAAACAGCTAACTACGTAGAAACTCTTTGTCCTACCTGTAGCTTATCTTTACACGATACTGATGCTAAATTTTGTAAACTCTGCGGCACTAAGTTAGAAAAGCTAAACAGCTAGTTGCTCCAATGGAACACGTAGATTTTTCGCACTTGCCTCCCAATACACCGAGAGGCCTTTTGTACGAACTAAGTAATTTCCGCAATACTTCATAACCTCTCACTAAAAACTCCAGTGTTTTTGCGGTTATTAAGAAAGGTCTGGATTGATATTGTAATAGCAGATAAGCTTGTTGTGGGTCACCCTCCAAAGAAGTCCTGGTTATCAGGGCTCTTTTTTAGGGAGAATTACGTAGAACTCAAGCAAGGACGTAGGATTATCCCTAGAGAAAAATCGGGTGGAGACTGTAGTTACCTACCCGATTAACAGCTCTTTTGTATAAGCAGGGGATATTAGTCGAACAATGTCTTTGCCTTAGCTACAACGTTATCCACCGTGAAGCCGAACTTTTCTAGGGCAACTTCACCAGGGGCTGAAGCGCCAAAATGATCAATCCCAATCGCGATTCCCTCGCTACCAACATAACGGCACCAGCCAAAGGTAGAGCCTGCTTCCACAGACACTCGCTTGGTCACAGTTTTAGGCAATACAGATTCCCGATACTGCTCATCCTGTTGATCGAACAGTTCCCAACTGGGCAAAGAGACAACTCGGATTTTCTTACCTTCTTTCCGTAACTGTTCGGCTGCCTTGACACAAAGTTGAGTTTCGCTACCAGTGCCGATCAGAATTAAATCGGGCGTACCATCGCTATCAGAGAGAATGTAGCCACCCTTGGTTACACCCTCGATCGAAGAGCCAGCTAGGTTAGGCAGAGTTTGTCGAGACAGTCCTAGAAGTGTAGGAAGATCGCGATTTTCAATTGCTACCTTATAAGCCCCAGAGGTCTCGTTGCCATCTGCTGGGCGAATTACGACTAACTCAGGAATAGCTCTAAGGGCAGCGAAATGCTCAATGGATTGGTGTGTTGGACCATCTTCCCCCAGTGCTACGGAGTCGTGGGTCATGATATACAGAACACCTGAGCGTGACAAATTCGAAATGCGGATTGCACCTCGCATGTAGTCGGTAAAAGTCAAGAACGTCGAACAGAAGGGAATCAAAGCACCATGACCTGCAATCCCATTACAAATCGCTCCCATACCATGTTCGCGTACCCCAAACCAAAGGTTGCGACCCTCGTAATGACCTTTTGCAAAATTCCCACCAGATTTTAACAGGGTTTTGTTTGAAGTAAACAAGTCAGCAGAGCCGCCTATAAGTTCTGGGACAACTTCTGCAATCGCATTTAGGATTTTGCCCGAATGATTCCGAGTGGCATCTCCCTTATCTTCAGGCTTGAAAGTTGGCAGGCACTTATCCCAGCCAGCAGGAAGTGTCCGACTCCACATTTCCTCTAGCTTCTGGGCATCCTGCGGATATTTCTCTTTGTAGGCAGCAAAAAGCTGGTTCCACTCCTGTTCCCACTTAGCCCCACGCTCAATTGCCTGACGGAAACGGTTGAGGGCATCTTCTGGTACCACAAAGGGCTCATACTGCCAACCGAGATGTTCGCGAGTAGCTTTCACTTCGTCTGCGCCAAGCGCTGAGCCGTGGGCGTCGTGAGTATTTGCTTTATTAGGGGAGCCATAGCCAATTGTAGTGCGAACCTTAATTAGAGATGGCTTGTCAGTGACAGCTCTGGCAGTTTCGATCGCCTGCTGGATTGCATCTAGATCGGTATTACCGTCTTCTACTGTTTGCACATGCCAGTCATAAGCCTCAAACCGCTTACCTACGTCCTCAGTGAAGGATAGGTCAGTGCTGCCATCAAGGGAAATCTTATTATCGTCGTATAGAACGATGAGTTTACCTAACCCCCAGTGACCAGCCAGAGAGCAGGCTTCTGAAGCCACTCCCTCCATCATGTCTCCATCACTGGCAATGACGTAGGTATAGTGGTCAATGATCGGAAAATCGGGTTTATTAAAGCGGGCAGCTAGGTTGGCTTCAGCAACCGCGATGCCGACAGCGTTGGAGATACCTTGTCCCAATGGTCCAGTTGTCACCTCGATACCAGGGGTCATATGATTTTCGGGGTGTCCTGGAGTTTTCGATCCCCACTGGCGAAACTGCTTGAGATCGTCAAGCGTCATGCTATTGTAACCAGTTAGGTAGAGCATGGCATACTGCAACATCGAGCCATGCCCCGCTGACAGCACAAAGCGATCACGATTGAACCAGCCTTCATTCTTGGGGTTGAACCGCATAAAGCGATCCCACAGGATAAATGCCATCGGAGCTGCGCCCATCGGCAGCCCTGGATGACCTGACTTCGCCTTCTCTACAGCGTCAATCGCCAGAAAGCGGATGGAATTGATGCACAGTTCTTCGAGGGATTGGGTTGCAACAGCCATAATCTCTTGTGGTTAACGACAGGTTGGCATTGACATTTAGCTAAGCATGAAAGGGGATGCAATGAACCGCCCCAAAGCAGTATTCCCATCATCCCATTCGCTGAGGTGACGGGCAAGGAGGTGGGTAAATTATGCGTCCTTTAATACCTAAACATACTTCTTGAAGGCTAAAGTGACGTTATGACCGCCGAATCCAAAAGAATTCGATAGTGCTACCTCAACCGTTTGAGCGCGAGCAAAATTAGGGACGTAATCCAAATCGCACTCTGGATCAGGAGTTACCAGATTGATGGTCGGTGGGATTTGATCGCTCGCCACCGCTAAGAC
>JAFASY010000166.1 GCA_019244235.1 Chroococcidiopsidaceae cyanobacterium CP_BM_ER_R8_30
AAGCCTTATTTTTGGACTGGTGCGTACTTTGTAGCTAGTTGTGGTGGAGTTACAGTCCAACAATTAAAGCAATATGTCGAGAACCAAAACCAACCTAAAAATGATTTGCTATCGCGAGAGTTTTTTGCTGGTCGCGATTCATCATCCCGTTACACCGAAGGTTAACGGGAGTCCTCTCGCTCCATTTAGATAGACTGAGGGACCTCTTATGATCCCTCGGCTAGCTACTCAGTTCCTCCTATGAATGTTAATGTGGCAAATAGGCTATCGGATTAACTGCTCCGTGACCGGGTGGATGCACCTCAAAGTGACAGTGCGGTCCAGTACTGAGGCCAGTGCTGCCCATTTCAGAAATCTCCTGACCTTGCTGAACCTGTTGCCCAGTCCGCACCAGCAGCCGACTGTTGTGAGCATAGCGCGTAAGACTACCATCTGGATGCCGGATATCTACAACGTTGCCGTAACCACCGGAGTTCCAACCAGCTGTTATCACGACACCTGGTGCTGCCGCGAACACAGGTGTTCCAACTGGAGCCGCAATGTCAATCCCTGGATGTATGTGACCCCAGCGCCAGCCAAAGGGAGAAGTTAAGACACCCTTTGTAGGCCAAATGTAACCCCTGAAGGCCATTAAAGATTTAGGCAGGTAAAGATCTGCTGCTGCCAAAGGTGGTAACCCTGGAGAAATTGTTTGACCGTTGAGAAACTGAAACGGCGCAGATACACTACCATCCGTGGGTGCCGTTGCCAAGGGCTGTAATAAAGCTGGAGCCGTTGGACTTACAGTTGGCGGCTGCCCTTGCTCTATAGGCTGTAGGAGTTCAGCTGCTTGAGCGAGGAGGGACTCTGGTTGAGAAAGATTAATCGGTTCAAAGTCAACTGTACTAGGTGCAGGAGACGACATCGGCACGGCTGCATCAAAGCTATCCTGACTGTTTATTGGCTGAGCAGGGTACTTCTCCTGTAATCTCTGAACCTCAGTTTGCAAGTTTTGGACAGCAGGCTCTGCTAGTGCAATATTGTTTGCCGATGAATTGTTTGACTCCTCAGACTTCAACTCCGCCAGACTCTGTTGCACTTGGTGGTTCGCTACTGGTCCAGCAGCAAGCGCGCTGTAACCACTTGGCCCAGGCATTAACAGGCTGGACGCTCCGAGTGAGACTGCTAAGCCAGTCATGGCAGCTGAGGTGCGAACTCGCCGCTTGAACTTGCACTCTTGAGGCGCTGGAGCTTTCAAAAGGCCTGCCTTGAGCTTGCTCAAAGCAGCAGCCGGAGCTGCCTCCGGCTGACCTTTGAGTTGTGAATGGACTAACTGGAGGACTCCCCCCAAGTCACTGCTACCAGTTGCACCTACAGGACGTGCTTTAAGCTTCTTCGTCAATGCTCGTTTCAAAAACGACCTCCTATGAACACTAGCGCTTGACTGGTCTCAACTAGATTGAATCTTGACAAGTCAATGTTTTAAATCAACTACTTCTTGTTCTTGTGCCAAATCAACTCCTCACAAGCTTTGGCTTTGATGTTTACTCCACAAATAAGTTGCCCTTCAATAGGCAGGACATTGATGCTGATTGATAGCTACAGAATCACCAGAGCAGTTTTTCTACCTTAAGATAGGTGCTATGCCTCATCTAAAGGTGGATGGAGTCTCTGTAGGACCGTTCAAGTTTCAACGCTTTATCCGTCTGAGTAAATACAAGAGGAGAATTTACGCTGATCCTTCTGCTTTAGACAAGCCTGTGATCTTATTCCGATTTTTTAGATCTGAGTTCGACAGAATATAAAGCAGAATAGCTTAAATAGTTGGTCTTACTTACTTTCAAGGTTTTCTGTCCCTTTTTAACAGCAGCTGTAGGATCAACAAAATCTATCGCTTGAACACCGTAATAAATCAAATTGCATATATCAATTTCTTATATAAATCTTGTCTTTTTTATGGTAAGGACAGTTTAATCGTGCCGTGGTGGCTTAACCCATTAGTACACAAACTACGCCTTAATTTGTTGCAGCAATTTGATCAAGAGTGAAGCGACAATTAATTATTTTATAGATATATAAGCAATTAAATTGATATAGCCGCTAAATCTGATTAAGCTATGCAATCATTTTGAAACTAGATTTACTTTAAATAGCCGAGCTGACGACGCACTTCAAACAGACCTACAGCTACGCTGACTGAGAGATTTAAGCTACGGACAAATGGCTGTGTCATGGGAATATAGACAGTTGCTGCACAAGCTGACAGAACAGACGATGGCAAACCAGTCGTTTCACTGCCAAACAACAGCCAATCATTTGGTTGAAACTGGAAACTGACATGACTAAAACGACCAGCCACGCTGAAACCAATCCAGCGCCCTCCGCACTGGTGGTGATAGTTTTGGAAGGCAGCGAGAGAGTCATGATAATGCAGGTTAACGTAGGGCCAGTAGTCCAAACCAGCTCGTTTTAGGTACCGATCGCTAATTTCAAATCCTAGCGGTCCTACCAAATGCAATTCAGTCTTTGTTGCAGCACATGTGCGGGCAATATTGCCTGTATTGGGGGGAATTTGCGGTTGAATGAGGACAACCTGAGGCATGACGAGAACAGGATTTGGGGTATAGCCCCTGACAAGGCCAGTGGAGCAGGAACAATAATTGGTAGTAGGTGTAAATCTATCTTTAGATAGAGGTATATATATGTTTTTCTAATAACGGCTAACTACAGTGAATTGATTAGATATTCTTAATTCTCCTCTGTTGAACTAGGCAACTAAGGACGCACACAACTTGTCCTCCAGTTCTTGCTCTCTCTCTTGTAACGCTAAACTTGCTTGGACAATTATCTGTCGAGCATCAAAGCCATAGGAGTGCAATGTCAACCACTGCTGCGCTTCATTTCCCTCTCGCAGAATTTTTGGCAAAGGCGAGAGGAAACAGTTAAAGCCTCGTTGTTTAGTGATCGCCCAAACTTCTTGATAAATTTCTGCAATCCAATCTCTGGCTAAGATAGTTCTTCCATCTTGCCAGTGTGTTAATTGAGCATCGAGACTGTGACGAGCAGCCGCTGCTTCATTCATAGAAGTGAGGTTCAGTAAGTCTTCGGCGCGGGTAGCCGCCGGGAAGAAGCTTGTTTCCAAAGGATCAAGTTGGGGCTCTTCAATGAGCTGCAACAGTCGGGCTTCTAGCAAAGCGCAGATCGCGAGTAGAGCAATAGGATCTACAACCAAATCACAAATTCTGAGTTCGAGGCGATTAAGGTCGTAAGGACGGCGATCGCCATTTGGACGCACAGATACCCAGAGGTGTCGCACATTTTGCATTGTCCCTGCCGCTAACTGGGCTTCAACCCATTGGATATGATGAGCGTGGCTTTCAAATAGAGGGACATGAGCAGGGGTTTGGGGAAAGAGCCCCCAGCGTGTGGAGTGGTATCCAGTAGTATGACCATCGAGAAACGGGGATGAGGCACTAAGAGCGAGGTATAGGGGAGCTTCCACCCGAACCAAGCGACAAGCTCGCATGAGAGTCTCAGGATCGCTGATCCCAATGTTGATATGCACGCTGGCTGTCACGACTTTGGTGCCGTAGGTTTGCTCAATGTAAGTATGATATGGGTTGTCAGGATCGGAACGCCAAAAGTGATCGCTACCACCCAAAGATAGAGTACTGCCAGGAATTAGAGTATAGTTACCCAGTCGCTTAAGATATTCTCTAAGCCGTAGTCGAGGACGCACCAGATTACATAGCAGTTGCTCGTAGCTACAAGAGGGCGCAGTTGTATATTCCACATTGCGGCTATCTGGCTCCCGTACAAATCCGTCCAAAGACGCTACGATTTTGTCTGAGAGACCGACAATGTCACCCTGAGGTGTACCAGTGTAAATCTCTATTTCGAAGCCTTTCGATAGCAGCACGTTTTTCTCCTCAGCTCTTGTTGAGTCTCTGTTATGCCCTAAAGTGTATCGAGGCAGACGAAAAATTGCATCTACCCCTCTATCTATCCAAACACACTTAGGCGCAGAGCTTGTACCATTTGCTGCAAAAAAAACTGACTGGCCTTTGAATTCCCCATCAGATCGAGCGGGGGGCTGTAACAAGCGATCACTCCCTGGTTTGGTACCACCGATAGCATGGCACCACTCACTCCTGACTTCGTTGGTAGACCTACCTGAACGGCAAAGCGTCCAGATGCTTCGTATAGTCCACAAGTGGTCATGATAGCATTAACTACACGGCTGTGTTCTGGCGATACTACCCCTTTGCCTTGCACTAGCAGCATTCCTATACGGGATAGATCAGCAACGGTTCCAGATAGGCAGCAAACGTAGTTATATGTATCTAAAGCCACCTCCCCTGCCTCCAGATGATGAGTCTGCTCTAGCAGACTCATCAGGGCTCTATTCCTTTCATTCGTTAGTGACAGCACAGAATTCAGCATTTGCTTATCTAGAAACAGCTGACAGTCTGCCCGTTGGTTGAGCCACTGGCGCAAACCTTCGCAGCGAGTGTGCGCATCTTGACCTGGTATTAGGGATGCCAAGACAATTGCACCACTATTAATCATTGGGTTGCGGGGCCATCCCTGGTCTGCTTGTAGTTGTATTAAGGAATTAAACGGTGCGTCAGAAGGTTCCATGCCAACCTGTGAGAATACTGCCGCTCTTCCCAACTGCTCCAGCAAAAATAGCAAAACAAACGGCTTGACCACGCTCATCAGTGGAAACGATAGACTGGTGTCACCAAATGTATGCAGTCGATTGCCTTCACCCTTAACCTGCACAGCAAACCAGGTAGGATTAGCTTGAGCAAGCAGAGGGATATAATCTGGTAAATAGCCCTCAAGGGCATGAGTACGGGCTTGAACTGCCCAAGCCTCAAGTTGAGCCTGAGTGAGGTCAGGCAGTCCTGATGAAGATAGTGTCAAAGTGGGTTGGTAAATTAGTATCGGTTAATACAGATGCCAGAAAGCAGTACTAGAAATACTTGACCCATAAGCTTACTCTTTCATAAAGCAGAACAGCCCCAATGACTCAAGAAAACACTATACAGACTTTAGCAGTAGACATCGGGGGTAGTGGTATTAAGGTGATGATTCTAGACCAAAACGGGCATCCCCAGACTGAACGCAGCTGTGTGGAAACACCTCGCCCTGCAAATCCGACTGCAGTGATTGCCGCTATCGTTGAGTTAGCAGCAGGTCAAGGGAACTTTGACCGAGTGACAGTAGGTTTCCCTGGTGTAGTACATAACGGCATTACCAAAACCGCAGTTAATCTCAGTCCAGATTGGGTGGGGTTTGATCTAGCAACAAAACTCTTCCATCTTTTGGGTAAGCTAGTGCGGGTTGCCAACGATGCTGATATTCAAGGATACGCGGCAATTTCTGAGCATGGGGTAGAGCTGCAGAACCTACGAGCAACAACTAGGGCGGGCGACATTAGATAATGCTGGTAAAGCTAAATGGAACGAGCGCCTAGAAAAAGCACTTGTCTCGTTGCAGAGTTTGTTCAATTATGACTACCTCTACATCGGCGGCGGCAACGCGAAAAAGGTCAGCATCGAGCTACCAGCAAACGTCAAAATTGTGCCGAATGAAGATGGCTTATTGGGTGGTATAGCCTTATGGCGGGATTAGCAATTGCTTTAAGCTCAAAGCCGATATAGACAATAAACCTCGCTTGCAGCTCTATGGAGTAGGGAGTGGCGGTAGACTAAGCCTTTGAGATCGTCAGCATAGCCGCCGCCAATGACACAGGCAACGGGATATCCAGCCGCTATGCAAGTACTCAAAACCTGCATTTCGCGACGGAAGATGCCAGTGTCGGTGAGGGCTAATTTTCCCAGGCGATCGCCAATGTGAGGGTCAACTCCAGCATCGTATAGAACTAAGTCTGGCTCGACGTCTAATAGTAAATCTGCCAGATGGCTTGCCAGGATTTGGAGATAAGTATCATCCTCCATACCTACCTTAAGGGGGACATCTAGATCGCTTTTTTGTTTGGTGCCAGGAAAATTGACTTCACAGTGCATTGAGAAAGTGAAGACACTTTTGTCGTTTTGAAAGATGAAAGCGGTACCATCTCCTTGATGAACGTCTAGATCGACAATCAATATCTTGCGCACAAGACCTAATTGCTGGAGGACACGAGCAGCGATCGCTAGATCGTTAAAGATACAAAAACCAGAACCATAACTAGGAAACGCGTGGTGAGTCCCACCAGCAGTATTGCAAGCCAAGCCTTGACTTAGTGCCAGTTGAGCTGTCAAAATCGTGCCACCTACTGCCGTACAGGTTCGATTCACTAGCCCTGGACTCCAAGGCAGCCCAATACGGCGCTGAGCTTTAGAATCGAGCGTTCCATCACAGTAAGCCCAAACGTAATCAGGTGTATGAACCAACTCAATCCACTCTTGAGGTGGACGTTGAGGCGTATGAAATTGTTCTGGAGCAGCAACTCCATCATCTAGCAACAGTTCGTACAGTTGCCGAAACTTCGCCATGGGAAAGCGATGCCCTTCAGGCAGCGGCACAACATAATCTGGGTGATAGACTAGCGGCAAATCCATCGAGCTGCGCCCCCTGACACTCGAAAAATACTACTATAGAAGAAGACTTTACGAATCTTAATGAACCACGGTGACGACTCAGCAATTAACCTCTGCAAGCCTCTTTGAAAAACTGACTTGGAATTGGCAAGGTCACAAGATTCAGTACACTGTTTTGGGAGCTGGACGCCCACTGGTGCTGATACATGGTTTTGGTGCCTCTCTTGGACACTGGCGCAAAAACATTCCGACGCTAGCGGCTGCTGGCTACCGGGTATTTGCTCTAGATCTACTAGGCTTTGGCAGTTCCGATAAGCCTCCTTTAAATTACACCCTAGAATTGTGGGAGCAGTTGCTTAAAGATTTCTGCGACGTACATATTCAGGAACCCGCTGTATTTATTGGCAACTCGATCGGAGCGTTGCTGAGCCTAATGGTGGTAGCGGATTATCCTGAAACTGCCGCTGGCGGCATTTTAATTAACTGTGCTGGTGGGTTAAGTCATCGTCCCCACGAACTGAATCCACCTTTACGGCTAGTTATGGCAGCCTTCAACAAACTCGTTCGTTCCAAGGTAACGGGAGCATTCCTCTTTAACCGTATCCGCCAAAAATCTCAGATCCGGCGCACACTGCTCCAAGTTTATCGCAACCCAGAGGCTGTCACTGATGAACTGATAGACATCCTTTATA
>JAFASY010000312.1 GCA_019244235.1 Chroococcidiopsidaceae cyanobacterium CP_BM_ER_R8_30
TGAACACGAGAGAAGACTACCAATGACTGCTACTGTCAAGACCCTAATCAATCAGCCCTACAAGTACGGCTTTGTTACCGATATTGAGGCAGACACCATTCCACGGGGTTTGGATGAAGATGTAATCCGCTTGATCTCAGCTAAGAAGAATGAGCCAGAGTTCATGCTGGAGTTTCGCCTCAAAGCCTACCGTCAGTGGCAAAAGATGACAGAGCCTGTCTGGCCTAGTGTTAAGTATCCTACGATTAACTACCAAGACATCATTTACTACTCAGCACCGAAACAGCCCAAGGCAAAGCTGAATAGCTTAGAGGAAGTTGATCCAACCCTACTGGAAACCTTTGAGAAGCTAGGCATCCCTCTATCAGAGCAGAAGCGACTGTCTAATGTGGCGGTCGATGCTATCTTCGATAGCGTTTCTGTGGCGACTACGTTTAAAGAAAAGCTGGCTAAAGAGGGCGTGATCTTCTGCTCAATTTCTGAAGCGCTGCGTGAATACCCAGAGCTAGTGCAGAAGTACATTGGCAGTGTAGTGCCAGTTGGAGATAATTATTTTGCGGCGCTCAATTCTGCTGTCTTTAGTGATGGCTCTTTTGTCTACATTCCCAAGGGGACAAAGTGTCCGATGGAACTTTCTACCTACTTCCGAATTAATAGTGGGGATACGGGGCAGTTCGAGCGGACGCTGATTGTGGCAGATGAAGGTAGCTCTGTTAGCTATTTGGAAGGCTGCACTGCACCCATGTATGACACAAACCAATTGCATGCGGCGGTAGTAGAGTTAGTTGCTTTAGACAATGCTGAGATTAAGTACTCCACCGTGCAGAACTGGTATGCTGGGGATGAAAATGGCAAGGGTGGAATTTACAACTTTGTCACTAAGCGGGGTCTGTGTCAGGGGATTAATTCTAAGATTTCTTGGACGCAGGTCGAAACGGGTTCTGCTATTACCTGGAAGTACCCTAGCTGTGTGTTGGTGGGAGATAACTCTGTAGGTGAGTTCTATTCGGTCGCACTGACAAATCACAGACAGCAGGCTGATACTGGTACCAAGATGGTGCATGTGGGTAGGAATACTCGCAGCACAATTATTTCTAAGGGAATCTCGGCTGGATGCTCGTCAAATAGTTACCGGGGTTTGGTGAAGATTAATCCGAAGGCGGCTGGAGCGCGGAATTATTCTCAGTGTGATTCGATGTTGATTGGTGATAATGCCCAAGCAAATACTTTTCCCTATATCCAGGTGCAGAACAATACTGCCAAGGTGGAGCATGAGGCGTCTACTTCCAAAATTGGGGAAGATCAGCTATTTTACTTCTCGCAACGGGGAATTTCGATAGAGGATGCGGTTTCGATGATGATTAGTGGCTTCTGTAAGGATGTCTTTAATCAATTGCCGATGGAGTTTGCGGTGGAGGCGGATCGGCTTCTCAGTTTGAAGTTGGAGGGGAGTGTGGGGTAGTAACGAACCGCCCCAGCGAAGCGTTAGCGTAGCGCCAGCGCAAGCGTTGCGCGAAGCCGTTAGCCGAAGGCGTTAGACGCCCCCCCAGCGAAGCGAAGCGCAAAGCGCGTTAGAGCGTCAAGAGAAGAGAGGAAGAGAGAAGAGAAAGAGATGATTGTTGAGAAGGCTCAGGTAGTGCTATCGGTGCGTGAATTGACGGCTGAGGTTGAGGGGACGCCGATTCTTAAGGGGGTGAACCTTGAGGTGAAGGCGGGAGAGATTCACGCGATTATGGGACCGAATGGTTCTGGGAAGAGTACTTTTTCTAAGGTGTTGGCTGGGCACCCGGCTTATGAGGTGACTGGTGGTGAGGTGAGGTTTTTGGGACAGAATTTGCTGGAGTTGGAGCCAGAGGAACGGGCGCGAGCAGGTTTGTTTCTGGCGTTTCAGTATCCGATGGAAATTCCGGGTGTCAGTAATTTAGATTTTCTGCGCGTGGCTTACAATTCTCGTCGCAAGCAGCAGGGTTTGGAGGAGATGGACTCGTTCGATTTTGATGAGCTGGTGCGGGAGAAGCTGGAAGTGGTGAGGATGAACCCCGCTTTCTTGAGCCGCAGTGTGAATGAAGGGTTTTCTGGGGGTGAGAAGAAGCGGAATGAGATTCTGCAAATGGCGCTTTTGGCACCAAAGTTAGGCATTTTGGACGAGACGGATTCGGGATTAGATATTGATGCACTAAAGATTGTGGCTCAGGGAGTTAACCAGTTGGCTAGTCCAGAAAATGCGATGATCTTGATTACTCACTACCAACGGTTGCTGAACTATATTGTGCCTGATTTTGTGCATGTTATGGCAGATGGTCGCATCATCGATAGCGGTAGTAAGGAGTTGGCACTAGAGTTGGAATCCCATGGTTATGACTGGGTGCTAGAGCAAGCTGCGACTGAGGTGGGAACACGATGAGTATTCAGGTTTCTCCGATGCCAATTCCTAATCCGGATGAGGTGAGTTTGAAGTCTGCTTTGACAGATAGAGATCCCTATTTGACTGAGTTGTTAAATCAGTGCCAGGGGTTGAGCATTCAGCTTCTTCTTGAGCCAGAATCTATCTCTTGGATACAAGAGTTGCGCGATCGCGCTGCGGCTTGGGTGCGTCAGTGTATTCTCCCCACAACTAAGGATGAGGAATGGCGATTTACCGATATGTCATTTCTCAAGCAGCTTACATTCCGGGCGTTGCCTCAAAGGCTGGAGTTGGCAGCTTCAGCTGTGGCACCGTTAACTTTATCAGAAGCCGCTCATAGTCGGTTGGTGTTCGTTGACGGAGTCTATGCGCCTACACTATCTAGTGTCGCTAGCTTGCCAGATGAGCTTGTTATCAGTAATTTGGCTGGGTTACCTCTCGCTTATCGCTCTCGCGTGCGGGACTACTTAGCCACAGCTCAAGGCGCAGCAGAAGTATTCACTGCCCTTAATACATCTGGGCTAATAGATGTGGCAGTTGTGTGGGTACCAAAGCATTTGATCGTAGAGACACCAATTCATCTGCTATTTATCTCTACAGCTAGTGGAACACCAACGATTTCCCAACCCCGCTGTCTAGTGGTAGCAGAATCAGGTAGTAGTGTCACGTTGATTGAGGACTACTTGAATCAGGCAAATATTGAAAGTCCTGAGGAAGGTGAAGCAGAAGTTGGAGAGGCGGTTTACTTCACCAACGCCGTTACGGAAATCTGTCTAGAGGCAGGTGCCCAAGTTAATCACACTAGAATTGAGCGTGAGAGTCCAGCAGCTTTTCATATAGGTAAAAGTGCGATCACCCAAGCTCGCAACAGTCGCTACACCTGTAACGCCATTACTTTGGGAGCAAAACTGTCGCGGCATAACTTGGAGGTTTTCCAACATGGCGAGCAAACAGAAACAACCCTTAATGGGCTGGTAACAATCAATAGTCAACAAACAACTGACACACATAGTGTGATCGCCCTCAACTATCCCCACGGTACCAGCACTCAACTGCACAAATGTATTATTGCTGACCAGGCACATGCTGTATTCAACGGCAAAATATTAGTCCCCCAGTCAGCGCAGCTCACCAACGCTGGACAACTCAATCGTAACCTGCTGCTCTCTCCCAGAGCCAGAGTTGATACCAAACCTCAACTAGAAATTACAGCAGACAATGTCAAATGTACCCACGGTGCCACCATAAGCCAATTGGACAAAGAAGAAGTCTTCTACCTACAAAGCCGGGGATTAGATGCAACAGCAGCCCACAATCTCCTAATTAACGCCTTCGCCACCGAAATCATCAACAAGCTACCAGTAGCATCCCTCCGACAGACACTGATAGCAGCAGTCAGCCATCAACATCTCTAACACTCAACCAATAGCTCCTTTGCGCCCTCCCTTGCCTCTGCGGTTCAATTCATATCCCTATCCCACTTCAAACCCATGACCCTTACCCAAGAAAAAACCCTAGCTGCCCAAGTCCGTACAGACTTCCCGATCCTACAGCAGCAAGTCAACGGTAAACCATTAGTTTACCTAGACAACGCCGCCACCTCCCAAAAGCCTCTTCTAGTCATAAACACACTAAAAGACTACTACGAGCAATACAATTCCAACGTCCACCGCGGTGTCCATACCCTCAGTGCGAAAGCCACAGATGCCTATGAAGCAGCACGAGACAAAATCGCCAACTTTGTTAAAGCTGCTTCACGGCAAGAGATTGTCTACACCCGCAACGCAAGTGAAGCGATTAATCTAGTTGCTTACAGTTGGGGCACAAGCAATTTGCAAAAGGGAGATGAAATCATCCTGTCGGTGATGGAACACCACAGTAACCTGATTCCCTGGCAGTTATTGGCTCAAAGGACTGGAGCATTGCTGAAGTTTGTCGAATTGACTGAGACTGAAGAGTTCAATTTGGGGCAGTTTCAGTCAATGGTTTCCGATCGGACTAAGCTGGTTGCAGTGGTTCATGTGTCCAACACTCTAGGCTGTATTAACCCAATACAGGAAATTATTGCCCTGGCTCACCAGTATGGAGCCAGAGTCTTAGTTGATGCCTGCCAAAGCGTACCGCATATGCCCATTAACGTGCAGCAGATGGACTGTGACTGGTTAGTTGCTTCTGGGCATAAGATGTGTGGTCCCACAGGCATTGGCTTTCTTTATGGCAAGTTGGATCTATTGCGGTCAATGCCGCCCTTCCTTGGCGGCGGGGAGATGATTGCTGATGTGTTCCTTGACCACGCAACCTATGCAGATCTACCTCACAAGTTTGAGGCTGGAACACCAGCAATTGCCGAAGCGATCGCCCTAGGTGCAGCAGTCGACTACCTTACTGACATAGGTATGGATAAGATTTATGCTTACGAAGCAGAGTTAACAGAATATCTATTCGAGCAACTGCAACAAATTCCCGAAATTCGTACCTATGGTCCTCAACCCAAAGTAGCCGGGTTGGGTAGAGCTGCTCTCGCTGCTTTCACAGCTTCTGATGTTCACCCCCATGATTTGTCCACTATCCTAGATCAGGCTGGAGTTGCTATTCGTGCTGGGCATCACTGCACCCAACCGTTACATAGATATCTAGTAGCTCAATCCACAGCGCGGGCAAGTTTATCCTTTTACAACACCCGCGAAGAGGTTGATGTCTTTATCACTGCCCTGAAAGAAGCTATCGAGTTTTTCGGCGGCATCTTTGGTTAAGCAAGTCGGGATGAACATGCCTACACCTTCTAACATAGCTAGATAGTGCGTGTTGTATCCTGATTCACATTACCTTGCCAAAATTGTTAAAGCAAGCTAGATCTACGTGGGGATGAGTTCAGAATTGGTACAAAGGATGCGGTGTGAATAGATATGAGAACCGGAGACTGAGCGCCTTTTCACTAGCCACCTTGCTAGTATCTACGTACTATGGCTTAGGGTTTCTCCTAGGAACTGCTGAGAAGTCAGTGACTTCAGGTGTTGTTGGCAGTCTCTATGCTGTTTCTCTTGGTTTGGGACTCATAGCGCTTTTGGGACTAGCCAAGTTTTATTGGACACATGTAGAGCAAATCTGGACTTTGCTGGGAAACCGTTATGGAAATTCAGTCAAAGTCCTTGTGGGGCTAATGTCATGGTCAGCGCTTGTTGGCATTGCCGCTGTACAAATGACTTCTGGAGCTTTCATCCTCAAAGTCTTGGGAGCGCCAGTATTACCTAGCATGGTAGGCTTGGCTATCTTGTTTGCACTCATATCCCTCCTGCCAGTAGAGAAAGCTAGCTGGCTCTGTCAGAGGTTGCTACTTCTAAATTTTTTAGCTCTACTTTACGGACTGTGGGCTTTGCATGGTCTACCTAACTATTGGCACTTGCCGCGTGAATTTATTTCCTCTATTACACTTGTAAGCCCGTGGGAGCTGGCTGGAACCTCACTATCCACAATTTTGCTAGTGCTGATGGATATGAAGGGGCAGCAGTTTATTGTACAGGCAAAAGATGTACGAAGCCTCTACCAAGGCTGTCTGTTAGCGGCAATTTCATTGCTGCTGCTGGCTTTATTGCCGTCATCTGTTGTGGAGGCAGCTTTAGAAGCAGGAATTCTGCCCTCTAACCTTGACGGTAAAGAGACACTTCCCTTTATCCTGTCATGGATTGGTGGTGGAATCGACCAACCTTTGGGTATTGTCCTAATTATATCTCTACTAGTTCCAGCCCTAGGAATTGGCAGCAGCCTGTTGCGGGTACAGAACAAAACTATCTTAGACTTTAACATTCTGCCAGCGTCCAACCTTAATCCACCGCTTATTGCTGCAGTGAACGGTGGATTGAGTCTTGCTGTTGCCTTAAATGCTGGCGGCTCACTGGTCGAACTAATTGTATCTTTCTATGCTGTTTACATTGCTACAGTCTCAATCCCCTTTGTTGCCTACTTACTTGCTCAAGCTAGTATCTATACTTTTTCTGAGCTTAGCGTGAGATTATCTTTGGTTGTAAGTAGTATAATTGCTGTCTCTACACTAGTTTTAACTCTCATTAACCCCAATTTCGTGGTTATTGGCAACGGTGAAGTGAGTATTATGTGCTTGGGAAGCGGATTTGGGGTCTTAGGTTTATTGATGACTCAGGTAGTAGAGAGAATTTTTAAACATAGCACTGTGGTAGAGTTTGGACGCAGGTGAATGTTGTAGCTGAAATCTTTATTGCAGGATATGATAGCACCCAAACATTTAAAAATCGTTACTTGCCAACATTTTCAAGATTTGCTAACTTAGTAAAGCACTATAAATAGTCGCTTCAGCCGGGATAGCTCAGTTGGTAGAGCAGAGGACTGAAAATCCTCGTGTCACCAGTTCAAGTCTGGTTCCTGGCATTTTCTTTCTACATATGAACAGGTTGGCTTCCAGGCTCTCTAAAGCCTTGAAACCCTTGCTACAGAAAGTGTTAAAGCTAATCTTGATTTCCATCAACCAAGACTACTGCTTTATCAAGGGCAACTTTTTCTCTGTCAATTCTGATTTTTTTAAGTATGAATTGAGTATGATACCTTAGATAGGAGGACTAATCATACTTAAAGCAAGTGGGTTGTGTTGCAAAAACGGGAGCGGCAGATGGTAGGGTGAGAGATTGTGTCGATTCGCTTCCGCTTCCATGCCCAAATCCAACTCGTTTAAGTGGCGTCACTACGAACCAGAAATCATTCTACTTTGCGTTCGCTGGTATCTCACATATCCACTCAGCTAGAGGCAAGTAGCAGAGATGGTAAATCAGCTGGGCTTGGATGTTAACCACTCAACTATATATCGGTGGGTGCAGCAGTAAGAGTCAGCACAAAGATAGACTGAGCAGCAAGCATATTTTTTACCTCTTCTGCTTGAATATCCAAGATATTCAAGCAACTTAACTGGTCCATCACGTTTAACGCACTATGTTCTACCAGGTGAAATCCCTGTTCATAAACAAACTGCCTTGCTGATTCAAGTGTTTGAAAATCATTGTCTGGAGACCTACCAGTCAGGTTGCTAATGGTTTGTGTTAGCTGTTGATAAGCTGGGCCGTCTTGTAACGACTGCCTATGACTAATTGTGGAAGTGAAGTCAGAAGTAATCCAAACTCCATCATGCTGCTGAAGTATCTCGCGGACGTTGGCACACACTTGCTGTTTTTCTGAGAGCGTGAGATACATCAACAATCCCTCACACAAAATCGTGACGGGTTCTCCGGCTTGGAGATAATTGGCACTTTGGGAAAATTGGCTTGAGCTAGTTGCATCAATTTCCAGAAATTGCAAATTGGGACGTTTCCCTATCAGTTGCTGCACTAGTCATTGTTTACAACGAATTATGGTAGGCAAGTCACTTTCAATGAATGTAATGTTCGAGTTATTTTTTTAACTGCGCTCATAGCGACAACTACCCAGTAAGTAAGTGGGAGAATTCAACACTTATGTAGCTATTTCAACGTCTTACTCTCCCACTCTCAACACCATTCCAGTAGAAGCTTGTAGATATTGTTAGTTAGTCACCTTAGGTGGTTCAACCAAAACATGGATATTACCATACAGATCTTCAAACAGAGACTGAATCCCCCAAGGCACTACTTCAGGTTCACTTTTGATTTTTATCCCTGCGGCACGCAGTCGCTCAACATCAGTTCGGCAATCATCAGTGCTAAAAACAAAACCAGGTTGTTTCCCAACCAAGGAGACAAAATTCTCTTCCTGCTCAGAACTCGGTTTATATAAAACAACTTCCAAGTCTTTCTGCCCTACAATCCCAACTGTTACCCAGCGATTACCTGAACCAAATTCACTATCACTACGCAACTCAAGCCCTAGCTTCTGTGTGTACCAATGTAAAGCCTCGTCGTAGTCCTTAACTAGAAGGCTGGTGTGTGTTAGACCAGTAAGCATTAGAAACTCCTGCTTTGTCTAGGATGAGGCTACTATAGAACAAATGTACTAATAAGACAAGAGATGCTTTGTATCTTTTCAAAATTAGACGTGATGCCAGTGGGCTGGAAGTGTGGATTATGACAACGTTATCCAGACTGGAGAAAAGTTATGGCAGCAACCGCTAACCAGCAGCGGTTTGAGACGATTCAAGGTGTAGTAGAGCGCCTGACCTATCACTCCTCAGAGTCTGGGTACAGTGTGGCGCGGCTGAAAGTCTCTGGTGACAGAGACCTCGTTACAATTGTCGGCAGTTTTCCTAACATTCAACCAGGTCAGACGCTGCAATTAACTGGTTTTTGGAAAGACCATCCTAAGTTTGGTCCCCAATTCACCGTTACCCAGTTTAAAGAGACCAAGCCTGCCACAATCACTGGTCTTGAAAAGTATCTTGGTAGCGGTCTCATTAAAGGAGTTGGTCCAGTCACCGCCAAACGCATCGTGGCACACTTCGGGTTAGAGACGTTGGATATCATTGAGTACCAGAGCGAACGTCTGATTGAAGTCCCTGGAATTGCCAAGAAGCGAGTCAACATGATCCGTAAGGCATGGGAGAGCCAGCGGATCATCAAAGAGGTTATGCTCTTTCTCCAGAGTCACGGTGTCTCCACAACATACGCCGTCAAGATCTACAAGCAGTATGCAGATAAGGCGATCGCTGTCGTCTCAGAAAACCCTTATCAGCTTGCATTCGATGTCTATGGAATTGGTTTCGTCACTGCTGACACGATAGCCAGAAAACTCGGTGTCAGTCCAGGTAGTGAGTTTCGCTATCGAGCAGGAATTATTCACGTCCTTGGTGAAGCTGGTGAAGATGGGCACTGCTTTCTGCCCAAGGCGGAGCTAGTTGAGAAAGTAGTGCAACGCTTAGCTCTACCTGACCACCAACCGTCACCACAGGTAGTGGCCGATACGGTTTGGAAGATGGGGAAAGAGGACCAAATCGTTTTGCAAGGTCATCGGGAGCACGAATTTATCTGCTACCAGCCATCTTTCTTTGCGTCCGAACAAAATTTAACCTCCCGGCTGCTCACTTTGCTAAGCCATCCTGTCACAGTAGACAAAGCACGAGTCAGCAGTTGGATTGACCGCTATTGTGCTGCTACAGAAATACAACTCTCACCACAACAGCGGCAGGCAGTAGAGATGGCAGCAAGTGAGAGAGTATTAATACTTACCGGAGGACCGGGGACAGGAAAAACCTTCTGTCAACGCACTATTGTCACTCTTTGGAAGGCGATGGGGAGGTCAATTGCCTTAGCGTCGCCCACGGGTAGAGCAGCGCAACGTTTGGCTGAAGTCACGGGTCGAGAAGCTAAAACTCTCCATCGGCTATTAGAATTCGACCCCAAGTCAATGCAATTTCAACGGAACAGTGAGAATCCTATTCCGGCACAAGCGATTGTTGTGGATGAGGTCTCGATGCTCGATCTGTTCTTGGGGCATTCGTTGCTGAAAGCCGTGGCGCTCGATGCTCAACTACTCTTGGTGGGGGATATCGATCAGTTGCCAAGTGTCGGACCAGGTAACGTCCTACGCGACCTGATCGAATCAGGGCGAGTACCAGTAGTGCGCTTGACACAAGTGTTCCGCCAAGCGCAGAGCAGCGCGATTGTTGCTAATGCTCACCGCATTAACCAGGGTGAGTACCCAATGCTAGAGTCTGTTGCCCCTAGCCCCAACACTGATTGTCTCTGGTGGGGGGCTCCAGAGCCAGAACACGGACTTGAGGCAATTCGAGATTTGGTAACCGCTCTTGTCCCCAAGTGGGGCTTTGACCCAGCACGAGACTTACAAATTTTGTGTCCCATGACGCGGGGAGATGTGGGTACTCGCAACCTCAACACCGTACTGCAACAGTTAATCAATCCTCCTGGTCCCACCAGGGCTGAGATTGTCAGAGGAAGGGTAACTCTGCGCGTGGGCGATCGCGTCATTCAGAAGAAGAACGACTATAACCGAGAGGTGTTTAACGGCGACATGGGCACAATCGTTGCCATTGATTTGGAGGAGCAGGAAGTCACCGTACAATTTGCTGAGCGACTGGTAAGTTATGATTATGCCGATCTAGACGAGATCACCTTAGCATTCAGCGTTACTGTGCATAAGGCGCAGGGCAGTGAATTTCCGGTTGTAATTCTGCCTATCTACATGCAGAGCTATGTAATGCTGTCGCGAAATTTGCTCTACACGGGTTTAACTCGCGCCAAGAAGTTGGCTATCCTGGTTGGTCCGAAGAAGGCAATCAATCTAGCAGTGCGGCAAGTGAAAGACCAACTACGCCACACACTCCTGGCACAGAGGCTGATGTCTGCCAAGGCCGAGTAGCCTGATATGCAGAAAAACTAACGCTTTTGTGATGCAGATAACATTGACATAGTACAATTGTACGCTATCTTGTTGTCTAGATGGTTCAAAATAGCATCGCCAACTGGCATTGCAACTACATCGAATTTCTCATGTCACACCCACCACCCCAGAATAGATGCCCTGATTGTCTCTTCATGAGCTTGGAAGGACTACCACAATCTATTGTACCGGAACAAATTGACTTATATCTGACGATCAACTTTAACGAACAGTGGGAGAAGGTAATTGGAGGTCGGCTTAAGTGGGGTCTTAGAGGTGGAGAACTAAGGCTTCAGCTCACCAACGGAATTATTCCCTATTCGTCCCGCGAACTCACTGACTCTCTAGAGCTTTTCATCCTAAAAAAACGGGTGATGCAAGAGAGTAGTCAAGCCCAAAAAGGCATTGAGGGCTCTATCAGCAACATAGTCATACTTCCAGCTTGGACTGGTAAACCTGGGATCAAAGCTCATGCAGGGGTAGAACAATCATCTGGAAAAACAGATGAATTTGAGTTTACCGTTTGTCAAGTAACGACCAAGGGAGCCGAGGAAAATCCGGCATGGGTGTTTGCTGTAAAAACGGGCGAACCAGTCTTAAAAGGACTACTCAAATGGGCAAAGCTGGGAACTTTAGATATTAAAGCTAAGCCCTGTACTGTGTTAGCAACTTTTGAAATTTCTTTGCGCGATATTTATATCACTAATGCTGAGGGATTGTGGCCAGCAGATATCAGTCAGAATAAGCGGGCAGTCTTAGAAAGAATGCTTGCCTTAAGTCTATTAAAGTCAAAACTTCAACCCTACTTAAGTCAGGTCAAATTGCACTATGAATGACAAACAATCTGGACAAGATCTTCAAGACTCAATCCAGCAAATCTTAGCAGCAAAAACTGACGATTTTTTGGAGCTGGCAAAGATTGCTGGTCTCAATCCCACAGAAGATTTTGCTGGAGCTAACCTGAAAGGAACTGACCTACGCGGAGCGGATTTGCGTGGAGCGGATTTGCGTGGAGCGGACCTGCGTGGAGCGGATCTCAGCTTTACTACTCTGGATGGTGCTAACCTGGATGGTGCTAAGCTGATGAGTGCCGATCTCAATGGTGCCAGCCTAAACTTCACTGTGTTAGGCAATATCTCTTACCAACCTAAATTTACTGAGCAGTACTCTCTAAATTTATACATGACACCAGTTGCTGCTGGCTTTCCCTCCCCGGCGGAGGATTATATTGAGGGTCAGTTAGACCTCAATCAATACTTAATAAAACATCCAGCAGCTACTTTCTTTGTACGCGTAGCTGGAGATTCTATGGTCGGTGCTGGGATTCATTCAAGTGATATTTTGATAGTTGATCGGGTGTTAGAGCCAAAGCACGGAAGTATTGTTATTGCAGTTATTAATGGTGAGTTGACTGTTAAACGATTGCACCTAAAAGATGAGCGAATATTATTACTAGCTGAAAACGATGATTACCATCCTCTAGAAATTAATGAATATACAGATTTTGAGATTTGGGGAGTAGTAACTAATGTTATTCACTCTCTATGTTGAAGACAGATCGCTGCATAGCGTTGATTGATTGTAATTCATTCTATGCAAGTTGTGAAGCTGTTTTTGATCCACGTCTATGGAAGCTTCCCTTAGTTGTGTTATCTAGCAATGATGGTTGCGTGGTGTCAATGAATAAGCCAGCAAGAGCTTTAGAAGGTGTAGATAAGGGTAAACCTTTCTTTCAAATTAGGCATCTAACATATTCAGGAAAATTAGTAGCGAGGAGTTCTAATTTTACTCTTTATGGCGATATGAGTAATAGGGTTATGTCAACCTTAAAACTATTCAGCCCAGCGGTTCAAATCTATTCAATTGACGAAGCTTTTTTATCGCTTGAACACATCTCACATTACCAGAGAACCGAATATGCACATCGAATTCGTGCCACTGTTCGACAGCACACAGGTATTCCAATTAGCATTGGTATTGCCGAAACTAAAACACTAGCTAAGGTCGCCAATCACCACGTGAAGCGGATAGCTGAACTTGATGGAGTTCTTGATATTACTAGTAACTATATTAGGCAAGAAGAACTACTTGCCACATTAGCAGTAGAAGATGTTTGGGGAATCGGCTACCGTTGGGGGAAAATGCTGGAGGCTGAGGGCATTGATACAGCTCTGAAACTGCGAGACCAACTAGATTGGTATATCAAGAAGCATATGGGGGTTGTCGGTTTGCGTTTGGTGTTCGAGCTACGGGGAATCAGCTGCTTACCAGTTGAGGTGCATTCTCGTCCACGGAAATCATGCATGGTTTCTCGGAGTTTTGGCAAACCTGTGAAATACCAGCGCGAGTTGGAAGAAGCGATCACCACCTTTACTGCTCGCGCTGCTCGGAAGTTAAGGCAAGAACATCTAGCAGCAGGTGCTTTAAGCGTGTTTGCTAACTCTAGCAGGTTTAAGGAAAATTATTACTCCAAATCGGCTTCCTGTCACCTACTAACTGCGACCAATCATACTCCAGTCTTGGTGAGATATGCCCTCACGATTGCTGACAAACTTTGGCGAGATGATGTGGAGTTTGCCAAGGCAGGAGTAATTTTGACTCGGCTGACCGATCAAGATATGATTCAGCTCAGTCTGTTTGATGACTACAATTCAGAAGATGAAAGACCTAAACATTTAATGGAGTTGCTAGATGAACTTAATGAGCGATTTGGTCAAGAGACTTTGAAATTTGCAGCAATGGGCTTGAACAAATGCTGGCAGACGCGAGCGCAGTATCTGTCGAAGCGTTGGACAACACGATGGGATGAGCTACCCTTGGTCAAATGTTAAATAAGTTTCTGGCATTAGCATGTGTAAAAAAATATAATTAATGTTGTTCTAGACAAGTGCTTGTCAATATTTAAATTCTAAGATAGATATGAATTAGGGACATAAATTATTATTTTTCATTAAAGTCTGATGGCAAAATAGAAAAAGGCTGAACCGAAAGAAACCAAAGCACTAACAGATGAAGAACTTCTTCATAAAGTTAAGGAGCTGGGCAACCAGAGTAAGGAAGAAAAGGCTTAAGCCTGTGGCTACTTCACGGCCACCAAAAATGGTGTTGAGCGTGTCAATATGATGCAATTTCTCAATGCCTTGATTGAGGCTTTCATCTCGCCACCAACTTTCGTATGGTGGGAGCCTTCTTACTCCATCAAGGTAAGCTTCATGTAGAATTTCAGTTAAGCTGTATGGCTGGCTACCTTTAGGAATTAACCGAGTACTTCTTACCTGCTCATTCGCAATGCTTATTTGTGGAGAATTTTAGATAGTTTTCCGATGCTAATATCCTACAATTCTGAATCTTAACTTTCGTATATTTCTAAAGGCAAAGAGTCTGGATCTTTAAAGAAGGTAAACTTTTTGCCTGTCAACCAATCATTTCTAATAGGTTCTATTTATATACCCTTAGATTCTAACTCAGCAACCGTTTGTTCTAGATCATCAACCTCGAAAGCAAGATGTCTTAATCCACAGGCTTCTGGATGACTGATTCTTTCAGGAGGGTTGGGGAATGAGAAAAGCTCAATCCAATCGTTTTGCCCCACTCTCAAGTCAAGCTTATAAGAATTTCTCTCAGTTCTGAAAGTTTCCCTAATGATTGGGAATCCTAAAATCTCAGTGTAGAATTTTTTTGAGACTTCATAGTTAGAACAGATGATGGCTACATGATGAATTTTATTGATCGGCATGCCCTTCAATTAATTTTTCAATATTTTTTGTCTGTAATCCTGATACTGCCTGTCTTTACCTTGCCAATACTTACAGCATATTTCATATGAATAAGGTACAATGGTATAAACACATTAACAGGTTAAATGAAAGCTTACTCAATCGACTTGCGAGAAAAAATAGTCAAGGCTTATGAACAAGGTGACACCTCAATTAGAAAAGTGGCATCTAGATTTGGCGTAGCTAAAAGCTTTGTGCAAAAACTTGTGTTCAGCAAGAAGAGTCAAGGACATGTAGCACCGAAACAACAAGGTGGAGCTAGGAAGAGTAAGTTAGACGGCTCTGCGGCTCAACTGGTGGCAATGGTGGAAAAATATCCAGATGCCACATTATTAGAGTACTGTGAGTATTGGGGCACAACTTATAACGATTGGGTAAGTACTAGTACAATGTGTTGGGCCTTACAGAAGCAAAAACTGCCACTAAAAAAAAGACCGGAGGCGGAGCGGCTCCGGCTCCGCAATACGTAGCAGCCAAGCTCAGACAGAAAGAGTTGAACAATTGAGAAGTGAGTATTGGCAAAAGATCAAATCAATCCCTCCAGAAAACATGGTATTCATCGATGAAATGGGTGTGATGTTGGGTTTGACACGAACTCGTGCTCGAAGTCGTTCTGGAAGTAGGGTATATGGTTTTCAACCTTTTTATCCTGGTGGCAAGGTAACAGTAATTGGGGCGATTGGCTGGCAAAAAGTTTTGGCAGTTATGACATTGAATGGTTCAATGGATGGTCAGGCTTTTAAAGTCTTTATTAAAGAATGTTTACTGCCTCAACTTTGGGATGGTGCTGTTGTTGTGATGGATAATCTTCCCGCACATAAAGTTAAAGAAGTGGAGTCATTGACGAAGCAGACAAGATCTATGTTGCTATGGTCATCCGCCTCATATTGAGTGAAACTATCGGACAGGCGATACAGAAATTTTCAACTTGTCTGCGAATTAAACTGGAAATTTTCAACTTGTCTGCGACAAATTTTCAACTTGTCTGCGAATTAATCGACCTAAAGGCTATATCTGCTGTGAGGAAATTTTCATTTAGTCTGCGAACTGACAAGCAGGTGAGAGCATCTTACGACTTAGCTCTGAAAGAATTCGTCATCAAGACTACCGCACAGATATAGGAAAACCTAGAAAAGTCATCTGCTTGTAATGCAATTTGCCTTCTCATAGAAGCATATATTACTTAGGCTTTAGGATTGTAACGATGTTTGTAAATCGCACATTATATAGATACCATCAGGGTCGAGTGGCACTAGCGTTCCCGTTCTCCGGAAAGGAGAGTGGTAGTGGCACAACGCTTGACAGAAATGGAAGCTTTGATGGCTGAGTCAGACTAGGAGCCTCAAACTTGACTGACTGGGTTGACTAGACAAAAGCTTCCTATTGGGTTGATTGGTTTTGGTTTGGTCCAATAAATTCCTGGGGCAGCGAGGTGATTATCCATTCGGGTAGCTCATTGGTTTGTTCCGTTACCCTGCCATTTTCAAGAGTCAGAATTTTTCTATACCCAACCCTTGTTGAATTATCGAAGATTGAGGCGTAGTCAGCCTGCTGTAGCGCTCTTGGCAAATTAGCTAGGCTGCTTTGCATATCTGCGGCGAATGTCTTCTTCCGGTACATTGTGTCCCCCGGCTGCGACTCTTTGAGCTACACGCTCGATACTATTGAGCACGTTATCTACACCAATATAGATGAGGAAGACAAGCCATCCTTTTCTCTTAGCTTCTGCCATCATCCGCAGGTACGTGTTACCAGATAGCGTGGTTTCTACTGCAAAGCTCTGATTGTTTTCCAAGTAAGCACGAGCGCGTTTTATTGCTTGTTTCCCGCCAGCTATGGCTGCGGCTTCCGGGTTGTCAGGTTGCAGGAAGAGCGCTTCTACATCTGGATCAATAACTGGAACCTGTAAAGCTTCAGAGGTAGCACGAGTGAATGTACTTTTGCCTGCACCGTTGGGTCCGGTAATTATGGTAAGGGTGGGTTTAGGTGCCGTCATCGCGGAGGAACTTCGCGGACAATCTCCCGCGTTCCGTCCTCCAGCCTTCGATATTCAAAGCAATGACCATTAGCGAGTTCCATGATGGGTACACCATTTCTTGAATAAAAAATGGGATGACCAGCAGCTTTATGTTGGGCAATTTCTTCGGTTACGCCTGCTTGTGCGATGCGCTCTAGGTCTTCAGCCCCGAATCGAAAATTCACTCTTCATCTCGGTATGAGATTTAAGATTTGCCTCTGTCATTTGATTTTTGTCCATAGTGAGCATCAGTAAAGAAATCATCTTCAAACAAAGAATTTGGCCATCCCCTTTTTTAACGATACTCTTCCATCCGTTTCCTAACTAACCGTAGTAAGGAGAGTTGGCCGACTCTGCTCAATACAATCAGAGGGAAAGCATTGATGGCTGCGACGTACTAGCGAGTTCTAGCTCCTGTTTGAGGTCATCGAAATCGACCACAAACACATCAACTTTCTCATGAGCCATAGCGTCCATAAAGTCCCTGCGGTTTAATCCAGCGATCGCCGCTGCTACTTCCTGGGAGATTTCAGTACGAGAATACCAGTAGATAGCAGCAGCCAGTCGCATGCTTTGTGCGAATTGCTCTCTCTGGAGAATTGCAACGGGCTTTAAAGACTTCTTCCGGTAGCTCTAATGTGATTTTAGCCATAAAACTATTCTCAGTTCTTTGACAAACATCAAATTGTGCTCCCAGCTTACTTGATAAAGAATGCTAGTCTCCCTGTTCGACTAACTGTAGCCTCTAGTAATGTGAGATTTACACACATCGTTACAATCTTAAAGCCCAATTAACATATGCTTCCATGAGAAGGCCACTGTTTTAAAGCGGGACAGTGACTGCCACAAAGATTTTAGCCTCTGAGTGATTTGACTATTCCTGGGAGCGCATCATAGCTGTTGTACAAGAGCCTATCTCATTGTGTTCCGCTTTGCACTGGTAGCCACTAAACAATCAAGTAGGCGTTTTTATCAAGAGCAGTTGATGTTGTTTCAGAAATTTCCAGTACTTTTGATACACTTTGCTAAGAATTCCAAAAGAGGCTTATGTGGACGAAGATTGAAGCAATGGTTACAACAGTTACTAAAAATCGCTCCTCAAGCCAAATTACAACTCATGTAGAAGATATACACTACCAAGTTGTTCATTGGGTTCCGGGACGGATTCGTATCCGTTTACCAACGCTAGCACATGATCCAGAATATGCAACGAAACTTCAGTACTCAATCGCATCTCTAAATTTTATTACCAATGTACGCATTAGTGCAGTGGCTATGTCGGTAATTGTGGAGTATGCTCATGAAGCCAATATGGAAGTGAGCGCAAGATTACAGTCACAAGTTTTTCATGCTATCCAAGAGGCAGCATTAGCCGATATTCCTAGATCGCCAACATCTAAAGAAGAGGCACACAGTCATGAAATCAACTATTGGGAGCGTTTAGGTCTACCCTCGCTCGGTCTGCTACTAGGACTAGCAACGCTTGTTGGAGTGCCGATCCCAGGTGTAGTGATTGCAGCAGTAATTTTGGCTGGGGCTGTACCTGTATTCCAGCGGGCACTCGATGCGATTCAACAACAGCGCCAACTCAACATCGATTTCCTTGACGGTCTAGCAATTAGTCTCCAAACTCTACAGGGAAATTACTTTCCCCCAGCATTCATGCTAGCTCTGATTGAGTCAGGAGAGATAGTTC
>JAFASY010000213.1 GCA_019244235.1 Chroococcidiopsidaceae cyanobacterium CP_BM_ER_R8_30
AACTATTTCTACCGCTTATCGTGGGAGCCAGGGTAGTGGTGGCCAGCCGTGAAGTCGCTACTTTTGGTCCGCAATTGTTATCAGCGCTGCTTAGCTCTGGCACTACTGTCCTGCAAGCAACTCCAGCTACCTGGCAACTACTTTTAGTAAGCGGGTGGCAGGGCAATAGCCGATTCAAAGCACTGTGCGGCGGGGAATCTCTTTCTCGGGAACTAGCCAATCGGTTGTTAGAACGGGGCATTGCTCTCTGGAATCTATATGGTCCCACAGAAACTACCATCTGGTCAGCTGCTCACCCAGTCGGATCTGAAGGCAACTCGGTTCCCATCGGTCGCCCGATTGCCAACACACAGTTCTATCTTCTGGATTCACATCTACAGCCTGTGCCCGTTGGAGTTCCCGGTGAACTGTACATAGGTGGTGCGGGACTGGCTCTAGGCTACCTAAACCGTCCGGAGCTAACTGCTGAAAAATTCATTCCCAACCCCTTTAGCGATGCAAAATCTAATCGCCTCTACAAAACAGGTGATCTAGCGCGTTATCTAGTAGACGGTAATATTGAATACCTCGGACGCCTCGATCACCAATTCAAAATTCGTGGCTTTCGCATCGAATCCGGGGAGATTGAGGCTGTGCTGAGTCAGCACCCTGGAGTGCAGCAGGCTGTAGCCATAGTCCGGGAAGACGTTCCGGGTGACAAGCGCTTAGTTACCTATGTTGTACCGCATCCGGAACTCAAACCCACACTCAGCGAACTGCGGCGCTTTTTGAAGGAGCAGTTACCTGATTACATGGTACCTTCAGTAATTATGCTGCCGCAAAAGACAGGATATTTTTTTCAGGAGGGTATGATTTTTTCTCCCGACGGACACTGTAGAGCCTTTGATGCTAAAGCAAGAGGGACGGTTAGCGGCAGTGGGGTGGGAATTGTCGTTCTCAAAAGATTAGAGGATGCGATCGCCGACGGAGATTTCATTCATGCTGTAATCAAAGGTTCAGCCATCAACAATGACGGGTCTGTAAAAGTTGGCTATACTGCGCCCAGTGTAGATGGTCAGGCAGAGGTGATTGCGCAGGCTCTAGCGATGGCCGAGGTGGAACCCGACACTGTCACTTATGTAGAAGCCCACGGAACCGGAACCTCACTAGGAGATCCGATTGAGATCGCTGCGCTTACACAGGCTTTTCGTGCAGGTACCCAGAAGAAGGGCTTTTGTGCAGTCGGTTCAATGAAAACCAATATTGGACATCTAGATACGGCTGCTGGTGTCACAGGTTTAATCAAAACTGTCCTCGCACTCAAACACAAGTTACTGCCCCCCAGCTTGCACTTCGAGGTGCCTAATCCTAAGATTGATTTCGCCAACAGTCCTTTCTACGTCAATACCAAGCTTTGTGAATGGAAGGTCGGCAGGACTCCTCGCCGAGCAGGAGTCAGTTCCTTTGGGATCGGTGGTACCAATGCCCATGTTGTACTTGAAGAAGCCCCTATGGTCGAACCATCGGGAGAATCTAGACCACAGAAGTTGCTGGTGCTATCCGCCAAAACTAGTTCTGCACTCGAAACAGCAAATACAAACTTGGTTGCGTACTTCAAGCAGCATCCTGACGCCAACCTGGCTGATGTTGCTTACACTTATCAAGTTGGTCGCAGAGCTTTCAGCCATCGGCGGATATTAGTATGCCGTGACCTCGAAGATGCTGCGCTCACGCTGGAGACGCTGGATCCGAAACGAGTTTTGACAATGTCAACGCAGCTCCCGGAGGAAGCCTCCGGATGGACTGGTATGCCTGCGGGAGACCCGCAGGCAACGTCCTTGAGAACGTTGACTGGCTTCCATGAGCCCAAGAAGCGAAAAGTCGTGTTTATGTTTCCAGGGCAGGGGACTCAGTACGTAAATATGGCAAGGGAACTTTACCAGGTTGAGCCAGTGTTTCGCGAGCAGGTCGATTTATGTTCAGAACTGCTCAAACCGCACTTAGGGCTAGATCTGCGCCAAGTACTTTATCCAAACGAGTACAAAGCCCAAGAAGCAACGCAGCAACTTAAACAGACAGCCATTACACAGCCAGCATTGTTTGTGATTGAGTATGCCTTGGCCATGGTATGGATGCATTGGGGAGTACACCCCCAGGTGATGATTGGTCACAGTATTGGTGAATATGTGGCAGCGTGTCTTGCTGGAGTGTTTTCTTTAGAAGATGCATTGATGCTGGTAGCGGCACGAGGGCGACTAATGCAAAAAATACCTAGTGGCGACATGCTTGCTGTTTTATTGCCGGAGTTGGAGGTGCAGCCTCTCCTAGGTAAGCAACTATCTCTGGCAGCAATCAACGGACCATCTCTGTGCGTAGTTTCAGACTTCACTAACGCTGTAGATCAACTGGAAGGTAAGCTGAGTCAACAAGGCGTGGAATGTCAACGTCTCCACACGTCTCATGCCTTTCATTCAGAAATGATGGAGCCGATCTTAGGGGAATTTACAGAGCAGGTGAAACACGTCAACCTTCAGCCCCCCAAAATTCCTTATTTGTCTAACCTAACTGGTACCTGGATTACAGCAGTAGAAGCAACCACTGTGAGCTATTGGACCAGGCATTTACGCTCTCCTGTACGCTTTGATGCGGGACTACGTGAGTTGTTGAAAGAACCGGAGCGAGTCTTGCTGGAGGTTGGTCCTGGTTGGACGTTGACTACATTAGCAAGACGACATCCAGATAAGGTTGCCGAGCAGGTTGTGCTGACTTCGTTACGCCATCCCCATGACCAAAACTCGGATGAAGCATTTTTACTGAACACATTGGGACAGCTTTGGCTGGCAGGAATCCAAATAAATTGGTCGGGGTTCTATGCTCATGAGCGACGTCATCGTCTACCTTTGCCGACTTATCCCTTTGAGCACCAGCGTTATTGGATTGAACTGCAAAAACAGGCAGAAGCTGTCAATACTCATCCAGGTTCACTATGTAAGAAGCCAGACGTTGCAGACTGGTTCTACATTCCTAACTGGAAACAATCCCCGTTGCCTCAGCTCAAACAGGGACTAACAGAGCAAAAGTTGTGCTGGCTGGTATTTATCGATGAGTGTGGGTTGGGTTCCCAACTAGTGAAACGACTGGAGCAAGAGGGTCAGGATGCCATTACCGTGATGGTAGGTGGGCAGTTTAGCAAGCAAAGTGCTCGTGGATATACGATTAATCCTCGACAGCCCAATGATTATGAAGCGTTGCTCACAGAATGTGCCCTAGATAAGACTCCCAAAATAATTGCTCACTTCTGGAATGTCACCCCGAACGAGCAGACACAATCTGGAATCGATTTGTTTGAGAAATCTCAGGAACTCGGCTTCTTGAGTCTGCTGTTTCTCGCACAGGCACTTGGAGCGCAAAACATGGCCGACTCGATGCAAATTGCCGTCTTGTCAAACAATATGCAACAGGTGACTGGTGAAGAGGTGTTATGTCCCCAAAAAGCAACTGTGCTAGGGCCGTGTAAGGTCATTCCACAAGAATATCCACATATCATCTGCCGCAGCATTGATGTTGTTATTCCCTCTTCAGCCTCTCAAAAGCAGGAGAAACTGATAGATCAACTTCTAGCGGAACTGAAAACACCGACTTTTGACAACGTTGTTGCCTACCGCGGTGAGTATCGATGGGTACAAACCTTTGAGCCAGTCCGATTGGATGGAGCAGCCAAAGGGATAACAACACGGTTAAGGCAAGGGGGAGTCTACCTGATTACAGGTGGATTAGGAGGGATTGGATTTGTCCTCGCGGAATATCTGGCACAGACACTGCGGGCAAAACTGCTCTTGGTGGGGCGAAAGCCTCTGCCCGATAGAGACAAGTGGGTTGAATGGCTGGCAACTCATGATAAACAGGATGACGTAAGCAGTAAGATCCGGAAAGTGCAGGCACTGGAGAAGCTAGGTGCCGAGGTACTGGCAGTCAGTGCAGATGTTGCCGATCGAGAACAAATGCAGGCAGCGATCGCTCAGACATATCAGCAATTTGGCGCGATCCACGGTGTAATCCATGCTGCAGGGATTGCAGGTGGAGGCATGATTCAACTAAAAGCGCCAGAAATAGCAGCAAGTGTGCTTGCACCTAAGGTGAAGGGAACGCTAGTACTAGAGCTTCTATTTAAGGACGTAAAGCTGGATTTCTTGGTGCTGTTGTCCTCAATCACTTCAGTTCTATGTACCTCAAGTTTATCAGGGGAAGGCAATTCTTTTTCGAGCCAACGACCAACCAGAAGAAATGTTTTGGGTTGATTCTGCATTGGGCTGGGGTAGTTTGGTGGCTGGAGGATTAGAGATTCAATTAGTACCTGGTTATCACAATACTCTAATGAAAGAACCCTACGTACCAATCCTAGCCGAACGTTTAAAGGCTTGCTTAGATGTTGTTTGTAAAGAGCGGTGAATTGGGAGGTTTGAGCGTCAACTTATTACACAATATTTTGATGAATAAACCGTTGACTTGTAGAAGAGTCAAGAGCTATAAATAGATCCTTTTTTCAGAAGATGCTGAGTTGTGTGCAATTCAAAAATACTATTTCAACATTGGTAGGAGCTTCAAATAGGTGTGTTTGATTTACTAGACTGAAAGCCTGCTTCTCTTGTTTTCCGCCTCTAGGAATTTAAAGTGATAAACATTTAAAGATATGTAGAAACAATAAACGCGAATACTCAGCTGTACCGTTAATAAAAGAAGTGAAGCAATGTTCATAAAACCTCTACTACTTAGTACTACCCAAACATTTAGCCTAATTAGCTTAGTTCAGCGCGCGGAAGACCCGACAGTCTTTCTCGCTAGCAGCTATGCTTTCATTGCTAACAGTGCTAAAGAGATAAACTCTATTGTAAACTTTTGTTCATCTTAACTTAAATAATATTGACTAAAACCAAAAAAGAATTAATAATTAGACAAAAATTAACTTGAAGCATTTTACTTATTGCCTTAAACCTAGTTTTGTAGCCTAATGCACACAAGAAATGAAGTTTTTATTTTTAGTGAAACTTGAAAATACACCATTCACAGTTATAGATACTAAAAATAGAAGTCGAGTTTTTTATCACTGACTCAGAAGTAGTCTTTAAAACCGTACTTTACAATGAACCTATCTAGTATTGGCAATAATATCACTGACCGTAAGCAAATCGAAGCTGCATTATATGAGGCAGAGCTACGCTGGCATACCCTGCTAGATAATATCCCTTTAGCGGTTATAGGACTAGATCGCAACGGCAAAATTGAGTATGTGAATGCCTTCTTTCTTGAACTGGTTGGGTACACTCAAGCAGAAGTCTTCGGCAAAGACTGGTTTAAGACTTTCATCCCGCAGTACCAGAAAAAGCATGCGTATAGCAGCTTTAAAGAAATGCTTTTGCGGAAGTTCACCTATTATCAGAATCTTATACTTACTAAGTCTGGCGAAGAAAAAAAATTTGTTTGGAAAAACTTGGTGTTACGAGATTTGCAGGGTGAAAACATTAGTGTTCTAAGCATTGGAGAAGATATTACAGAGCGTCAGATGCTCGAACAGAGGAAAGATGAGTCCACCTCTGTTTTATGCCACGAACTGCGCACCCCCCTTACCTCAATTCATGGTGCCCTAAGTCTACTAGCGAGTGGGCTATTGAACTTTCAGTCTGATAAGGCTCAACGTGTCATCAAAATTGCTGAGGAGAGCACTGAACGCCTAGCCAGACTCGTCAACGATCTCCTTGAACTTGAACGCTTGGAGTCAGGCAAGCTCGATTTGTTGAAGCAGCCTTGCAATGCGGCCGACCTAATGATGCAAGCCTTTAGTATGATGCAGGTAATGGCAAATCAAGCTGGGATCACCCTGTCTATTTCTACCCAAGCCATTCAGTTTGAGGCTAATCCCGACCAAATTTTCCAAGTGCTGACGAACCTGCTCAGTAATGCGATAAAATTTTCCCCTAGCAATTCTACAATCTGGTTAACTGTAGAACTGTTAGGGGAACCGAGCAGTGGGAGCCGAGACGATAAACACCACTCCTCCCCTGTAGCAGATAAGCAACAGATACTATTTAAAGTTGAAGACCAGGGGTGCGGTATTCCTGCAAACAAAATGGGAAGCATTTTTGAGCGCTTTTACCAGATTGAGGCCGCCGATTTTGGTAAAAAAAGAGGGACGGGTTTAGGACTAGCCATCTGTCGTAGTATCGTGCAGCTGCATGGCGGACAGATTTGGGTTGAGAGTACCCTTGGTAAGGGTAGCATTTTTTACTTTACACTACCAAGGCGAGCTGTGAAGCAGTAGACCGATGATAAACAAACGCATTCTACTAATTGAAGATGAAGATGGTATCCGAGAAATCGTTCAAATCTGCCTAGAAACGGTAGCAGGGTGGGAAGTCTTAACGGCCGTTTCGGGTAGCGAGGGTTTAGCAACAGCAGAAGCTTTGCAGCCTGATGCAATCTTGCTAGATGTGGTCATGCCTGGTATGGATGGACCTACGATTTTTCAGAGGTTGCAGGCAAACACTGTAACTCAGCACATCCCAACTATATTTCTGACAGCAAAGGCAAAGAAGAGTGAACTAGAGCAGTTTATTGAGTTGGGCGTATCAGGCGTGATCGCCAAGCCGATCAAGGCTCAAGATTTGATTGACCGGATACGAGATATTTTAGACTGGAGGAATTAAAGTATCGAGTTTTCAATCAGTTCTCTATTCACAAAATCTCCACAACTATATTCTAAATAAATTTAAGTATGCTCAAATAAGTTATTAGTTAACTTGCTCGTGAAGTTTAGGTGTTCTAATAAAACACAGCTGTTAGTCAAGTGTTAAATGATTAATGCACACTTTCAAAACTCACTGTATTGAATTAGCAGTAGTTGTTATCAAGACTCGAAGTGAGGAACTGATGAAACCTCTGAAAAATTATCTTAAGTTTTTACCTAGTCCTCAATATATCGAGGAGGTTTTGACAGAAGCGCTCAAGCAATTAGCTGAAAGTGACCCTGATGCTTGTAGCTGGATCTTATGCAATTCAGATTATCTAGAGCCCGATCTTGACTTATTTGAACTAGCAAAAAACTTTGTGTGTACAAAACTTGAGAATCAGGGTTTCGTGGTGGATCAAGACTTTAGTTTTGAGCCAAACCGTCGGCTAAATGTTAGTGAAAATGCAAAAGCTAGGCTAATGTTTGGGAATTCAAATTATGAGTGCTTACTCCTAGAAAAAATTTTACAAATTCGAGATTAAGCTCTAATACGAAATCCTGCTTGTGTTGCAAAAGCTAAGGAATGAACCCTCGCTCTTTTACCTAGAGCGCCTAGCCTCCATACAAGTGATTATTTGTAGCTCTAAGTCTGTGAAAACTGGGCGGCGCTGTAGTTCTTTGAGCACCATCTGCTCAATGGATTCCAGTTCGGTCTGCCACAAAGCCATTATACGCTTGCAGGTGTCTAAAAACAGAGCATCGGCTTTATTGTTCTGCTTTAAATGACCCGCTTGGTACTCAACTTCCTTGCAACCAATTAGTACAAGTACACACCAACTAGTTGACTGCACAATTCCCCAGCAGCCATCCCACACCTTTTGTATCGGCAGCACCTTAGATTGACACTTAATCCAAACCAGCTCACCCAGTTGGAACTTTGACGTTTCTACTGGCTTCTGCAACTCAGTTGAATTTATGATCTGCTTGACTGCTTGAGTGACCAATGCTGCTGTCAGTTTTTGACCCCCTGCCAGTGCTTGCGCTTTGTCCAACGCTAATTTGTACTGTTCGGGTTTGAGTTGACTCAGTGGTCGAAAGTGAGAAGCCGGACAAGTGCCAATCGGCACTTGGAGAATCTCTTTCTCAATTTCTGCTGCTCTTAACTCTCGCACTAACTTAGTGCGGGACTCCGAAAATTCCGCTTCTAAGCAAGCAGTCAAGTTAGGATATCCCAACGCCTCCCATCCGCGACGTTCTTTCAACTCAAGCATTAAAGCCCGAATGTTAGCCCAATGTCCTTTAATATTGTTGATGCATTGAAGTGCTTCAGACTCGGACATCATTGGTAGTAGTTCCACTAGCTTTGTTGGACAACACTTCATCTGTACCAGCTGTTGGTCAGTTTTAGTCGGCACTTGAATGACAGATGAACTCTTGGGATTGTTAGTATTTTCGGAGTGGAAAAGCTGGTCTTCAAAATCTTCTAAAGCAGTTCTTAAATGAGCTGCACAAAGATTAAACATTGTTGGCGATCTCCATCCTAAAGGGGTATTAAGGTAGTTGAAAGGAATGCTATCGAAAGGTTTCAGCTTCCAGTCCATTATTGGTCATGTACTAGATTCGGTTATTTTGCTCTTAAACCATAAGCTAATACTTGACCAGTTCAACAAGTGATCGCATGCCACAACCATCTAGGGTTGCTCCTTTTATCCATATAGCTCCACATTATCATCTAACTCTGACTCTTCAATTTCAGCATCTTCAGGTTCCTCAACTCGTATAATTTCCACCTCCACTCTCTCAAGTTTTATCTGTCACAAGAGTTTCTCATTTACTTGCTTTAGGTGTACCAGTTTTTTAATTTTTGAATAACTGTTGTCGGATTGACGTGCAACACTCGTGCGATATCTCTGACTATCCACTACCGTTAAGTGTCATCTCCTGCTGCTTGATCTCTTGTGTCCTTCCCGGATAAGTTTGAGTCAGAACGTGCATTGCGGTAAAGACAATCAGCCTTTGAAGAGCGATGTTATCGCTTTGAATATAGCCCTTCAAGGAAATTGTGTTGGATTATGGCTTAGGCTGTGGGAAAATTTGACTTGCTTGTGCTATGTCTGAGAGACAACGTGGAGATTTACAGGCAATCGGCTGTGATTCATTAGAATAGAGGAATTTAGTGAAATGGGCGAATTTAGGGGAAGATTCATCTCCATAACCTCAAAGTGGGTTAATGTATTATTTACACGCTCTGTTAAGCTAAACACAATGATCCAGAGCTCAGTTTTGGACAAGCAGAAATGACAGGTTTAGGTTGATCCTAAGTACAGGTTCTTACTCTTAATTCACTGATACAGAGTAGAAACGACAGGAGAGAGAGTAGGGCTATCATTTTCTAAGAAACATTCTCCGCGAGAGGTTTGAGGAACGAGATTTAAGTGCCGTCCCCCACCGTTAAGACGGGTGGGGAATTCCGCAACGTTGGTTAAAGCTTAAGGCTTGTACTTTTTTCTTGAGGTGTTTCACCATACGTTCCTGATATTGCTGCTCATAATAATTAGCTCCTGGATAGCGCATACTCGCCATCCCTTGTCCAGAAGGTGGTATAGAAGAGGCGAGCCACCTTATGAGCTGTTGTGGTAGTGGCTTTATGAAGTCCTAAGCGAGAACGCTCCCGATGATAGAAGGCACCGAGTGCTGTGGGACTAGTACGTAAGCATTGAGCCGAAAGACGGAATACCTGTGCTGCCCAACTAGCCACTTGTCGGGTTTGAAAGCTGACCACCTACTAGAAAAGCGTGTCGCAGTCCAGCGTTACGTCGGTTTTGTCAAGCCACAGTTTAGCTTCTGCGTTTAGTGAGACAGTGCTGCGGGAGGGTTTCCAATGCCAGTTCGGTCGCGGGGGGACCCCGCAAGGCGCGACTGGCTCCTCCGCAGGCAACTGCGCTAGCGAAGCGTTAGCGCAGCGAAGGCGAAGCCGTTAGCCGAAGGCGTTACCCGAAGGGTTGCCTGCTTGAACAACTGTATTATAGATCGTAGCGATCGCGGCATAATCTTCCGAATGCACAGCAACATAGTGCCGTATTTGGGCCTTATCCATCGCAGATCGCAATTCCATGTCTGGTTGTAAGAGTGCTGACTGCAGACAGTCAATGAATTCTGATCCCAGATGCTGTGCTGCAACTATAGGTGGTATGGGACATGGTCCAATTGACTCAATCACCCTTAATCGATGTGCTAATTCAGGTGAGTCACGCAATTCTTGTTCTAAAACGGTGCTATCAATTGCTGAACAGTCTGCTAGTCCCTCAACCACCAGGTTAATAGAACGTTGATGGGAACCTGATTGAATCATCTTGCCAAAAAAGCTTCTGGAATGTCCAGTTTGGATTAGCTGATGTAGTAGCAAGTTGTAGCCGCTATTTGAGCCCGGATCGTTGTAGCACAACGTTTTACCTGCTAAGTCATCAAAGGTCGTGAGACGACTATCAACATTAACGATGATATCGGAGAAGTATACTGGACGATTTTGATAGCGTAGGCATTGCATTACTGGCGCAACTAATGCTTGCAATTGATTAGGGATAACTTGGTAATGCCCGATAAAGGGCAAACCACACATGAAAGCAACATCCAGCTGATCTTGCAGCAGTAATGGATCTGACAAGGGATCTAACTGGCTTTGCACGATATCTGTCTCTATATCCCATACACGGTTGAAGTAGTCCCTAACAGCCGTATAGAACCAGAACATATTGGGAGCTAGATAAGATACTAATCTGAGTTTGTCTGGTTGTTGCATTGATTTACTACTCATAGTCTTCTCCTATTATCCTCGCTATAAAATACAGTTCATCTATCGAAATAAGACACTTTAGGGTTATAATTTCTGCAAATCATCTGGTGAAATGGAGCCATGCTCGTTGAGTAATATACAGACAAAAGTGCGTGAGAATACATCGCGAGTGCGGGAGCATCTAGCAAATGAGCGGACTTACTTGGCGTGGATGCGTACGGCGATCGCTTTGATGGGGTTTGGGGTTGTAATTGTACGCTTGCGCTACTTTCAATCGCCTCAGCCACCCAGTCCAGGTAATGGGTGGAAGTTGGGTTTGGTCTTTTCGTGCGTTGGTCTAGTAACGGTTTTACTCTCAACCTGGCACTACTTTGCCATCCGTCGAGCTATTAATGAAGACATCTACGAACCAGGCGATCGCTGGGTGATTCTGTTTAGCCTTACAGTGACGCTGTTAGGAACAGGTGTGATATATTTTGTCTTCACAGCCTCCTTGAACCAAATGAATTTGTTTCTGCCCGAATGAATTAACTCATAGTAGATTTTAAGATTAACCTGAGTGGTTGACTTTTTTCTCTACTTTGTACCTTTTTTGCTAAATTTTGTAGTACCAGAAGGGTAGTTGATTCGATCTTAACGATGACGAAGTTTCCCGTTTGGTACATAAATTAAAGTCAATGTACAGCCAATAAAAAATGTTAGCGCAACAACAAACAAAGCGAGGTGCAGTCCCTTGACGAATGACGTGCCACTCACGAAGACTCCTAAGACTGCCACCCCAAGCACACCCCCAACTTGTCGCATTGAGTTTAAGATGGCTGATGCAATTCCCGACTGCTCGGACGGCGCACTGGCAAGAACTGTAGTCGTCATTGCTGGCATTGTCATTCCAGTACCGAAGCCAAAGAGCATAAAGCCGATCGCAATGATGCGATAGCTGGTTGTCGTGCCAACTGATGTTAGTACCAAAGAACCAATTCCAGACAGAGTTAACCCCAGTGCCATTGGTAATCGTGAGCCAAAATGGGCAGTTAAGCGACCCGATAATGGAGGAGCCAGAAAGCCTGCAACAGTGAGTGGTAAGAACGCAAGCCCTGTAGTAATAGCAGAGTCGCCCCTGATATTTTGCAAAAACAGCGAAAAGACAAAGATTTGCCCATATAAACAGAAATTGAAAAACAACCCCACGACATTTGCTGTTGAGAAGGCAGGCACGGCAAATAACGCTAGTGGCAACATAGGATGACGGGAACGGGACTCAACGAGTGCAAAGAGTGTTGCTGCTACTGCAAATATAAGAAATGCTGCCAAAATCAGTGGTGTTTTCCATCCTAGATGCTGCCCCTCGATCAGTGCAAAAGTCAGTGTAAAGAGGGCAACAATCGCGAGAATTTGCCCAGCCAAGTCAATACTGTGTCGCTGATTCCGAGGTGTCTCAACTACAAAGCGCCAAGTCAGCGCCAAGGCAAAAAGCCCAACTGGAAGATTCACCCAGAAAATGCTACGCCAACCGAGAGTATCGACAAGTAACCCGCCTAAGACAGGACTCGCGGCAAATCCCACACTAGAAATAGTTGCCCAAATGCCGACTGCTCGCGCTCGTGCCTTTGGCTCTGGGTAAGCATAGGCAATCAGCGATAACGAGCCTGGAATCAGCATGGCTCCGCCTAGTCCTTGAATAAAACGGGCAATAATGAGAAGATTCAGCGTTGTGGAGAGGCTACATAGGAGCGAAGTCAAAGTAAAAAGTGCTAATCCCAGCAGATAGATTCGTTTGGCACCAAAGCGATCGCCTAGTGCGCCAGCGGTTAACAGCACGCTGGCTAACATGAGCGTATAGCTGTTGATCACCCATTGCAAACTACTAATCGAATCCCCTAGTACCCGTCCGATATCGGGAACTGCCACATTCACAATCGCCGCATCTACAACTACCATCAAAAAGCCGCAGCATATGGCAGCAAATGCGAAAGTCTGAGTTTTGTTAGTTACGCTTATGCGTTGTTGGGATCTCATCCTAGCCGTTTCTTCCTGGAAGTGTTTATTTGAGTAAATCGTTCGTTTAGGATAAAAGTATTCTCCCACGTCAAAGTTTCGATGGATATCGAAGTATGATTGCTGATCCTGACTTCAGTTCGATTGCGACGTTGATCGCAGACCCATCCAGAGCAGCAATGTTGGCAGCTCTACTAGGTGGGCAAACATTGCCTGCTACTGAGTTGGCACATTGTGCACAGATCTCTCCTCAGACTGCAAGCACTCACCTCAACAAGTTAGTGGCAGGACATCTAGTGACAGTGAAACGGCAGGGGCGACATCGCTACTATTGTCTTGCCAGTTCGGAAGTCGCAACCGTGCTGGAAACTTTAGCGACCTTAGCTCCGGCTTCACCAGTTCGCTCATTTCAGCAGTCCCAACACGCACAAGCGATTCGCCAAGCTCGAACCTGCTATGACCACTTAGCTGGTCAACTTGGTGTTGAACTAACTCGTCAACTAGTAAGCCGAAATCTCCTCAATCCCATAGAACCCGCTTACCAAGTGACCGCTCAAGGTGAGCAATGGTTTAATGAGCTTGGCATCGATCTCAAGCTGCTGCGCCAGAAGCGACGCGCCTTGGCTTGTCAGTGTCTCGATTGGAGCGAACGGCATTATCATTTGGCAGGAGCGCTGGGGGCCGCACTACAATCTCGGTGGTTTGAGCTTGCCTGGATTCAACGCATTCCGGCAAGTCGTGCGGTGCGAATTACAGAAGTTGGACGAGTTGAATTCTTCAAAATGTTTGGAATTCGCTTTTGAGTGAGGTGAGTAAATACATGCTTTTACAATCCCCCCTCCAACTGTTGGATGCGCCCCTTTTCCATGAGTACGTATGAATGGCGAACTGAGTGACACATCACCACAGTATTAAGTAATGTTAAATTTTAAGGGTGAACACTCATACTTAACTCATGCTTAGGACTCAGGGAGGCAACAGCAAGCCCAACGTTATCGTCATTGGAGCCGGAATCGGTGGACTCACAGCTGGAGCTTTACTTGCTCGTCGCGGCTACCGAGTTCTCATCTTAGATCAAGCCTTAGTGCCAGGAGGATGCGCCTCCACGTTTAAACGTAAAGGATTTACCTTTGACGTAGGAGCAACTCAGGTAGCTGGGCTGGAAGCGGGAGGAATTCACCACCGCATCTTCTTGGAACTGGAAATTGACCTACCAGCAGCAACGCCATGCGATCCTGCCTGTGCAGTCTATCTACCGGGTGAATCAGAACCAATTAATGTTTGGCGCGATCAAGCACGGTGGCAAGCAGAACGCCAGCGCCAGTTCCCGAAAAGTGAACCATTTTGGCAACTATTGGCAACACTATTTAAGGCTAGTTGGGCGTTTCAATCTCGTAATCCGGTACTGCCTCCTCGAAATTTGTGGGATTTGTGGCAACTAACTAAGGCAGTCCGTCCTAGTACGCTAATCACTTTGCCCTACACCTTTTTGACTGTTGGAGATGCCTTACGAGCGTATGGATTGGGGCAGGATCAACGGTTGAGAACGTTTCTAGATTTGCAACTCAAGCTTTATTCCCAGGTAGATGCAGAGGAAACAGCGCTGCTTTATGCGGCAACAGCCTTAAATGTTTCTCAGCTGCCGCAAGGGCTATTTCATCTCCAGGGTAGTATGCAGGTGCTGAGCGATCACCTAGTGGAAGCCCTGAACAGAGATGGAGGTCAGCTATTGATGCGTCATACAGTGGAACAGATCCAAGTTAAGAATGGGAAAGCCACTGCTGTGCACGTTCGCAACCAGAAAACTAGTGAAGTTTGGACAGAGCCAGCAGATTGCGTTATTGCCAATGTGACGGTGCAAAACCTGGTGCAGCTATTGGGTGAAAATGCTCCCAAGGGCTACCAGCAAAGGGTTGAAAAACTGCCTCCAGCATCAGGGGCTTTTGTGGTGTATTTAGGGGTAGAAGCAAGCGCAATTCCGCCTGACTGCCCGCCGCATCTTCAGTTTCTCTACGATGCCAATGGTCCAATAGGCGAGAATAACTCTTTATTTGTCTCGGTTAGTCATCCAGGGGATGGACGTGCTCCGTCAGGGCAAGCGACGATCATTGCTTCTTCTTTCGTTGACACAAGACAGTGGTGGCAATGTGAAGATTATGATGCTCTTAAGCAGAGATATACAGAAGAAGCGATCGCCCGTTTGGGGCAATTCTTTCACCTAACACCAGAAACAATTCGCCATCAAGAAGCTGCCACACCCCGCACCTTTGCTCGCTTTACAGCTCGCGATCGAGGCGTTGTTGGTGGCATTGGTCAGCGGATATCAACCTTTGGTCCCTTTGGTTTTGCAAATCGCACCCCAATTAAACATCTATGGCTAGTGGGTGACTCAACTCATCCAGGTGAAGGGACTGCTGGCGTTAGCTATTCTGCCTTAACTGTAGTGAGACAGTTGGAGGCAGGTTTTTGACTGCGAATTGCGAATTGTTTTTGACCAGCTCCAACTAGAGAGCTTGAAAGGAAGCCCTCTTTATGCCCTTGGCATATATGTGCAGAAGATAGGGCTGACCCTGGTTAGATGTTTCAAATTCAAATTCCAGATTAATTGATGGATCTACTGGTCTAAATTTAGCTGCGCTTAAGGGAGAGAGTTGAAAGCTAAAATTAGGCACATTTATTGTTAGTCTTCTATCCTCAATCGACAAATACCAAACTGCTTTAGTTACCGGATTGTGGTAAAGACCAGTTGCACCTAAAACTTCTTTGTCAGGAAGCTTGAATAAGGATGAATTAGAATTCATAGTGATTGGATTATCGCTTAGGATTTCGTTAACAAAGTGCCTTTGTTTTGGAGTGAGTTTTTGCCAACTATGGTCCCAAAATTCTATCTGTTCTTCTTGACGAGTATCATCATTTAACTGACAGTCAAAAGACAGATAGAATTTTGGGACCATAGTTGGCA
>JAFASY010000045.1 GCA_019244235.1 Chroococcidiopsidaceae cyanobacterium CP_BM_ER_R8_30
TAGCTGTAGAGGGAGCTTAGGCTTGCGCCTTGAAGAGAGCAGATGGGGATCATCTGGTCCGTTGTAGATGGGACGAGTATCTAACAAGACTCGACCAATCCCTAGCTGTTCTAGAACCTTTGTAAGTTGCTCGGCATGAGGTTCCTGAAACCAGACAGGATGACGGACTTCAAGCGCTAACTGGGCGTCACTTTGGGACCAAGCATCTAGAAAAGCTATGAGGTCATCTAAGCAGGTTGGTCCATAATTAGGTGGCAGTTGAGCAAAGATGGGTCCAAGGCGATCGCCTAAACCGCTCATTTGTTCGAGAAAATTTAAGGCACCAGGAATAGAGGGCTTAAGTAAGCCTTGATGGGTTAGAGTTCGTGGTAGCTTTAAGCAGAATTTGAACCCATCAGGTGTTTGTGCTGCCCATCTTGCTACAGTATCTCGGTCAGGTACTGCGTAAAAAGTTGTGTTACCTTCAACGGTAGTTAAGCGCCGACTATAGAGCTGGAGAAACTCGGTTGGACGACTGCCAGCCGGGTATAAGTCACCAATCCAATCTTTGTAGGACCAGACAGCGCAACCAATCCAAAAGTTCATTAGCAAAAAAAGTGGTTGGAACTGCAGAGGATCTAGTTACTCACCGCTACTCACTGCCCCTCATAGAATTCTAGCTGTATTTGTCTCATCCTACCGCTAGAAGCTGGACGACATAGTAAGTGTTAATTTTTATTGCGTCTAGAACAACCTTGTCAACAGGAATGGAACATGAGACGAAGCAGAGAAAAGCAGGGAGAGGAAGAACAACCCGCATCCCGGATGCGCGAACTCGGACTGGATGACACTGAACAGCAGGAGGTCAAGGAGCGTATCCGTCCTGGAGCTGTAGTTCTGCATGAGGCGATTCGGGAAGAGGGTGAGCGTGAGTTGCGTCGCCCAGCTTCAGCCTTAGCTTGGTCCGGGTTTGCCTCTGGGCTTTCTATGGGGTTTTCACTGATTGCAGAAGGTTTGATTCAGGCAAGCTTACCCGACCAGCTATGGCGTCCACTGCTCACGAAGCTTGGGTATACCATAGGTTTTTTGATCGTAGTGCTAGGTCGCCAGCAATTATTCACGGAAAACACCCTCACAGCAGTTCTGCCGTTACTGAACAAGCGCAGTGTCGCTAATCTCAAGCGCCTACTACGACTCTGGTTGGTTGTGTTAGTTACCAATCTTATTGGAGGATTTGTGATTGCCTGGGTATTGGGTCACACTAAAGTCTTTCAGCCTGAGGTGCAGCATGCGTTTGCTGAAATTAGCTTAAAATCCCTAGAGGGTGGATTTGGGATACATTTTTTGCGAGCCATTTTCGCTGGGTGGCTGATTGCGCTGATGGTCTGGCTGCTCCCTGGTGCTAAGTCATCTGAGATGGGTGTGATTTTTTTTATTACCTACCTAGTTGGGCTAGGGGAGCTTGTACACATAATTATTGGGTCGGTCTACGTACTCTATCTCGTAACAACTGGAGCTGCCTCTTGGGGAGCATATTTCGGGCAATTCATGATTCCTACGCTACTGGGCAATATTGTCGGTGGGGTTTCGTTGGTTGCGGCACTAAATTATGGTCAAGTTGCGCCTCAAGCTAATCGAAAATCATAAGTAGATCCCCTGCCTCTTTATGCCAGCATAAGTATTGAGTCGTGATTAAACATGATGTCAAAGGTGGATAACTCCTCATTGCGGCGTTACGGAATAGCTGTGCTGTCTGTAACGCTAGTGCTACTGTTGAAGCTGCTACTCGAACCTTTGATCGGTCAGGAAAGTCCTTTTCTCCTGTTTCTTGTTGCTGTGATGGCAGCCACCTACTATGGTGGTCTAGGACCAGGGTTACTAGCCACGGTTTTAGCTACTGGCATCAGCGGTTACTTTTTTCTAGGTCCAACCCGTTCTGTCTTAGGTGGTAAATCAGGGCAAATTATAGAGCTGAGCTTATTTGTATTAGAGGGAGTGTTAATCAATTTGCTCATCTGGGCACTACAGGCTGCCAAAAGTCGAGCTGAGTTGAACGCTCTAAAGGCTGAAAAACGCCGAGAAAGTCAGCACCAAAGCGAAGAACTCTTCCGCATGCTTGTGGAGGGTGTTGAGGAGTATGCAATTTTCATGCTGGATCTAGACGGGAACGTTGTTAGCTGGAATACTGGTGCCGAACGCATTTTAGGCTATCAGGAAGCAGAGGTTTTAGGTCGGTCTTTCTCCAGCATTTATACACCTGAAGACATTCAAAGTGGAAGACCTGAGTATGCACTGAGGACAGCGGTAGCTACAGGTCGAACTCAGGACGACCGCTGGCATGTCCGTAAAGATGGCTCTTGGTTCTGGGCTAATGGTGTGGTTACACCCTTAAGAGATACATCTGGTCATCTTCGAGGTTTTTCCAAAATCTTACGAGACTATACTAAAACTAAACAAGCCCAGGAAGCTCTCCAGAAAAGTGAAGAGCGCCTGCGCTTGTTGATAGAGAATGTGAGGGACTATGCAATTCTCATGCTGGACCCGGATGGTTGCATTGCTAGCTGGACCCTTGGAGCTGAACGCATTTTAGGCTATCAGGAAGCAGAGATTCTGGGTCAGCCTTTCTCCTGCTTTTTTGCGTCAGAAGCAATTCAACAGGGTGTTCCAGAGCAAGAATTGCAGCAGGCGGTTAAAGATGGTCGGTCAGAGAAGGAATGCTGGCACATTCGCAAGAATGGGACTCGGTTTTGGGCGAATGAGGTGACGACAGCCTTGTATGATGAAACCGGACTTCTACGTGGCTTCTCCAAAGTGATGCGCGACATCACTGAGCGCAAGCGGGCGGAGGAAGAACGCGCCCAGCTGTTAGTGCGAGAACAGGCTGCACGTGCAGAGGCTGAAGCAGCCAGCCGCGCTAAGGATGAGTTTCTCTCAATCGTTTCCCACGAACTGCGTACACCTCTGGCTGCTATATTATTGTGGGCAGAGCTACTGCGTGATGGGGGTCTGGATGATGACACGATTGCTCAGGCACTTGAGATTATTGAGCGCAATGCCAAGTCACAGTCACAACTTATAGAAGACCTCCTAGATATCTCACGCATTATCACAGGTAATCTGCGTCTGAGTGTCCAACTAGTCGATTTAGTACCTGTGGTTAAAGCAGCAGTTGATAGTCTGCGTCTGGCAGCTGAGGCGAAAGACATTCAACTCCAGTCTGTACTCAATACTGCGCTATGTCAGGTTTTGGGTGATGCGCAAAGGTTGCAACAGGTTGTCTCGAACCTGCTCTCCAACGCCATCAAATTCACTCCCAATGGCGGACGAGTTGAGCTATGTCTGACTCGCATAGACTCAGAAGCCTGTATTACAGTCAGCGACACGGGTCGGGGTATTAGCCCAGAGTTTTTGCCCTATGTCTTCGACCGCTTCCGCCAAGCCAACACTACGACTACCAGGACTCAAGCTGGACTTGGTCTAGGACTTGCGATTGTCCGGCACTTAGTAGAACTGCATAGCGGCAGTGTCTATGCAGCTAGTCCAGGGGAGGGAAGAGGTGCAACATTCACTGTGTATCTGCCCCTGGCAGCTATTCCTAGACAAACGAGTGAACAACAGCGAACAAACATACAAAATCGGAGGGGCAAACTATTTGATAGCTTGCCTAACCTTGGAGGCATATGGGTGCTAGTCGTCGATGATGAGGCTGATATGCGTGAGGTGATCGCCATGGTGCTGAAACAAGTTGGAGCAGATGTCACGGCAGTTGCCTCTGCTTCTGAGGTAATGGAGGTGCTTACGGCAGAGCCATCACATCGTAAACCCGACGTTTTGCTGTGCGACATCGGGATGCCTGGTGAGGATGGTTATGCTCTGCTCCGTCAGGTGAGAGCGCTCCCAGCCGAGCAAGGAGGACAGATTCCGATCGCTGCACTAACAGCATATGCTAGGGAAGAAGAACGTAGGCAAGCTCTCTTAGCTGGTTTTCAACTACATGTGCCTAAGCCGGTTAATCCATCAGAGTTGATTACGGCAGTTGCGAATCTTGCAGGACGAATTAGCTCCGATTTATGAACTATCTGACGTACAATTTATCTCGAATTATTGTATGTGGTAGAGTAATTGCAGCAAGGTTAATAAAAAATAAGCCAATGATTAAACTTGTTTTTTGAAAAGGTTGATAATTGAAGTAGAAGAAAAATAAGTAGAATGCAACGAAAACCAGTATTGAAATCAGGGTAAGCGGTATGGATTTTAGATAAAAATCCACAAAATTAAACTTGGAATTGTATTTTCTAATAAATTGAATCTGATCGAATGTAGAACCTAGTGAATGCCAAAGTCCAAAATAAACTCCGAAGGATATCATTAAAGGGGTTGTATAAAAAAGTAGACCTAATACAAATAAATTTAAGATTTCTCTAAACATTTCTTGCTTAGTAGCATATTCGAATAGAAATAGCAAACCTAGTATTATAGAATTTAGAATAATTATGAATACCAAAAAATATTCTTTATGTTCAAGATTAATTATCCAATCTCTACTTAAAAAATTCTCTAAAATTGCAATGACTTCTTGAGAGTTAGAAATAATTGGTGCAAATACAACGAATAGTCCCCAAAAGCTATAAATAGATGCTTCAAGTATTTTGTTTTTAGGTAAAGACAAATAGTATAAGTTTGATTGCCCTAGATGATAAATACTAATAATAATAAACGCTATCAAGGAAAAGGAAGGAGATAAGTACCAAAATATTGCATAAATAAGAGCTGAAAAAATATAAGTCAAGTAAAATCTTATTTGACAAGCTATACAGATATTCTGCTCTGATAAATAGTTAAAAACTATATTATCTGTAGCTCCATGGGGAATACCTATACCTATAATTAATATGATTGAGATTAGCGTACCATAAGTGTTAATGAATAGAGGAAAAAAAATGGATAAGAGAGTAACCAATAGAGTAATTGTTGTGACCAAATAATAAATTGTAGTAGTTCTTAAGCTCAGATCCTTCATTGTTCAAATACTGTTAGTACAGATAATTTACTGAGAAACAGGGGGTAGGGAGTAGGGAATAACGTGAGACAACCCTACTCTCTTTGAAACTCAAGCCCTTCCTCAGTTCTCTTACTGCTCTTAGTTTTCTAAAACAAAATACGGTTGGTACTAGTACCTTTCTCCCCCTGCAAAGACTACACCAACCACTTCCTCAAGAAGTAATCCATGTCAAAACGTCCAACTTTAACAGTTGATACCCGCTCCTCATTCGGATTAGGGCTATCGGGAGCGACCTTAGGCAGCATGTCGCGGTACCTACGCGGATCTCCCTCATGCATTGGTCGTTCATGATGCTTGCGATGATAGAATTTCGCCATGATAAAGCGCCAATCTGGTTCGCCCGTTGCCGCTAGCTCTCTTTCGTAGTATTCTCTGCCGTAACGGGGTGTAACTAAGTTAAAGGGACGGCCTTCCATGCGTTTACGCTGGTAGGGGACTATATTATCCCCAAAGGCTTCTTTATACTCTTCGCTGTCAATAATGGCATCAACAAAACCATGAAAGCCTAGAGTTGAAGTCTTAACTGACCAAGCAATTTTTTCCTCTTCATTGTAAGGAGCGCGTCCCAACAGGCGCTTGAGGCAGACATCCACGAGTCGGTAGTTGTTATTGGTTGAAACCACTAGCTCATAGAACCGATCTGACTTTGCTAAACCCCGAATGAAATCTTTGACCTTAATGACCCGATTCTGGAGTTGAGATTCTAAGCTCTTCTGGCGGTTGAACTTAAGCGTTTCATGTTCGCTGAAAACTTGATAGTATGCGGCCCGAATTAACGGTTCTAACGAAGTGGGAAAAATGTAATCTTCAACTCGATAGATATATGGAGTGTCCTCATTTTTGTCCGCATTACCAAAGCTGCGAACACGCTGGTTTTGAGTGGTTGGGTTGTAGTGAAGTAATGGTATTTCTTTGATCATGTCAAAAATCTCCTTTACATTTAGAAGGTAATAAGCGCAGCTCAGGAGTTTTTAGGCACTTGGCTACGCTAGATCTATTCTTCTTGGTATGCGCTTAAGAGCTAGCTTGCGCCGCTTCCAGTCGGGACAATTCGCCCGCTCGCTGTAAGGCTTCTCGGTCTCTAGTAAGATATAGACCATAGAACACCTTAGCTGTAAGGTCTAGGAATAGGATGAGAACAGTTTCGATACCTGACCCATAGATACCAAACCCTTTGTCGCCAAGAATCCAAACTATCGGGTAACCCCAGAAAAAGCATGAGAAAATCGTTAGAGCTTGAGTAAATAGCCTACTCACAGTGTGGTGTTGTCTGCGAGCTGAGGTCCAGACTGGACCCAAGAGCATTAGGAAGATTGCTACTTCAAAGGCGCAGCTAACGATGTAGAAGACCATTCTTTGGTTGTATGGACTGAGAGCTGCCATTAGACCAGTGATAATCATGGCAATATCTGAGAAAATTACGGCTTTTTTTATAGTGGACCGTACCCCAGATAGTTTCATCAAGTCATACAAAATGATGGGAGTTGTAACGACCCAGTCCGCGTAGCGGGCCCAATAAACGTGGCGCGGATTGGTTGCACCAAGAATTTGATCTCCGGGCAATGTCAATTGTCCTAAGTGCATTGCCATAGACAAATAAGCTATAGATGCCCAGGAACAAATGATAAA
>JAFASY010000101.1 GCA_019244235.1 Chroococcidiopsidaceae cyanobacterium CP_BM_ER_R8_30
AATCTTCCCTTTCTCTGCTTTTTGAGGAGGTGTTTAATCTGTGATGCAACTCAATAGTTTAACTAAAGAGCAACTGACTGAACTCGCTCTGGTGTTACGTTCACAACGACATCGACCCCTGCCACTACTCCTGTTTCTGGCTCTCTGTTTCAACTTGGTGCTTGCCCCCGCTGTTTTGGCTGCAACAGGAGGCACGGTTTCGCGACTCAATGCCTATGCAATTGGGGTGCTGGGGCTCCTAACATTTGCCATGGTGATTTATCTCCTGGTAGTGATGTTACAACCACAGCGTTTTTAGAGAGGAGGTCCTGTTTCTGGTTCAGCCCTTCCTGTCTATGCAGTCATCTTGTGTGAGTTCGAGGTCATTAAGATATGTACGATTTGCTCTATGTTGCTCTGCTTTTTATTGGCTTTATTGGTCTTTTAGGGTTGATTCGATTTTTAGATTGGATATGAGGAAAGAATTCGCATGGGATTTAATGTCTTGCAAGTGGTGATCATTCTATTGATCATCTGTTTTGTTCTGGTGGTACCAATAGGTATCTATTTGGTTAAGATTTTTACCGATGAGCGGGACACGATACTGGAGCGGATTACCTATCGCTTGCTCGGGGTTAATCCCCGCGAACGAATGACTTGGCAGCGCTATAGCCAAGCTTTAGTCCTTTCCAATTTAGTCATGGCGCTGTTGGGGTATGGATTGCTACGACTCCAAAACGTTTGGCCCCTCAATCCTGATAAAATCTCTCCACCCCCAGCTCCGGATCTCGCCTTTAACACAGCTATTTCATTCGTCACCAACACTAATTGGCAAGCCTACGGCGGTGAGACGACGCTTTCCTACTTCAATCAGATGGCGATGATTCAATTTTTGATGTTCACCTCAGCAGCGACTGGCTTAGCTGCAGGGGTGGCGGTGATCCGGGGATTGAGTCAAAACAGTACCAACCAGCTTGGTAACTTTTGGGTGGACTTGACCCGAGGGCTCTATCGCTTATTCTTACCAATTTGTTTTGTTCTAGCGCTGATTTTTGTCTGGCAAGGGATGCCTCAGACTTTGACTCCGGCAGCGAACGTCGCGACCCTAGAGGGTGCTGCCCAAGTCATTGCTCGTGGTCCAGTTGCCAGTTTGGAATCAGTTAAGCACGTTGGTACTAATGGTGGCGGCTTCTTTAACGCGAACGCGGCTCACCCGTTTGAAAACCCAACACCCCTAACGAACTCACTGCACATTCTGTCGATGTTGCTGATTGTCCCGGCACTTACCTACGCTTTTGGCACGATGATCCGGCGACGGCGGCAGGGATGGGTGTTTTTTGGTGTGTTTGCCACTCTATTTATTGGGTTTTTAGGCATTGTGTTTGCATCTGAACAACTGGGGAATCCGCTGTTAACCCTGGCAGGAGCCGATCAATCTCTGAGTGCTTTGCAAAGCGGCGGAAACTTCGAAGGCAAAGAAATCCGATTTGGCATTGCCCAGACCAGTTTATTTGTCACTACAACGACGGCAGCTACCACGGGAAGCGTCGATGCCATGCATGACAGCCTGACACCGATGGGGGGCTTTGCCGCCCTCTCGGAAATGCTGCTCAACGTTGTCTTTGGTGGCAAGGGCGTCGGGCTGATTAACTTGGTTCAGTACGCTATAATCACGGTCTTTCTTGTCGGTTTGATGGTGGGGCGTACTCCAGAGTTTTTGAGCAAGAAAATTGAAGCTAAAGAAGTCAAACTCGCATCTTTGTCCCTACTAGCTCACCCCTTCACGATTTTAGTCTTCACCGGAATTGCCCTAGTCTGGCCGAAGGCACTAGACAGTTTAAATAATGCCGGTCCCCATGGTTTTAGTGAAATTTTCTATGCCTACACTTCAGGTGTTGCCAATAATGGTTCGGCCTTTGCGGGACTGAATGCCAATACTCCTTTCTACAACACCTCTATTGGGATAGCGATTTTCCTCGGACGCTATCTGAGCCCTTTACTGCCGCTCTTGGCTGTTGCTGGCTGCTTGGCGGCTAAACCCAAAGTCCCCACTTCTTCTGGCACCATGTCCACAGACACCGTGTTCTTTGGAGTGCTTTTGGTGGTGTCGATTTTAATTGTTGGCGGGCTGACCTTCTTCCCAGCCTTGGCGCTTGGTCCAATAGCAGAGCAATTTGACATGCTGGCGGGAAAAACTTATTAACTTAAATTCAGGAGTCACGGTTGATGGCAGTTCAGCATCGTTCGTCCTTCGTCAGTTTACTGATACCTGCAATTACTCTCTCTATCTGGTTAATGGTACTCTGTGGTCTCATTTATCCCCTCTTGACTACAGGCGTCGCCAACCTCATCTTTCCCTACCAATCTCAAGGTAGTTTAATCACCTCGAATGGCAAAGTGGTTGGTTCAGAACTCATAGGTCAGTCATTCTCGGCTCCCAAGTACTTTCATCCCCGTCCGAGCGCTACCACAAAGACTGGAACCACTGATAAACCTCAACCTTACAATGCAGCTCAAAGTGGTGCTAGCAACTACGGACCGACCAACAAAAGCTTCATTAAGGGAGTGAAAGATGCAGCCGATGCCTACCGGAAGGAAAATGGCTTAAAACCTAGTGACTTGGTGCCTGTAGATGCAGTGACTGCCTCTGGATCTGGTCTAGATCCCGATATCTCTGTTGCCAATGCTAATCTCCAAGCAGCTCGAGTGGCGAAGGCACGTAACATTCCAGTAGCAAAAGTTCAAGAATTGATGCACTACTATACTCAAGGTCGACAGTGGGGATTTTTGGGCGAATCTCGGGTCAATGTTCTTAAGCTCAATCTAGCCCTAGATGGTGCGAAGACCAGTAGCTAGACATCACAAGCAACCTCTACTTAGATGAATCCCTGATAAAAGGATGAAGAAAGCATTGTTTTCTTCATTCTTATTAGGCCCAGATCTAGCGAAGATACGGTAGTTGGTTGTCAAGTGGTTTGCTGCTTCATCTCCCTATAATTTGGGTCAAAGGGTTGCCCCTTTTTCACCACAGCCCAAGCAAGGTGTAACAGCTTTCTAGCTGCTGCACATCTGGCAACTTTCATGGGTTTT
>JAFASY010000111.1 GCA_019244235.1 Chroococcidiopsidaceae cyanobacterium CP_BM_ER_R8_30
TGGCAGGCTTAGGAAATAGTCAGCCTGCACCCACTGCTCTCTGGTATGACCTGACTACCGCTGTTGTCCTTTGGGCAGGACGGTTTATCCCAATTGTTGCCCTGCTGCTTTTAGCTGACAGTTTGTCCCATCAACAAACTACGCCTGTAACCAGGGCGACATTGCAGACTGACACTGTCCTGTTTACAGTCGTAACAGCCTCAACCATTCTGATTCTAGGGATATTGACGTTCCTTCCGGTTCTGGTTCTGGGACCTATAGCCGAAGCTTTTCAACTAGCTACAGGACGGTAAGAAATAAAATTCAGCAACGCGTATTTCGAGGGTAGTAGTCAGAGCAATTAAGTGCTTGTTCGGTGAGAACAGCCGAAGGATGTAGTGCGCAGTTGAGGTAAGGGTTATTTGCAAAGAATTGACACCTTCTGCAGGGAACTTGACGGCTGCTTGCGGTGATTAGCATTCTGTAGCGTGCGAATTTCCAGACCGCAGGAAGCCTAAGACTGACAATGAGCAAAAGCATGATAGAGACGATGGGGATCAAATCCAGCGAACTATCTAGCATGACCGATCCATTGAGTTTGGTCATATGTGGTTTAGTCGTAGCCGTTTGTGACTCAGCTAGTTTGGTCTCAACCAGGGTGACCTGAGCAAAACTCTTCTCTCCCAAGAAACTCAGTCTATGAAGTCCATCAGTTGGCATATTACCTGCTCCTGCTGAAATGATTAACCTAACGTCTGCGTAATTCAGGTCTTTGAGATGCGTTGTTTTCAGCTTTCACCACATCTAGCCTTTGACAGGAACTTTACAAGGACGAAAGATTTTGGACTTATTATAAACAGTTTATTTTTTCTGTATTCTATAATACTGATCTCAAGGTTTAATCTGGCTTAAGTAGGATCTATCTATGGGTACTTTCAAAAGATTTATGTGTAAAGAGTGATGAAAGCTGACGTAGTACCAACCGATTGTGCATGTGTTAAAGTCGCAACTAAATGATAAAAGATCGAGCCCGAAACCCCTTGCCATAGTTGATCGAGATAAGTTATATCTTTATGTAATAAACTCAGCCTTCCTGTGTGGTGGAGTCTGTCAGAGCCTTCGGGTTATACTGGAGCGTCTCAAGGAGAGCTACCGATGGATGATCTGCTGCCCACTAACACTCTCAATTCTTACAACGAAGTAAATTTGAGCCGATGTCGATATCTGAGTATTCCAAAGACGATTGCTAACACTCGGTGGGTTGTTAGATAGGTATCGAGTATCAACTGTTTGATTGGTTGCTGCTTGCAACCAATCGTTTATTTATACTTAGGAGTAGATAGTATATTATGCCCCCAAAAGGGCCAACTCAGTTGGGCAAACCTAGAAGGATGAACAAGTTCAGAAAGAGTCTCGTTTGAAGTTGTTAGCCACTAGAAACAACAACCCAACTAATAGAACTATCCCCATTAAACTCCAATCAACTTGCTTTTTGTTGGGCTCGATAGCGGTGCTATTAGGTCTAGTCGCATCCCTATGATTATGGTCAGCCTTGAATTCAGAGGTACTGGGAGAATTAGTAGTTTGAGCTGTAGGAGGTAGAGAAGGTAGAAGAGTTAAGCTTAAGGCGATTAGCCCAGCTCCTAGCAATTTTGATAGATTTAAACGCTTCATCTCAAAGTTCCTTTCTAGGAGTTAACCCGAATTTGTTTGAAGAGATGTATTACTTACCTGACCAATCCATGCCTGGTGATTGTTTTAGTTGTAGGTATAGAGAAGTGGGTCGTTAGCCACCATGCTATGAAACCAGAGCTTAAAACTCCCGTCAGCATGCCCAGCACCATTACCAGAAACGCTTGCCAAAACTCCCAATCGGGGTAACGGTTGCGACTCAATCTATTTTTAGTAGCTTGGCCCTGCTTCCGGTTACTAACCTTAGGCAGATAATCGCTACAGGTTTCGCTGTCTGGACCATAAGGATGAGGACCACAAACAACTTGATTAGCTCCATGATAGAACTGGCAGTGCTGACAGCAGGGTAGAGGAGTAATGTTGAGCTTCTTGAGTCTTGAAGATGGCTGTAGATTTACACAGCTTTTATGTGATGGGATATGCTTAATTGAAGCCATAACTTCACCGTCGTATTGAGTACATTTTCTTGCAATTGCTTACATATAGAAGTAGCCAAGCACGTAAGTATTAGAAGATGTTAGAACTTCAAACACATTAGATAATTCAGCAAATAAGATTTTTATTGAACAGAATTTCTAGTGTGTAAGATTCTTTAAGAATCAATAATTAATGACTTTTCTGACGAATGACGAAGTTGATTTGATTAAAAATCAAAGATCAATAATAATATTGTAGGTTAGATTGTGAGAAGTTGAGATTTATTTTCTGTTTATTTTTTGCTTATACTCCTAGATATAAGTTCTATTTACTTGAATAGACCGTGCTATTTTCTCAAGACTAATCCGAAGGATATACTTCTTATAAAAATCGACTCATTCCTTGTTTTTAGTAAGAGGATGACGAAAGCATTATCTTCGTCATCCTCTTACTACTCAAACTTCATGTCAGGGATTCATCTAATCGAAACAGAGATTGCTGGCGATTTCTAGCTACTGGTCTTCGCACCGTCTAAGGCCAGATTTAACTTGAGAACATTGACCCGAGACTCTCCCAACAATCCGAATTGGCGACCTTGCGTGTTTTTAGCAATGAGTTGCTGCACTTCTGTTAGGGACATGTTGCGGACTTTAGCCACGCGGGGGGCTTGCAAGTTGGCATTGGCAGGGGAAATATCAGGATCGAGACCAGAGGCAGAAGCTGTAACTGCATCAATTGGTACAGGGGTATCTGCCGCCAAGCCGTTTTCCTTCCGGTAGGCAGCAACTGCATCTTTCACACCATCAATTAATTTTTTGTTAGTCGGACCATAATTGCTGGCACCACTGTTGGCAGCATTATAGGGGGCAGGTTTTGGCGGAGTGTCAGTTGTGGTGGTAGCACTGGGACGAGGATGAAAGTACTTGGGCACTGTAAAGTTTTGGCCAATAAGTTCGGAGCCGACAATTTTGTGATTGACGCTGATTAAACTACCTTGAGCCTGATAGGGGAAGAGGAGGTTAGCAATACCTGTAAGCAGTATGGGATAGATAACACCACAGATTACGATCATCCAGAGGGCGATAGTAATTGCAGGTATCAGTAGGCTTCTTACGAAGGATGAACGAGGCTGAACTGTCATTGATAGTGAGTCCTGAATTTAGGTTAAAAAGTCTTTCCTGCCACCAACTCAAACTGTTCGGCAATTGGACCAAGAGCCAAGGCAGGGAAAAAGGTCAGCCCGCCGATAATTAAAATCGACGCCAGCAAAAGTACCCCAAAGAACACTGTGTTTGTGGACATGGTGCCAGTGGTTTTAGGGACTCTGGGTTTAACAGCCATGTACCCAGCAACAGCGAGCATGGGTAATACAGGAGCCAGGAAGCGTCCGATTATAATCCCCATTCCCAGGGTGGTGTTGTAGAAAGTTGTATTGCCATTGAGTCCGGCAAAGGCTGAGCCATTGTTGGCAGTCACTGATGTGAAGGCATAGAACAACTCTGTAAACCCGTGAGCATCAGGATTATTTAAACTATCTACTCCGTGAGGCCAGAATAAGGCTAATCCAGTGCCGATAAGGATCATGAACGGATGAGCCAAGAGCGCAAGAGAGACAAGTTTAACTTCTCTGGCTTCAATTTTCTTGCTTAGAAACTCTGGAGTGCGTCCCACCATCAAGCCGACAAGAAAGACGGTTACGGCAGCATACATAATCAGGGTAATCAGCCCAACACCTTTGCCGCCAAAGACCACATTGAGCAGCATTTCCGAGAGGGCGGCAAAGCCCCCCATCGGTGTAAGACTGTCATGCATTGCATCAACGCTGCCTGTGGTAGCTGCCGTTGTAGCGGTGACAAATAAGCTGGTTTGAGCAATGCCAAACCTTACCTCTTTACCTTCAAAGCTACCGCCGCTTTGCAAGGCACTTAGAGCTTGGTCAGCTCCTACCTGGGTGAACAGTGGGTTGCCAATCTGTTCGGCAGGGAAAATAATCAGCAAAAATCCGATAAATAATGCTGCAAACACCCCAAAGAATACCCATCCTTGCCGCCGTGCCCGCACCATCGTCCCAAAAGTGTATGTGAGGGCTGGGACAATCAGCAACATTGACATGATTTCCAAACTATTTGTGAGCGGTGTCGGATTTTCAAAAGGATGAGCGGAATTAACGTTAAAAAAGCCACCACCGTTGGTACCAATTTGCTTAATTGACTCTAAGGCAGCAACTGGTCCACGAGCAATGGTTTGGGTGGCACCTTCAAGAGTCGTGGCAGTTGCCGCTGCATCTAAAGTCTGAGGTACTCCCTGCCAAACATAAATCAGTGACAGCACAAAGCAGATGGGCAAAAATAAGCGATAAATCGCTCTAGTCAAATCCACCCAAAAGTTACCTAGATCGTTGATGCCACTTTGACTCAGCCCCCGGATGACTGCTATCCCAGCAGCTAGACCAGTTGCTGATGAGGTAAACATCAAACAGGTAATCATTACCATCTGATTGAAGTAGGAAAGCGTTGTTTCGCCACCATAGTTTTGCCAATCAGTGTTAGTAACGAAGGAAACAGCCGTGTTAAAGGCGAGAGCTGCAGTGGGAGCAGGAGATATCTTATCAGGATTGAGGGGCAAAAAGTCTTGGAGTCGTAGCGTTGCATAAAACAGCACTACGAAGACCAGATTAGAGAGTACTATCGCCTGACTGTAGCGCTGCCAGGTCATTTTGTCACGAGAATTAATCCCCAGAATGCGATACGTGAAACGCTCTAAGAACGTGTCCTTTTCATCCGTAAAAATTCTGACTAAATATGTTCCTATCGGTACTACAAAAGCAAACCCGATAATCAATACAATAATTGCTACTTGCAAAATGTTAACTAGCACGCAAACTCCTCCCTTAAAACCACTCGAAAGTTTTAATTAACCCGAAAAGACTAAAAAAACTCACTAAAATCAGTCCGATGAAGAAAAAATCACTATGGAGAAAAGCCTGCATGACTTAATTACCTGGATAAGAGATTAAAACTGAAGGGGTAGGGAAGCAGAACTAACGATTGGTTTTAAAAACTTCCATACCCTGAGTTGGAAACAGTGTGAAGCAGCACCAACTCTAGAAGCGCTGTGGCTGTAACATTACCGTCATCAGATAAATTGCCAGCCCCACAGTCACAAGTCCTAGTATCCCAATTGCATAGGCATTGAGTCGCGAAACCGTGCCTCCTGTTGCAGCCAAAACAGCGGGGGCAAGCACCAAGTTGAAGCAGAGAGCCAGAAACAGGAGTAGTGGCAGGGGTCGATGTCGTTGTGAACGTAACACCAGAGCGAGTTCAGTCAGTTGCTCTTTAGTTAAACTATTGAGTTGCATCACAGATTAAACACCTCCTCAAAAAGCAGAGAAAGGGAAGATT
>JAFASY010000117.1 GCA_019244235.1 Chroococcidiopsidaceae cyanobacterium CP_BM_ER_R8_30
TTACTTTTAGTGTTATTCCAATCTAAATGAGATTGATTTGAGCATAAAGATACGAGCAGATGGATGCAGTCTCTCACCTTACCCTCTGCCGATCGGAGTTTTTGCACCATAAGCACGGGTCTGTTCGCTATGACCGACGCTCAATCACGACTCCTAACTTCTTTGCAGCAGGGAGCGTAACAAATTGACGTGATAGAACCATCCAAGTCTAAGCCACTAGAGCAGATAGCACAGCCTTTGTTCCAATTTCTTCCCACTGATTGCTAGCCATCGTGGCTCGAATTTGTAAAACTTGATGTGCTCCTTCACGAGTCCACTGCATCTTTCCTGTTCTTTTATGCCGTGCATTAATCAGTGACTCAAAGGTCAGCCGGAGGAAGCTCCGGCTGCTGCTTTGAGCAAGCTCAATATGAGACTCTGCCACTTGATGCCACTGTATCCGAAAGAACTGCCGTTGCTGGAAGCACCAGCAACACCAGCAAAGCTGACTTACCGCGGCGGGCATCTGCTGACTGCAGCCGAGGTCGTGGCTACCTTCTGGGGGGACGCCTGGAAGCCGCAGCCCCAGAGCGAGCTACTTCAAAAGAAGTCTGCTGTTCTCAGCAACGTTTTGCAACACAACCGCTATTCTCGTCTTTCGGAAGCTTGTTGCATTGATATAATCTGTCGCATGGCTGATGATACTGATGGGGAAAGAGTTAATGATTGCCCTCCCTGGAGTTGCGATCCAAAGCCAAATCTATGAGAGTCCAGCCTCGCTCGTGTATCGGGGTGTGAGAGTGCAGGATAATCGTGCGATCGTCGTTAAGCTGCTCAAGCAGGACTATCCCTCTCTTCAAGAATTAACCCGCTATCGACAGGAATACGAAATTACGCGCTCACTCGACTTAGCAGGCGTGGTGAAGGCGTACAGCCAGCAAGATTATCAACGCACACTTGCGATTCTCTTAGAAGATTTTGGTGGAGAATCGATCGAAAAATGGATGCGGCAGCGCCCGGAAGCATTCTGCCCGATGCCCTTATCCAATTTCTTCCGATTCGCCATTGACCTCACAGCGATTCTCGGCAACATCCATGCCGCTAATATCATTCATAAAGATATTAACCCTGGCAACATCGTCCTTAATCTGGAGACTGGCGCTGTCAAAATTATTGACTTCGGCATTGCCACTCGGTTTAGCCGCACCAATCCGACCTTCCAGAGTCCACATCGGTTAGAAGGAACCCTCGCCTATCTCTCTCCAGAACAAACTGGGCGAATGAACCGTTGGCTCGATTACCGCACCGATTTTTATTCGCTTGGCGTGACGTTCTACGAACTGCTCACGGGACAGTTGCCGTTTCCGACTACGGACATTCTGGAGCTAGTTCATTGTCATATTGCTAAGCCGCCTGTACCGCCGTATGAATTGAATCCAACTATTCCCAAATCTATTTCAGACCTGATTTTGAAACTGATGGCAAAAAATGCGGAGGATCGCTATCAGAGTGCCTGGGGCATCAAGGCGGATTTAGAACGCTGCGCCGATCAATTTGCCCAAAGCGGTCAGATTGAGCCGATGCAACTGGGACTGCAAGACGTTTCAGAGCAGTTTCAGATTCCGCAAAAACTATATGGACGAGAAGCAGAGATTAGAACCCTATTGACAGCGTTTAATCGCGTTTCTGGCAGGGAAAAGGAAGTAGATTCTCCCTTCAAAGTTGAAATGATGTTAGTGTCTGGCTACGCTGGAATTGGCAAATCAGCATTGGTGCAAGAACTCTATAAACCGATCACGGCAAAGCACGGCTATTTTATCTGGGGTAAGTTCGATCAGTTTCAGCGCAATATTCCCTACAGCGCCATCATCGATGCCCTGAGAAAATTGGTGCAGCAACTGCTGGGTGAACCCGATGAGCAAGTGCAGCAATGGCGATCGCGCCTGATGAAGGCAGTGGGAAGTAATGGGCAACTGATCATTGATGCGATCCCGGAAGTTGAGTTGATTATTGGCAAGCAGCCAACCGTACCGGAAGTTGGAGCGATCGAAGCTCAAAACCGCTTTAATCGAGTTTTTGGGCAGTTCATTCGGGTATTTTGCTCAAACGAGCATCCGCTGGTGATCTTTCTGGATGATTTGCAGTGGATCGACTCCGCCACCCTGAAGTTAATCGAACTGATACTGCTGGACGAACAAGCTCACTCCTTGTTTTTGATTGGAGCCTATCGAGATAATGAACTGGATTCAACGCATCCATTGACCTTAACTCTGGAGAGACTGCGAAAACAAGGGGCAGTGATTCAGGAGATTGTTCTAGCGCCCTTAACGCTCTTGCCATTGAGTCAGTTGATTGCCGAGACGCTGCATCACAACACAGATACGATTTGCCCTTTAGCAGAGTTAGTGTTGCATAAAACAGAGGGTAATCCTTTCTTTATCAACGAATTTCTGAAAACGCTATACACAGAAAATTGTTTGACGTTTGACTCCGAGCGCCGCAACTGGCAATGGAATATCGAACAGATTCAAGCAATGAACATTACCGATAATGTAGTTGTGCTGATGACGAATAAGTTGAGTAAACTACCAGAATCAGTTCAGCAACTATTACAACTAGCGGCTTGTATTGGAAACGAGTTTGACCTGGTTACACTCTCGATGATTTGTGAAATAGCAGTTCGTCAACTCTTCTCAGATTTAGCGATTGCGGTTCAAGCAGGGTTAATTTTACCGACTTCTGAGTTAGATGAGAACTTGCTGATTCAGAATTATCAGTTCTTGCATGATCGCGTCCAGCAAGCGGCTTATGCCTTAATTGATCAGTCGCAGAAACAAGTTGTTCGTTTGCAGATTGGGCGCAATTTACTCAAAAAAACTTCACCTGAGCAACTCTCAGAGCGACTATTTGAAATCGTGGATCATTTCAATCAGGGCATTGAGCTTGTCACCGCTCCACTAGAACGAACTGAAATTGCCAGATTGAATTTGATAGCAGGTCAGAAAGCCAAGGCAGCCACAGCTTATGAAGCAGCGTTGAAGTATTTCAAGGCAGGGCTTCAACTCCTCAATCGGGAGAGTTGGCAGAGTGAGTATGACCTCACCCTAGCGCTGCACTCAGAAGCAGCAGGGGTAGCATATCTTGAGGGTCGCTTTGCTGAGATGGAACAATTCGTTGAAGTGGTACTCAACAATGCGAAGACAGTGGTTGATAAAGTGCAGGTTTACGACAGCAGAATTCAAAGCTATTTGTCTCAGGGTAACCTGAAAGAAGCAATTAAAATTGGACTGGAAGCGTTGAAGCTCTTGGGAGTAAATTTAAGAGAAACTCTCAGTCAGTCAGATGTTCAAAGAGGATTGGAAGAAACAGCTTCCCTATTAGCTGGACGAGAAATCGAAGACTTAATTCATCTACCAGAAATGACCGCACCAGAACCGCTGTCAGCAATGTGTATTCTGGCAAGTCTTGGGGCTCCTACATATATAATGTCACCAGCACTGATGATACTGGTCGTGTGCAAAATGGTCAATTTATCAATCAACTACGGTAATGCTACCCGGTCACCAATGAGTTATGCCTCCTACGGACTTGTTCTGTGTGGAGTTGCTCAAAACATTGAACTCGGTTATAGATTTGGCAAGTTGGCTCTCAGCTTGATAGAGCGAGCAAATACCAAAGAAGGGAATGCTAAAGCCATAATGATATCGGGTGCCCACGTTATGCACTGGAAGGTACATTATAGGAAAACAATACCAATTTTAGTTGAGGCTTATCAAAACGGCATAGAAACGGGAGACTTTGAATTCGCTGGCTATAGTGCATATTATGCATGTTATCACTCGTTTTTTGTTGGTGAAGAACTAACGAAACTGGAACACAAAACGGTAACCTACAGCAAAGCAATCAGACAAATCAGACGGGAAAACCCCTCTGACTGGATTGCAATATTGTGGCAGACAGTTCTTAATCTGTTAGGTAGGTCTGAGAATCCTAGCCGTTTAATGGGCAGTACCCGTGATGAAGAGCAAGCGCTATCGCACGCTATCGAGGTTAAAGACAGAAATCAAATTCGCTTTTTCTATTTAAACAAAGTTATACTGTATTACTTATTTGGGGAATATCATCAAGCTGCACAAACTGCTATTTTAGCCAGGCAGTATTTAGAAGAAGCAACATCAGTGATAGCTGTACCTGTATTTCATTTCTACGACTCTCTAGTGCTTTTGAGTTTATTGGTCGAGACTTCAGGCCGTGAAAAAGAAGCTTGGTTAAGTTGTGTGATTACCAATCAAGAAAAGCTGCAAAAATGGGCAGAACGCGCTCCCATAAATCATCTCCATAAATTTTATCTAGTCGAGGCGCAGAAAGCGCGAGTCTTAGGGCAATTCCTTGAAGCTGAGGAGTTTTATGAACGAGCGATATCAGGTGCTTCTGAGAATGAGTTTATCCAAGAAGAAGCATTAGCCTATGAATTAGCGGCTCAACATTACCTGGCGCGAGGTCGGGAAAAAATTGCTCAAACCTACATGAAAGAAGCTCACTACTGCTATGAACGTTGGGGAGCAAAAGCTAAAGTTAAAGACTTAGAAACTCGCTATCCGCAGTTCTTTTCTCAGTCGTCTAGGGTAGCTTTCACATCAATTTCCACCACTTCTGGGACCACCTCTAATCGTTCAGATAGCGATTTAGATTTAGCGGCAGTGATGAAAGCATCCCAGGCGATTTCTCGTGAAATTGAACTAGAGCAGTTGCTTCGTTCCTTAATGCAGGTCTTAATTCAGAACGCTGGTGCCCAAACCGGATACTTGATTTTGGATAACGCAGGAGACTGGAGGATTGAGGCTGCTTGTGAACTGGCTGATGGTGAAAATGTTTGTGTTACACAAGTGCTGCAATCAATTCCCATCGCAAATCGGTTACCTGAATCCATGATTAAATATGTGATTCGGATTCAGGAATCTGTCCTCTTAAATGATGCGACTCGTGAAGGGAATTTTATTTACGAACCCTACATTCAACAGCACCAAACCAAATCTATTTTCTGTTTGCCACTACTCAATCAAGCTAAGCTAGTTGGCGTATTGTATTTAGAAAATCAACTGGCGGTTGGGGCATTTACACCAGAGCGATCGCAAGTTCTGCATCTACTATCCACCCAAGCAGCCATTGCTATTGAAAATGCAAAGCTCTACTCAAAGCTGAGCGCTACCAAAAATAAGATGACTCAGTTTCTCGAAGCTGTTCCGGTGGGGATCGCGATCGCGGATGCAAGTGGTCGCCCTTACTACTTCAATCAACGGGCAATTCAGCTATTGGGTAAAGAGCCTGATCCTTCTGTGGCACCGGAGCAAGCGGCAGAGGCTTATCAAGTTTATCTAGCGGGAACTGACCAAAAATACCCAACTGAGAAACTGCCAACGATCCGGGCATTAAGCGGCGAACGCACCAGGGATGAAGACATGGAAATTCGCCGAAACAACGTCACAATTCCAGTTGAAGCCTGGGGAACTCCAGTCTTTGACCGTCAGGGCAATGTCATTTATGCGATCGCAGCCTTTCAAGACATCACCGAGCGTAAACAAGCCGAGAAACTGCTAGCCGATTACAACCGCACTTTAGAGCAACAGGTCGCAGAACGCACAGCAGCTTTACAGGCAAGCGAAGCCGCACTGCGCGATGTCTACGACGAGCTTCGCTTACGAGAACAAGAGTTGCGGCTAATCACTGACGCTCTACCTGCCTTGATCTGCTATGTGGATATCAATCAGCGCTATCAGTTCGTGAATCGGACTTATGAGGTCTGGTTCAAGCGTAGTCGAGATGAAATTCTGGGCAAGTCTGTCCGTGAACTCCTGGGTGAAGCAGCTTATCAGATTGCTGCGCCGAACATCAATCGAGCACTGGGAGGGCAGATCACCACTTACGAGACAGAAATGCCTTACCCCGTCAACAGATATTACAGTGCTACCTTCATCCCCGATTTTGGTGCCAATGCTCAAGTCAAAGGATACTATGGTCTGATTACAGACATCAGCGCTCTCAAACAAGCAGAAGCCGCATTACGACAAAGTGAAGCGAATTATCGCACTCTAGTCCAAACCGCGAATTCAATCATCAATCGCTTTGATACGCAAGGACGGATTCGATACATAAACGATTATGGGCTGAAATTCTTTGGCTATGAGGAACATGAGATTTTAGGGCGTACCTTACTCGAAACGATCATTCCAGAAACCGAAACCTCTGGACGGGATCTTAAACCATTTGTCCACGATTTACTTCACAATCCTGAATCTTACCTGCAAACCGAGAATGAAAACCTGTGTCGAGACGGTAGACGGGTTTGGGTTGCTTGGTCAAATCAAGCAATCCTAAATGAAGATGGAGATTTAGTTGAAATTTTATCGGTTGGCAACGACATCACCCAGCGCAAACAAACTGAGGAAGCCCTACAGCGCAGTGAAGCCAAGTTCCGCGCTATCTTTGAAAACTCACAGGTTGGCATCTTCCGAACGCGCTTTTGTGATGGATTAGTTCTCGATGCCAATCAACGCCTTGCGGAGTTGTTTGGCTTTGATTCACCCGGCGAGATCATTGGCAAATACAGCACAGACTTTCATGCGAATCCAGACGATCGCAAACAAGTGGTTGAATTTCTGAAGCATCATGGTGAACTGCAAAACTTTGAAGCTCAGATGCGAAAACAAGATGGTACAACGTTTTGGGGACTTTACTCCTCTCGTCTGAATGCAAGTGATGGATACACGGAAGGTGTCTTTACGGATATTAGCGCTCGTAAGCGAGCAGAAGCCGCTTTGCAAGCCTCTGAAGCAGAACTTCGGGCGCTCTTTAGTGCGATTCCCGATCCGCTGTTTGTTCTTACTGCTGAAGGGAGAGTGATCGAAGCAGTCGCTATTTCGACTGCTCAGTTGTATAAACCAATTGAGGAGCAGATTGGTAAGACACTGCATCAGATCTTTGAAAAAGAACAAGCCGATGAATTTCTAGATTACGTTCAACAGGTGCTCTTGACGCAACAAGTGCTCACCGTCGAGTACAGTCGATCGATGGCTGGACGAGAAACCTGGTTTTCGGCTCGCATTGCACCGTTCCGGCAAGGGCAGGTGATTTGGCTGGCGCGAGATATTACGAATCACAAGCAAGCACAAGTAGCCTCGATTCTGGAAGAACGCAACCGCATGGCACGGGAAATCCATGATACATTGGCTCAAACGTTTACAGGCATTCTGGCTCAGGTGGGAGCTGCAAACCAGGTGCTAACGGATGATTTAGAAGCAACTCAGGCACATCTAGACCTGATCAAAGAATTGGCACGAACCGGACTGAGTGAAGCGCGACGATCGGTGATAGCGCTCCGTCCTCAGCTTTTGGAGGGGGGCAGTTTAGAGAGCGCTCTACATCGTCTCGTGACTCAAATCAGAGCTGCTGCAACCGATACAACCTTGCATTATGAAATCAAGGGTACAGCGTATGCTCTACCGACTGAAGTGGAGAGTAACCTACTGCGGATTGGGCAGGAAGCATTAACGAATGCCATCCGACACGCCAATGCTGATGAAATTCGAGTTGACTTAATATACGATCCCGATCAGTTTTTCTTGCGCGTGAAAGACAATGGGCAAGGCTTTGGAGTTGGGAGTATCCCGTCCTCTGATGGTTTTGGCTTATTAGGCATGAGCGAACGGGCAGAGCGCATCGGTGCACAACTGACAATCGAGAGTCAACCTGGGCAAGGAACAGAAATTATTGTCACTGTTAACCTTTGAGTGAGCATCACGATGAGCCAATCCACTACAATTCGGGTTCTGATTGCGGATGATCATGCCATTTTTAGGCAAGGATTAGCTACGATTATTAGCCGTGACCCAGATATGATGGTGATTGCTCAAGCCGAAAATGGGGAACAGGCAATCAACTTATTTCGGGAACATCAACCGGATGTTACACTGATGGATCTACGAATGCCTCAAGTTGAAGGAGTTGCAGCCATTACTGCAATTCGCGCTACATCTAAATCTGCTCGAATTATTGTACTCACAACGTATGATAGTGACGAAGATATCTATCGAGGATTGCAGGCAGGTGCAAAAGGGTACCTGTTGAAAGAAACTGAACCTGACGAGCTGCTGAATGCCATTCGTATAGTTCATCGTGGTCAACAGTATATTCCCCCTGATGTGGGAGCAAAGTTGGTACAGCGGATGAGCAATCCAGAACTGAGTGAAAGAGAACTGGCAGTACTCCATTCAATGGCACAGGGGATGAGTAATGCTGATATTGCGGCGGCTTTGAGTATCGGTGAAGGCACTGTTAAATCTCATGTGAATCGGATTTTAAATAAGTTAGATGTGAGTGATCGCACCCAAGCTGTGATTGTTGCCGTTAAACGCGGAATTGTCAGCTTGTAAGGTGTACTTTTGATTGAGTTCGGATTCTAACTTGAGTTAGAGACAACCTTCTATTCCAGGTTGGAACGGTTGCTCTATCAATTTAGAGTGTAAAAAATTTAACTCATTGTAGACGACAACTTAAAGGCAATTGCATATATTGAATTCATGTAAATCGTGATGGAGTCAATTGATTGAGCAACTTAATTGCCAGGTTCCAGTTTGCTTGATACAGATGTAGAAAGATGAGCGACGACCGTAGTCATAGTTCCTTGTTTGTGCCAGCTTCAACCCAAGATCATATTCAGGGTGTGCTGAATGCTTCGGTGGTACTGGTCATGTATGGGGACTATCAATGCTCTAAAAGTGCGGATGTTTACAGGATGATTAAAGCCATTAGACGAGAGCTTAGTGTTTCTTTTGGAGAGGATTATTTATGTTTCATCTTCCGCCATTTTCCACAAATCCAGATTCATGCTCAGGCTCAACGTGCGGCTCAAGCAGCACAAGCCGCCGCCTCTCAAGGCCAGTTTTGGCAAATGCACGATAGTTTGTTCAACCATCAACAAGCGTTGGGAAACGGCTATCTTGTGGAGTATGCCGAGCATCTAGGGCTCGATATTTCCCAATTTTTGAAACATCTGTCTAAACAAACGCATTTCGATCGCATCAATGAAGATATCGAAAGTGGATTACGCAGTGGGGTAACAGCTACTCCAGCCCTGTTTATTAGTGGAATTCTATATACCGGGCGATGGAATAAGACGCAGTTAACAACAGCTATTGTCGCTACAAGTCATTAAGCTCCCTACTCCTTGATTTTTACTGCTTGATGGATTGCCATTCAGCCTAACTGGTTATGGATGAACAAGCTGTCGAAATGAGATAGCTAACTTTTGCCTGCTTTGTTACCCAACACTACCCATTGTTTAACCATGTCAACCACTGCATTTCAGAATAGAGGCTTAACTCACACCCAATTGCAGCGAACCATTGGCTATATTCACACTCATCTTGACCGAGAGTTATCACTCGAACAAATTGCCGCAGTCATCAATATCAGTCCGACTTATTTTGCCAGTTTGTTCAAATGCACGACAAGAATTTCTCCACATCAGTACGTGATTCGACAGCGCGTGAAACGGGCGAGAGTGATGCTCTCGAAAACGGATTTGACGATCGCAGACATTGCTTTACAAGTGGGTTTCTCTAGCCAAAGCCATCTGACGCAACAGTTCAAGCGAATCACTGGGATAACCCCAAACCAGGTTCGCTCTTCTGAACCAGAATTTGATAAAGCAGTGTAGGAATCACCAAAGAAGTTAAGCATTGGAACTCAGTACACTTGCTGATAGATAGGTTGAAACTTTTTTGAATAGGAGCAAACATATGAATCTGAGTCATCTTCATGCCTTCACGGATGCGATGCAACGCAAAGATCTGGATGCCATGCTTACTCACATGGCTGACGACATAATCCTCAAGACCCCACTCGTTGCTGAGCCTTTCAAAGGTAAGGCAGCAATTAGACCGATCGTTGAAGCCCTCTTGGGCGTGGTTGACAAGTTCGACTTTCTCGAAATGATGCAAGGTCCTTATCATGTGTCTGAGTTCTTTAGGGTTACGGTTGGGTCGATCGAATTGGACGGGATGGACTATTGGCGCATCAGTGAAGCAGGCTTGATCCAGGAGATGACAGTTCTGTGGCGCCCCCTTCCGGCAGTAGTGGCAGTGCAACAAAAGTTAGATCGTGCTGAAGGCGAGCCTGCTTAGGAACTCGTGCAATTAAGTCGATGATCGCTGTCAGTTCGACCAGAATTGAGCATTACTCTAGTTAGTAAGTCAGGAGGCAACATGAGTCACATCCCAGAGGAAATTCACCTCAATATTGGTGCAATTATCTTTCCAAATCTAGATCAGACCGACTTTACTGCCCCATTTGAAGTTCTTTCGCGGCTCCCGAATTCGACTTTCCATATTCTTTGGAAGGAGAAGACACCTGTGAAGGATGTCAAAGGCTTGATTTTGACCCCAGAGAAAACGCTCTCCCAGTCACCGCCGCTCGACCTACTGCTTGTCCCCGGTGGCTATGGGCAGGAGGCATTGATGGAGGATGAGACGGTTCTTTCCTTCATTCGGGAGCAATCCGTTCATGCAAAATACGTGTTTTCAGTCTGTACGGGAGCCTTGGTTTGCGGCGCGGCTGGTCTACTCAAAGGGGTTCGAGCAACAACGCATTGGTCAGCCTTTCATCTGCTTGAGTATTTTGGTGCGATTCCCGTTGATGGACGGGTCGTGATCGATGGCAAGTTTGTCAGTGCAGCAGGGGTCACTGCCGGAATTGACGGAGCGTTGCGCGTTGCTGCACTTTTGCGCGGAGATCGCGTGGCTCAGGAGATTCAACTCCAGATTCAATATGCGCCTGAACCGCCGTTTCACAGTGGTACGCCAGCAACTGCACCGCCAGAGATTTTAGAAGCTGCTCGATTGACCAGTCGAGCGATTACCGAAGCTCGGTTGACGACTGCAAAAAGTATTGCTGCAAGGTTAGGAGTCGTGACTCACGAGAGCAGGTGATAGATTATCCAGCATTCCCCTTTCAACTAGCAGCAGCTTGGCGTGATCCAGCATGGCTTGATGACAATTCTTCAGAATGAGCGAGGACTTTGTAACGGACCCAAGCTCAGCGACCGCGCCGCCGTTGCGCGGTCGCTGCAGCGCGTGGTCAGGTGTTTTGGCTGGATGATGGAGGCGGACAAACTTCCATGCTTCGGATCAGACCATGCTCGATGGTGAAGCGATGGCCAACGTACTCATCGGCGAGAAGGTTCCCCGCCAGGTCGCGCAAGACCTGATGCACATTGACCAAAACACGCCCGTCATCTTCTGGGTGAAAGGAAGTCGGTTCCACATGCGGGTTGATCTCGTCCCATTGCTCTGTCCAATAAGCGCGGACTTCCTGAGGGCCATGGACAAAACCACCTTTGAACGCTCTCGGCCAGGCCACGTCAGGAGTCATGATGGCGAGGGCGGCGTCGATGTCTCGTGCGTTGAAGGCTGCGTAGGCCGCGTGCAGCAGTTCGATTTTTGGCGCAGAATTATCTGGCATAATTGATATATCCCCCTTTAAAGGCATAAGGTGCAAGCGCGCGTGAGTCAATGTCTATCGCTTGTTCCAGTGCTGTTGGTATGGAATGATCAGTAAAAGAACATGAAAGCTCACTATTTCCCTTACCATCTAAAGTGTATTGAGTTCAAATGCTTAACTGCTGTCAGATTCTTACGACGCTTGATTAGATTCTGATGGTGTTAGTATCGCCCAGAGCCAGTGAGCGATCTGGGTGAGCGTCGCGTCACCTTGCGGGAACCGTCCCACTGTTGCTGGAGTTGCTACAAAATTGTGGTTCATATCGGGCGCATGCAGGTGTGTCACTGCAATCCCCGATATCGCAAGCTTTTGGGCGTATGCGATGCCTTCGTCCCGCAGCACGTCATACTGGGCTGTTGCAACGAACGTTGGCGGTAGCACAGGAACCTGCTGTAATCGCAGGGGTGACACGTTCGGGTCGTCTGGCGAGACATGAGGTGCATATTGCTTCCAGAACCAGTGCATCACGTTTGCTTCGAGTCCGTAGCCCGATGCGTTCTCCCGATAAGAAGCATGATTGGCGCTGGGATGATCGGTGACAGGATAAAGTAGCAGCAGTGCATGCAGCAGTTGCGCTTTGGTTGTGGAACAAAGCTGATTCGCAGCGACAGCAGCCAGGTTAGCGCCTGCGCTGTCGCCGCCAAGCGCTAACCGGGCAGGGTCGCCGCCCCATCTTGCAGCATTTTCGATCACCCAATGGATGGTAATCAGGGTATCTTCTATAGCCGCTGGATAAGGATGCTCTGGCGCAAGTCGATACTCAACCGAAACCACGATGATTCCGGCTGCCTGACTCAGAAGACGGCAGAACGGATCGAGGGTAGCAACTGAGCCAGCCACCCAACCTCCTCCGTGTAGGTAGACCAGTACAGACAGCGATGCAGCATGAGGCGGCAGATAGAGGCGGGCATTGAGGTCGGGCGCAATTTTCACGTCATGCCGCTCCACCTCATTCGGCAGACCGGGAATGAATGAACGGCTCTCCAGCGATCGCACAAACCGCGATCGGACGATCTGCACTCGTTCCTCATTCGTCATCGACGCAGGAGGAGATGAGCTTGCAGCTTGTTCATCCAAGAAGTCTTGTAGCGCTTGATCAATCGGTTTTTGTTCTCTCATCGTATTTTTCTTGATCCGTTACCATTAATTTTTTAACGGTCAGTTCCGACAGCATTCGCAATACTATGCAGCATCATTTTCTCCAACATGATCTTTCTCTACATTTAGGGGCAGGTTTAAGCTTCCGACTCAGACAAAGAAGGTATTCATGCCGTCAACATCAGAGAGAAAAGTCTCGATCGCGGCAATCTTGCCGTCTTTAAGCCGACAGACCGTAGCCAGATACTCGCCTCTGGATGCGATCACCCTACCGCTGAGGCGTTTCAGAGGATGTTTGGAAAGTATAAACGATTACGCTAGTCGTGTGACCATGAGCCGTACCATAGCAGCATAGATGAAGGCTTCAGAACTAGTAGCCAACACTTCATAATCAATGGTCAGTCGGCGGTAACGAACCAACCAAGCCAGAGTTCACTCCACTATCCATCGCCAAGGCAGGACTTTAAACCCCTTCTCCGGCTTGCGTTTGACCACTTCCCAATCCAACTGATAGTCCTGTTTGACTGTGGCAAGGAAATCATTGCCGTCGTAACCCCCATCCGCAAAAATCTTCTGTAGGCGAGGGAATTGACCTTCGATCTTTTCCAACAGCAGCTGCGCTCCAGCTTTCTCGCTCATGTTGGCAGCACTAACGATCACCTGTAACAACAAGCCCAAAGTATCAACAAGAAGATGACGCTTGTGACCTTTGACCAACTTCCCGCCATCATAACCAACTTCCTGTGCCACCTCAGTAGTCTTCACTGACTGGCTGTCCACAATCGCTGCGCTCGGAGTTGGCTCTCGCCCACGCACGTGAACGGACTTTTTCCCGCAGGACTTGGTTGAACTGTTGCCAGACTTGCTCTTGACGCCATTGCCGAAAATAGTAGTAAACGGTTGACCAAGCCGGAAAGTCATGGGGCAATAAATGCCAAGTGCAGCCACTGACAAGGATGTAAAACATAGCGTTAACAACCTCACGGATATTAACTGTGCGAGGACGCCCACCAGCTTTGGGGAGGAGAATCAGTGGTTTCTTGGATGTGCCATTGCTGATCCGTTAAGTCAGTTTGATAAAGTTTTCGAGCCATCACTTCTGTAATCTAAATCCACAGAAGTTAAATTATATACTTTCCAAACATCCTCTCACTGGGCCAATTAGCTCCGATTCGTCACAGCCGCTCACGATTTGAGCTAGGGTAAGGAGCCGTTTAATGCCACAGACTAGGGGTCACACCCTCTAGCTTGCCAACAGATAACGTTGGATACTCTGCACTACACCTTTAGTACAGTTTTTAATCGCTTGGTTGGAATAGCGTACTGTTTGATAGCCAAGTTGGCTAAGGTGCAGAGCTTGCTCCTGGTCGGAGACTTGCTGCTCAACTCCGTTGTGGGAAAAAACACTGGGCGATTTGCGGTCAATCACAACTACCAATTTATGACCCGGAAAGATGAAGTTGGGATAGTAGCCATGAAGACACTGCTTTTGTAAATGTTCGACGCCAGCTAATGTTAGCGCCTTACT
>JAFASY010000198.1 GCA_019244235.1 Chroococcidiopsidaceae cyanobacterium CP_BM_ER_R8_30
CATCATGATTGGTCAACAGGAACGCATCAGGGTTGAATAGGGGGAATAATCCAGTATGTTTAGCATTAATTTCAGTGAATACAGCCTGTCACATCCTGAGCTGAAGCTATTGGTAACACCATCACCATTCGCACCATACAGCATCAATCTTAATGATTACAACCTCCCATACTCCGATCCCTACCATGCCATTGTGGTGCATTTTGTGATTGCTCCAGTAGTGATTGCCGTAGTATTTGATACCCTAGGCGCTATCACCCGCCGCCAGAGCCTGTTCAATGCGGGTTGGTGGAATCTGGTGCTAGCAACTCTGGCAGTCGCGGTGGCAGTTGTCCTTGGTCAATTTGAGGCATCAATGGCCAACCCTTCCCAAGCAGCCCAACCGATTCTAGACAGGCACATGATTGTCGGCTGGTCCGCAGCAGCTATACTGCTCAACTTCACTATATGGAGGGGAATTTTGCGGTACCACCCCCCATTGCGAGTTTCAATATTGTATTTAGGAGCAGGCTTGCTAGTAGTGGGACTGGTAACCTACCAAGTTTATCTTGGCACCAAGCTAGTGTGGGTACATGGATTGCACGTTAAGCCTGTAGTTATAGCCAAAAGAGAAGCAATGAAAATGGAGGCAGTGTCTCTTGAACTACCTAGCAGCACTCGATTCAGCGATTAATCATTTGCCCTACATTGAGCCAATCCATCCTAATCTCGTACACTTTACAATTGGGCTATTCTACATAGCGATCCCTTTCGATATTTTAGGGATGTTCTACCGTGAAGAAAAGCCCATTATGGGATGGTTCAAAATTGGAATGAGCCGAGCTGATTTCTTTGATATCGGCTGGTGGAACATGCTGGCGGCAGCGGTGATTACATTCTTTACTGTGGCGGCGGGCATCTTTGAAATGATCCTAGCCAGTCCGCCCCCAGCAGGGACAAGTGCTTGGGGTTTACCGCCGCTGACCCAAATGATTGTTCATGGATTGAGTGGCATCTTAATACTCCTGATCTACTTGCTTCTAGCCATATGGCGAGGGATGCAGCGGTACGTGTGGCGGAAAAACCAGCCCCAACAAGTGCAGTGGCTTTATTTACTAGCTGGGGTGGCAACGATGGGTCTTATTCTTGCACAGGGAGAACTAGGGGCACAGTTGGGCGCTGACTTTGGTCTACACAATACTGCGGCAAAGCTACTACAGGAAGCAGCAGCTAACACTCCGGTAGCAGTTATTAAGGGGGCAGAAGCAAAACATAGCACTGTGGTGGAAGCGATGGTCTATCCTAGTGCTAACTTACCCATTCCCAAATTCAACCGCCAGGGGCAGACTCTCTACTACGGCACTCAGTCTGTCGTGAAACTCAATGACTCCATAAACTGGGAAACACTGCTGGCTCGATTGAATGAGCGTACTTGGAATTCTAATCAGTTTCAGCTAAACCAATCATCGGAGCCGCCTACGATCAGTTTGGGCAATCAACCCTTATTGCAGGCACCTGACCTTGCTGTTGCCCAAATCTGGCTTTATAAGCTTCAAGGCGCGCTTTTGTGAACTCTTCATCGCCAAAGGTAGAAAAGTGTGAATACAATCAGCCAAATGCCGTCAACGAAGTGCCAGAACAAGGAGACGCAAGTCACGCCATAATGTCCTTTGTCATAGTTGTGCGGAATGAAGGAGCGAATCAGCATAATCGTCTGCAAGAGGATTCCGACAGTTACGTGCATAGCATGGAAGCCCGTAATTATGAAGAACGGTCCACCAATTTCTCCTGTGGACAGCTTTAGTGTCTCCTTGAGCCAATCTTGAACCTCACCTGACAGGAAAAATGCTCCCATAGCAGATGTGGTCAACCAGAGCAAGCGAAATAAGTTGAGCTTGCGGCGGGCAAGGGCACGCTCTGCTAAGAAGATGACAAAGCTACTGGAAAGTAGCACCACTGTGTCAATGATTGTAGAAGTATCGAAGTTAGGTAGTGAGACACCGGCTGGTAAAAAGTTAGTAGAAGAAAACCGTAGGGCACTGTAAGCCACGAAAAAAGCAGCGAAGACGAGGCTCTCCGAAGTCAGGAAGGAGGTCATGCCAAATAAGACTTTGCCCCGCTCATCATCAGAGAAAAAACCGCGATTGCTCTCAGGATCGCTCCCCTGAGCGCCCGTCTGAGATTGAGGCTGCTGCTTTGGCAACTCACGTGAGGGAATAAAATTTGACATTGTAGACTCCGAAACAACAGCTACTTATAGACTTCTTTCTAAAGACTTACCTGTGATGCCTTCTCACTGCCCCCTCATCGGTTGAGTCTACAGTTGAATATTGAGGTCTACCGTAGCTGTAAGGAGCTAAGGTCACAGTTGGCACCTCCTTGAAGTTCTCTTTGGGAGGGGGTGAGGTGGTTGTCCACTCCAGCCCGGTAGCGTGCCAGGGATTGTCAGAGACCTTATATCCGAATGCCCAGGAGTAGATAATGTTAGCGATGAAGGGTAGTATTGATACCCCTAGTAGGAAACCCCCAAAGCTGGCGATGACGTTCCACCACTGATACTGCGGGTCGTACGAGGCGATTCGGCGCACCATGCCCTGTAAACCCAACGGCATCATAGGGAAGAAGGTAAGGTTTGCACCGATAAAAGTCAGCAAGAAGTGCAGCTTGCCCCAGCCCTCGTTGTACATCCGTCCGCTCATCTTGGGAAACCAAAAGTAAATTGCCCCAAAGATACCTACAGTGATTGTGTTATATACGACGTAGTGGAAATGACCGACTACGAAGTGGGTGTTATGGACATGAAGGTCAAACGGCATTGCGCCCAGCATCACGCCAGTCACACCAGCAAACAGAAACATTGCTGCACTTCCTAGGGCAAACAGGAACGGTGTATCTAAGTGCAACTTACCCCGCCAAACAGTAGCAGTCCAGGAAAACTCTTTCACACCAGTAGGTACAGCAATTAACACCGAGGTGAACATGAACAGTATCCGCATCCACATAGGTGTACCACTAGTGAACATGTGGTGCGCCCAGACGGTGGCACTGATCACAGCGATGCCGATTGTCGCTACCGCCACTGACTTGTAGCCAAATAGTGGGTTGCGGCTAAAGGCAGGCAGGATTTCTGCAATGATGCCGAAGACGGGCAGGGCCCAGACGTAAACTGTTGGGTGAGAGTAAAACCAGAACATATGTTGGTAGAGAACTGGGTCACCGCCTCGAAAGGGTTCAAAGAAGTTGGTGCCGAGCGACAGATCGCAAAGCAGCAGAAGGACGCCGCCAGTCAGGGAAGGGAGAAAAAATAGTTGCAGCAGTTGGGCACTCAAAACCGACCAGACAAAGATCGGCATGCGGAAGAATGTCATTCCTGGTGCCCGCAACCGCACGATTGTCGTGACGAAGTTAACTGCCCCCATGATCGACGAGACTCCCAGCAACACAATACTTAGACACCAGAACAGTTGACCGTTGAGTACAGGATCGGATGGGTTCTGGGTACTGAGCGGTGGGTAAGACCACCAGCCAGCCTGGGCGGTGCCACTAGGGAGAAAAAAGCTTGCCATCAGCAGGATGCCTGCTGGTGGAAACATCCAGAAGGCCAATGCGTTGAGGAATGGAAACGCAATATCCTTCGCCCCAATCATTAACGGGATCAGGAAGTTAGATAGACCAACTAGGGACGGGATAATCCACAGAAAGATCATTACCGTGCCATGCATGGTAAATAAGCCATTGTAAAGCTGGCGATCGACCAGGTCTGAAGGGGGTGTCACGAGTTCGCCACGGATAATCATGGCAAACAAACCACCGATCAAGAAGAAAGTAAAGGATGTCACCAAGTACTGAATAGCAATAACCTTGTGGTCTTTGTTAAAGGTGAAGTATTGCCACCAGTTTTCCCGATATCCACTCTGTGAATCTTCTCCCCGCTTGGTATCAGTGCTTTGAATAGTGTTATCTGCTGTCATTTGACGTTCCTTTCTCAACCAGAATGATTCACAATAGGGGGTTCGGCAGGCAGGACAGTGTACCAGTTGCTTCTTATCAGTCTTTTTGGTGGCTGAGCATGTTCCAAAGCTGCTTGATTAGTTGCTGCTATGACTGGCGTTTTGGCAGCAGCTTGCTCTAGCCACTTGGCATAATCTTCAGCAGATTCAACATATACATTTGCCCCCATGAGGGCAAAGTAGGTACCACTCAATTCCGAATCGTGTAGCTGGTACTTGCCCACAAGGATGGGAACTATCCGCAATTCAATCGGACGGTTAGGGATGATGTCTTGCTTGGTGCGAAATTCAGGGACATAGAAACCATGGAGTACGTCCTCCGACTTTAATATTAGGCGTACGGGCCGATTCACTGGTAAGTGCAATTCGGTGCTGGTGACATTCTTGCTGGGATAGAGGAAAGTCCAAGACCACTGTTTAGAGATGACCTCTACTCTTTCATCGTCTTGAGAGCCGATGTTAACTGTATCAGCTACTCTTTCATCGCTTTGAGAGCCAGTGTTAACTGTATCAGCCTCAGCTGGTTCGGCTACCAGCGGGACGGGCAGATCCCCTAAGACTGTTGTTGGTCCTATAACATCCATACCCACATACACACTGAAACTGTAGCCAGCAATCCATAACACCAATAGAACTGGTATTCCCATCCAAAAGATTTCTATCTTGCGATTGCCCCTGGAAGGATGCCCCTCAGTATAATCTCCCTCGCGTGCCCGATAGAAGATCAGCGAATATATCTGTAGACCAGCAACTCCAAAGAAGATAACCGAACTCATTGTGACAAGGAAGCTAAAGAGATTGTCAACTCTCTGAGCATCTGTAGATGCTTGAGCTGGCATCCAGGAGTACGACTCACCTCCCAGCCAGAAGCTGAAGGCGAGAATAGCCGCGAAGCAAACACCCAATACCAAAAATTCTAAAATCCTGAGCATACCATAAACTTCTGTAGAATCAGTAAAAGTTCTTGGGGCTTTTAGCTAGATTACTTGAGGACTTCGTTGGGGTTTTTGCCCTGCCGGAGCAAGTCGGCAGCAGTCGTGTGAATCCCGAAGTCGCCTCCCAATTGTCCCCCTAGCGTCCCCTGATAGTACATGATGACTATGATTAAAATGCCCGCCAATAAGTAGAGCCACTGCACTTGGGCAATTTTGTTAGCGCGCCAGCGGTAGCGCTGAAACCACCTCCACACAGTCATGGCAACGATGGATGCTAATATGAAGATTCCGCCTAAACCGTGCAGAGCCATGGTTGTACTAGCATCCAACCCCCAATGACTCTTCTCACCAGCTGGTGGGCTTGCCAACATAATTTCGAAAAAGCCCATTGCTACAGTGAAAAATGTCATGACCACCGCACCTAGTAGGTTGTACCAGCCGACATCATGGAAACCCGATCGGACAGCTTCGAAGCCGAAAAATTTGAGGATTGGTCGTTCTAAGGGAAAAAGTCTTCCTGCTATATCAAAGAAGATAGAAATGATGAACAGAGCTATCGTGAAATGCACCAAGTTTGGATGAATTGGTAACTCGTAAGGCAGACCATTAGGACCTGGCTCGAACCACAATTGGTCATAGATTTGTGATCTCATTGCAAGAGTCCCTTTTGCGTCGCTTCATAAACTGGCTTGACATGCAAGCCGTATTTCCAAACGAGTTGAGTCCCGAGGTACACTTGTAAGAACACTAAGCAGATCATAAAAGCTGCTAAACCTAAGTAAGCAGGCGGGAGTTTCAGTGGGTTGCGATCACGAATTAGGAAGCGTAAGGCTGTAGCGGCAACGATAATAGCCCCAAGTGACCAGCCAGTGAACATATGATAACCTAGTACCGACTCAACCGCCCCATAGGGTTTCGCCAAACCAGCTTCAAACTGACCCATGATGATGGCTAAGAAGATGGAGACTGAGGCAACAACCATATTCCAACTACTCACCTCAAACAGGTGATGTTTACGGGTCAGATAACCCACCACATCGCAGAAGAAGGCAAAAAACACCATCGCAATCACGAAGTGAACCAGGATGGGATGGATGGGATCGGGGTACGGTAGACCCGATTGGTTTACAGACAGAGCAGGCATTGCTTTCTCCTTACAGTACCCAAACTCCAAGATTATTTCATCATAGTAACGACAAATTTTAGCTACGAGCAGCTCGATCTTAGACTCGTTGCGAGACGCGATCGCCAATCATACACCTTAGCTAACTAGCTATATAAATTGATACATACGTCTGCTTACTACCATAGACATTTGTTTTTTGAAAACCATGAGAAAACTGCTCTAATAAGGTTTCTTATATCCCTGCCGTTCTTTTTGGTGAAGACACGCCTTAAAGAGTATAAAACTGTTCCGTAAAAAATCTATGTTAAGTTTGTTTTCCAACTTGAAAGAACTATGTTGTAATACTCAGCAACTTATAGAATAAAGATGAAATAAACATGAAATTTCTGTGCATCTCTAGAAACGAACTTTTACTCCCTCAATGGGAAGAAGTATTCACCTTTACAATACCTGTAAATTTAATTCATTCCATTAGCAATATCTACAAGCAAGGTTGATACAAGTTTTTTATAGCCCTGTCACATCTTTATTTTTAAAATGTAAGTATTTAGAATTCTGACTTGATAAATGAATAGTTATATTTTAAAAATCTGGAGAGATATCGTTGGCTAGAGCCATCAAATAAAGAGGAAGAGTACTGGGAGAAACCGGAGTCATGCCACATGAGCCAGGATTAGACGAGCAGGTGATAGAACAAATAGCTTTAGCAGAGCTATCTAGCAAGTTGGATGCAGCAGATAATATTGACATAGAGATACGAACCAATCTGCTGAAAATGATTCAGGGACAGGCAGAGGCAGTCTCACTCTTAGGTCAGGGTCTGCTGATGCACAACCGCATCCGAGTGCAGACAATGGAACTGCATACAGGTCGCATTGCCATTAATCTTTTAAGTATACTTTTCAAGGGTCGATTAGAACTGAACCAGCCCGTAGATGCCACGGCAGATTTTGTCCTTACAGAACAAGATATTAACCGTGCATTGAATTTAGATGACATCAAACTTCAGCTGCCTAACCTGGAGTTGAGTATAAATGGTGAACCCACTACTCTGGAAACACAACAGCTGCAGATTCACCTTCCAGGTCACGGCAAGATAGTCTGCAGTGGTAACTTTCTGCTTCATAAACTGGGCAAGACACGACGAGTTTGTTTCACTGCGGTCGTGCGTCCACAGATAGGCAATGAGCATAACTTGTGGCTAGAGACATTTCACTGCACTGAGGGACAGGAAATCTCCTTAGAACTAGCGCTTGCCTTAACTAAGAAGGTAAGGGAACTGTTAAAATCACCTGATTTTGAACTGGAGGGAATGATACTCCGGATTAAAAATCTAGATGTGCAAGAAGGCAGAATAACACTTCAGGCAGAAGCCCACATTAGTGAACTGCCTCATTGACAAAATCTTTGAAGAAGTATACGGGTGCTTTTGCCACCCAATTAGTTTGTGACATTGCCAATAGGAGTAGCTTATGACCTATCCACTGATTCAAAATCACGGGATCATAGGGAACATGTACACAACAGCTTTGGTGCGGTTAGACGGCGGTATTGATTGGTTTTGTTTTCCCAACCATGACTCGCCTAGTATCTTCGCTGCACTGCTGGACGAGCGTAAGGGCGGATATTTCAAGATTGCACCCATAAGCGTCGAAGTGACCCACAAGCAGTTCTACTGGCCGGAAACCAACATTTTAGTCACGCGTTTCCTGACACCGAACGGTATTGGAGAAATCAGTGACTTTATGCCTGTAGGGATGGGAGTACAAGAATTTGGATTTCAGTGGCTAGTCCGGCACGTGACGGTCGTGCGCGGTTGCTTAGATTTTCGTTTAGAGTGCTGTCCTGCTTTCAACTACGCCCGAGACGAACATCAAACAACACTGAGTTCTGAAGGTGCAGTCTTTCACTCAAAGACGCTTAGTCTCGAACTCTCTACAGATATCCCACTACAGCAACAAGGCAGTGGAGTGGAAGCTAAGTTTACACTTCACTCAGGAGAGACAGCGGTGTTTGTACTGCGGGAAACCAAGTCTGGCAGTCAACCTCCTCTTAACCAGTCGCAAGTAGATGAACTGTTCAATAGCACTGTTGAGTACTGGCGATGTTGGCTAGAACAATGCACCTACAACGGTCGATGGCGGGAGATTGTCCATCGCTCAGCACTGCTGTTAAAGTTACTAACCTATGAACCAACTGGAGCGACTGTAGCAGCGCCCACCTGCGGTCTTCCAGAGAGGATCGGCGGCAAACTTAATTGGGACTACCGCTACACTTGGCTGCGGGATTCATCCTTCACCATATATGCACTTTTAGAACTCGGTTTTCATAGCGAGGCAGCCAGGTTTATGAATTGGATAGAGTGCCGTTGCCACGAGCGCCTGCCGGATGGTTCATTACAAATTATGTATGGAATTGACGGACGTCACGACCTCAGTGAGGAAAGCTTGGACCATTTGGAAGGCTACAAAGGTTCGAGCCCGGTACGAATCGGTAACGCTGCCTACAGCCAAATGCAACTGGATATTTATGGTGAGCTGATGGATGCGGTGTATCTCTACAATCAGCAAGGCGATCCGATCTCGTATGAGTTGTGGACTGAGCTGCGTGAGCTTGTGAACTGGGTGTGTGACAACTGGCAACGGCAAGATCACGGTCTTTGGGAAGTGCGTAACCAAGAGCATCACTTTGTATACTCAAAGGTGATGTGCTGGGTGGCTATTGACCGAGGTCTGCGCGTGGCGGACGATCGCTCATTTCCGGCGGAGCGGGAGCGATGGCTGAAGGTTCGAGACCAAATTTACGAGGAAATCTTGACTTTGGGATGGAATGCTGAATGTCAGGCTTTCACTCAATATTACGGCAGTGACTCTCTAGATGCCAGCAGCTTGATCATGCCCATGGTATCGTTCCTCTCTCCCGCAGATTCCCGGATGCTGAAGACTCTAAATATGATCGACCAACCTCCTGAACAGGGAGGGCTAGTTTACAATTGCCTGGTGTTCCGCTACCTAGAATCATCTGAAGGAGCAGAAGGAACCTTCAATCTTTGCACATTTTGGCTAGTTGAAGCCCTAGTCCGAGCTAGGAAAGTGGATAGCGCTTGTCTTGAGCGCGCCCGACGTCTGTTTGAAGAGATGCTGAGCCATGCCAGCCCTCTGGGGCTTTATGCCGAGGAAACGGGTCCAAATGGCGAGGCGATGGGGAATTTCCCCTTAGCCTTGACCCATTTGTCATTGATTAGTGCTGCAGTAAAGCTAGATCGGGCGCTTAAAGCTAGTTCTAGTTCAACTTAGCCTTGAGGTTGTGCCAGCTGCGGTGGCAGAGGTACCGTTCTGACTGATACTTGTATAGACCGCCCCTGGCGCTGCACTTGCATTTGTAACTGGCTACCTACCTTGGTATTTTCTACTATTCGCTGAACTTCTTCAGATGTGGTCACAGGCTGATTGTTGATTTTTTGAATGACATCGCCTGGCTGAAGTCCTGCTTGAGCAGCCGGAGAGTTAGGCAAAACATGGACAATTATGACACCCTGGTTTGCCGTTATGTTAAGCTGGCCACCTAAGGCATTGCTAAGTTGTTGCTTCAGTTCTGGAGTCAGCGTTGCCATCTCAACTCCTAAAAAGGGATGCTCGACCTTACCATTAGTCACCAATTGTTTTGCGATTGATTCTGCTGTATTTATGGGGATAGCAAATCCTATTCCCTGAGACCCTTGAATAATAGCTGTATTAATGCCAATCACCTGACCTTGAGCATTTAGTAGAGGACCTCCAGAGTTCCCAGGATTAATAGCAGCATCAGTCTGAATAAAGTTTACCGGGTCATGGCTAATACCAATCTGAGCGCTAGCACGGTTAGTTGCACTAATAATGCCAGAAGTGACGGTGTTGTCTAAGCCTAGGGGATTACCTATAGCGATCGCGCTATCTCCTGGCTGCAACTGACTTGAATTCCCCAAGGTAACAGCAGGCAGGTTGTTTGCCGGAATTTTGACGACAGCAACATCAGTCACTGGATCTTCTCCAAGCACCTTGCCCTTAAAAATCTGACCATTTTTGAGCGTCACAGTGACTGTACTGACACCGTTAACCACATGAGCATTCGTCAGAATCTGACCATTGGGATTAATGATGAATCCAGAACCAATGCCCCGTACTATCTCCTTATGCGGTTGTTGTCCAAAACCGAAAAACTGCCTAAAAAATGGGTCATTAAATCCTGCTGGTGCCTGAGCAGTTATTGTCCGAGTGGAATCGATACGAACCACAGCAGGTCCTACCTTCTGGACTGCTGCAACTACAAAATTGCTGTTTTCGGATGGAAGTGGTGGATTATTACTTTGGCTCTGATTGGGGGATGTACTGGCTGCAGGCGAAGCCGGAGTTTGTTGAGCCTGTAGATTATTGTTACTAGGAGATGGCGATGAGCAGCCACCCAGTGCCGCTCCTATTGCCCCTAATGTTAGCAATGAAAAAATGACACTTTGCTGCCCAGCTGAGCAGCAAAACTTATTAGCTTTGTTATCTATGATGTTAGATTTAACGCTACAAGCGTATAGCTTCAAACGATTAACACCAGAATTCAGTATCTCTCGATTCACTATCATTGGTTCCGTGACTCTTTTAAACATACTATATGGTTTCTGAGCATCTCTCTTATAGCTCTTTGAACACTGCCTCTGCTGCTGTAACAGTAGAAATTTTTCTGGTCAATGTAGTAATTATTACCCAAAACGATTAAGTTTTCTCATGAGAAATTTCTTTAAGTTACTAAACCGACCTTAAAAGTTATTAATTTGTTACAATTTGAAATTCAAACACCAGTCTTAACTGTTTCATACAAAAATGAAATTCATATGAATTTTCTTTGATCAAAAAGAGATAAGCACCATCTCCTTAGACCAGGTAGAGACCATAACAATTCTTAGCAGTTGTATATAAATTTATCACGAGCCTTTAGTAGGAAGAATTCAAGCAAAGATGAAATTACTATGATAATTCTATAAATCCTTAGAAATAAGCAAATATTCTTCCATCAGAAGGAAGCACCCGCTCTAAAAGAGAGATTATACTATACGACAGCTTAAGCAAATTTTCTAGGCGCTTAAGGAGAATCCATTTTTATTTCAAGAAACAATAATAACATTGATTGTTTTGCAAAATTCTATAAAGTCATTAACTTGACTTTCGCCTAGTAACCATATCTAAATTTTGAAACTGCATTTGTCAAAGATTATGAGAGTTGGACTTTTATAGAACTAATAGAACTGCTATATATAGTATTATTATGAATCAGAAAAATCGCCTTTTACTAATCGTCGCCATCTGTAGTCTTTTAGGTGTACTTCTTGGCGGAGCTGCAAGCTACAGTGAGACAATCCAATGCCTCAATGCTCAAGCACCTACCAGTAATTGTCTTGCTCAAGACCCATATTTCAAGACCCTACAAGGCATGAGTAGTGGACTAATAGCTGGGGTAGCTGCTGCCCTGGGTGCTACCTGGCATTTGTGGGGTCGGAAGTAAAAGCGCTTTCACTTCCGACCCCACCCAGCACGCAGTTATTTCCTTTAACAATCACCTAAGCAGCGCGGCCTACAATGCGGTGCCAGATGAAAACAAAGATTATTGCACCAACAATAGCGACAAATACACCTGGGATACTGAAACTAGTAGCCGTCACCGCCACATGACCAGTCGTGAAGAAAGTTGTCAGCGTCCCACCGACTAAAGAGCCTATCAGACCTAAGATAAGCGTTCCTAATATTCCGCCGCCTCTAGCTGCTGGGTCAATCGCCTTAGCAATTGCTCCTGCAATCAGACCTAAAATTACCCAAGCTAGAATATTCATAGTTCAGATCCTTTCTGGTTGTTAGTATTCTTAATTTAGCAACTCCGTCTGCTCCATCACATCAGCCTAATGAAATAATTTACACTTTCCCTCTGGGAGCTGCCATCAAGTTTTCGATATACACGATAATGAAATCAAAATGAAAAGTCTTTATTTCGGAAGAAGGGAATAGATTATACTACATATAGTAGACAAGAATAATATAAGATTAAATTAACTTACAGCATCACGGTCAGATGTTTTCTAGTTCAGAATAAAAAAATATCCTTAGAGCCTTAAAAGATTTATACTAATTAACTCGGCATCTGAAGTATAGACATACATTAAACACTAGCAACGAAGCTTTCAAGAATTAATATCTAGATTTTGTTAAGATGAATTTTACTAGCGCTGGCATTGATGCTGCCAATGCTGGCTTGGCAAAAGCTTTACCTGGTTTAGGGAGTCGTCATAGCCAAGCTAGAGTAACTGAGTAATTACATCCAGATAGCTTGCTTAGATATAATCCGCCATGAATGAAACTGCCCTTGCCTATTTTTGGGAGCTATTGAGATGGGGTCTGACCCTGGATTCTGATACATTTGTGCTGATTAACACTCTGCCCCATGGCTCACTAGTGGCGTTGATTGTTGTTTTTTCCGCTGGTTTGTCCCAAGCTTTTGCTCAAGTCATTGTCCTATTTATCAACCGAGTGAAACCAGTGCGCTTTGTTTTTAGTCTGCTGGCTGGAGCGGTCTTGTTTGCGTTTGGCTATATTTTTCTAGTATTCAGCACCTGGCTCATCAGCTTCACTCCATTTACAGCTCATACTTCCTTTAGTACAGCCGCACGTATTCTAGGATTCAGCTACGCGCCGCTCATCTTTAGCTTTTTAGGGGCAATGCCTTACCTAGGGGTACCTATCCTGACATTGTTATCGCTGTGGCACTTACTGGTCATGGTTTTAGGTTTTTCTAAGGTAATTAATGTCAGCGTATGGCAAGCGTTTGAGTCTGTAGCATTGGGATGGATTACACTGCAACTATTGCAACATACAATTGGACAACCACTAGCGCAGTTTGGTCATTGGCTAATAAACAAGGTTGCAGGTGTAAAGCTAGTAACAAAGCAACAAGAGCTTTTGCAAATATTGCAAAAAAGATTTCGCACTTTCCGGTCTTCTGTTACTAGTTTCACGGCAGGAAGTGAATCTAAAGCAAGTAAGGCAATTCGGTTTATTTCTCGAACTCCAGCAGGGATAGCTTCCCAAACTTACGAAACTGCCAAAAATCGCTTTTTTCAATCAGGTAGGGGGGCTAAGTACTTGCTCAGACTATTGAGCATTTTCTTCATAACCTTTGTTGCCATAGTTCTTATATTCGTACCTGTTTACGATTGGTGGTTTGCTTGGTATAAAAATCTGACAGGCGCTTTTCAGCTAGTCTTTGATTTGGTATCGATTAGTATTATTGCCCTTGTGGTTGCAGCACTTTTGGCTCCCCTCGAAGCTCTCGGTTGGTGGGCAGGTTGGTATGGGGAACAGGTTGACATCGCATCGACTCCAGAGGTAAAGCCGGAATTTATTTCACAACAAAGAGCTGTGAAACGTTATATCATCTATTTTGATGGCATCAATCAATCTTCTTTCAAGAACCTACCAGATGTAGAAAAATTTCTTGACGCTCTCACCTGTGTCTTACCACGAGACATGCTACTCCTTAAAGGGATTATGCCCTATTCTGTTCTCAATAAACCTCTTACAGTAGAACGTCCCTTGGCATTTCTGTGGCGCATAGCTGACCGATTACGGCTGAAAAACTCTGACAGTTTACTAGGTTACTTAATCAATGTTCGTAACATCATGATCGTCGCGGTTGCCGCTGATAAACGCTATGGACCAATTTACCACCTGGGAATAGCACAAGTAACATATAAAATGTTAGTTGAACATGGTTATCAACGTGATAGTGGTGTCCCGATTACATTGATTGGCTTCAGCGGTGGTGGAGAAATGGCAGCAGGGGCAGCAGAGTTTCTGAAACCAGCACTTCATGCCCCTATTGAGATCATTTCCCTCGGCGGTGTGATTAGTGGCAATATTAACATCCTAAAACTTGAGCATCTCTATCACTTGGTCGGTGATAAAGATTCTGTTGAGCGTCTGGGTGAAATTATGTTTCCCAGACGTTGGGCAATCTTCTTCCTGTCTTACTGGAACCGAGCTAAGCGCTTGGGCAAAATTTGCTTTATTTCTTTGGGACCAGTCGGTCACCAGCTACCAGGCGGTATTATGGACCCTAACCGATACTTGCCAGACGGTCGTAGCTTTTTACAGCAAACTATTGATTTAGTCTTGCAGATTTTAGAAGGGAATTTGTTCATGGCTGGACGAGCTACGGTGCGAAAAATCAGTAACTACGAACTTTACCAGCAAGCAAATTTTAATCACCCAAGCTACTATCCTCTCAAGCAGTCTGTTGCACCAGAGATTTATCAAGCGATCGCCACCTGGATAGGACGCTTGATTTTGCCTAAACCTGAACAGCGCTCTCAGGTGAAGGGCGCTTTGTTTGAAATTTATCATACTGATAGTGCCCATCAGCATTTAGTTGGGCAAATTGTGAATATCAGGTGGAGTAATGACCCACGAGTACAAGCCTATGTCCAGGCTGTAACGAAAGATGTTGAATTCAGCGCCAAGGCAGAGCATAGCAGCAAGCAAGGAATAATTCATCCCAAGCGCCTGAATCACTGGCGAAAGGTCGATCCCTTGGAGTCGCTAGCTGGCTCAAGACCACATGATGATGTCATTGTGATGCTGCATGAGCCAGTCATAGTTTCTGAAGACGAATCATCTATAAATCTATACATTAGTCGTCAACCTGTCCAGATTATTGGACGATTTTATGGGTTAGTGCAGTTTTTGCAACCTGTAGAGTCAGATGCTAAACAACCCGACCAATTCCGAGTGGTTCATTTTAATCGCACCTCCGGAGCCTTTGATGGGGTGGAAGAAACTGTTAGATTACCCCAGCCGATTGCAAATAAATATGGCGCTTTTCCCTCAACCAGCTACGACATAGAAAAGTCTCCTCTAAACCCAATGGGTTGGTATATATATGGTGCAAAAGCTCACGACGGTATGTTTGTAGTCCAAGGACTTGCCCCACGTGCCCTGTTACAACTTCAGCCAGAGCAAGTCATTTTTGGTAAAGAGGAAGCAATGCACTACCTCAGAAAACAGTGCTGGGCAAATATTGCAGCGCACAAGGGACGAATGTCTTCTGTTCTTTTGTGTCCTGAAGGGCAAAATGCTCAACAGGCAATTCATTCATGGCAGGAAGGCGATCGCGCCTTAGTCATTCACATGTATGGTGGCATTGGTGGCAAAAAGCGAGAAAAAGCTGTCCAGAGTCCTATTTACTTTGGTCATTTTGCTTTTGGCGAAGCGCGAGTGGTGCGAGAACCATTAAATGATGAGTTACGTTTTGATATTGAGTACCATCAGGTTTATACTCACAATGATAATGGAATCATTGCAGGGACACTTCATTGGTCTCGCTATATGGGTGATCGCCAGTTTGGGTGGTTGGGGATTCGCCCCACCTCAGATTTCTTAATTAAATTAGATGCCTTCACAGAAGATTATGATGTTGGGGGCGTTCAAAGATCTGCACTAACCGATTTACGGCGTCAGCTAGAAGCAATGACAGCGCGTTATCGAATTGGTAATGGTACAGGTGGCACTTACACTGAACCAGCCAACAACTGTGTTCAGGACTCTAACCAGGCATTGTATGCCAGTATTAAGCAATTACAGACATTCATCCAGGCAGATCCAGATGCTATTCAAGACTGGTTAGAACACCATCCTGAAAAAGCTGACCGCTTTGAGCGATTGGTAAAGTTGGAGACATCTCTCAAACGTAAACTACTGTCTTTCGGTAAACCCCGTCGCGACTGGAAGAATAATGAGTACATGTTAGG
>JAFASY010000271.1 GCA_019244235.1 Chroococcidiopsidaceae cyanobacterium CP_BM_ER_R8_30
AAGAGCGAGACAAAGATTGCACTCATTAAGGTTTTACGCCAACATTTAGATGATATATAATATATTACTGAAAATTATATTCATTTAGGAAGAAGGAGTAATTGAGAGAGCTAAAATAATTTTATAAAAATTTAAAAGTCTACATAAAAAGCATGGATTTTGCTTAGTTTTTTAATAAAAAGTTTTTTATTTTTAAGGAAAGAATACAGAAAAAATATTTTATATAAATACTAAAATATTTTGTAATAGTTTTAATATTTTCTACTAAATAATCCTTTGTCGCAGAGTTTTTATTATACTTTGTAATAAAAGACTGAGTGTAGAGATCGGTTTGGATTGAGAGCCCAAACCATTTCGATCCCGATATTCTGCAGTGCTTCTCTGTAAAGGCATTGTCAACTTAATCGCCCATGTTTGAAGTTAAGGCACAATCATTCTTGAATCAGCATAGTTCGCTCAATTTACATGGCAGGTTGCGGAAACTCGTTAATTTAGGTTTTGAACTGTCCCATTTACGGCTGAAGATGAGACAGTATGAGGCAACAAGTAGCCAAATTAATCATTCGCTAGAAGCTCTAAGCAGCAAGCTTTTCAGCTTTAACAATCATTTTTTTCCATTGCTCAAACTAAGCCACAGTGCGCGATCGCGCTTCGCAGTTGTACCTAGAGAGTGTGATGCACCTTAAAATTGGGGTTCGCCAAACGGTTTGACTCTGCTGATATGTAACGCTGACGATACCAGTTGAGAGTGGCTCGGAGCGCCACATTCAGAGGTGTCGCAGACCAGCCAAATGGTTGCTCAAACTCACGCGATACGACAATCTGCGGTTCAGTGTATTGATAGAACATCTCGACGAACTCGCGCATATTTGCATCGAATAAACCAAGTCCCTGAATCACGAGTTTCGGTAATGCTTTGATTGAATCAGGATATGACAAAGCCAGTACCAACTGCATTGCGGAGCAAGCGGGAATCAGTATCGGTTCGTTGTATCATTACTTCCCAAACAAAGAGGCATTGATTACGGCATTGCGCGATCGACATCTTAACGAGATGATGACCCTGATCGAATCGAAGTTGCAAGAACACTTTGATCAGCCGATTGACGTTGTTGTACCCGAAATTGTGAAAGCTAGTCTCACCGCTCATGCGATCAATCCAACGTTGCACAAAGTTTTGCATGAGCAAGTTCCAAGAATGAGTGGCACTCAGCCTGAAAACGAGATGAATCAGCAGCTCCGAGCTTATCTGGCACATCAGATCAATCCGATTGATGCTGAAATGCTTGACTCGATCGTCTTTATGCTGGAGCGAGCAATTGAATCATTGACTCACGCTGCTGTGATCGACCAACCTGACTTGCTTCAGAACGGGCGACTTGAGCATGAAATTAGTCAGATGTTGCTGCTCTACCTTAATGTCACGGTAGCTCAAGGGAAAGGTGTAGTAGCGCCAGACACAGTGGCTGATAATCTCAGCCGGAAATCGGTAGCCTTTGTAGGGATTGGGAGAGCTGGTCGTCATGAGACTAGTACTCAAAACCTGCTACTTGTTATCAGCTCTCCTCAAGTTGACTCAATAGTAGCGTAGCTGTCATGAGCCGCTACCTAAGCCTTGAAACCAGCTTTGGATAAAGCTTCTAGAAAATCTTCAATTGCCTTGATTTGGAAATTTAAAGCATTTGGAATTTTTTTTTGGAAATCCTTGTCCTGAAAAGGCTCTAGCTCTTGCATGGCGGCTGGTAGCAGCTTCGCTACCTTTAGGCCTACAGGTCTTCCTGCACCTCACAGGTCCCGGTGGCAGCGGCAAGGGCACCTTTACTCGACTCTTCACTGCCCTAGTTGCCGAACGCAACAACTACAACAGCACCTTAGAGGACTCGAATGGCAATCGCTTTGAGTCCGCTAATGCCTATCGCAACCGCCTCGTCACCTTCCCAGATGAGGATAAATATTCCGGTGGTTTGGGTCGGTTTAAGCAGATGACGGCGGGAGATCTGATTCGGGGTGAGGAGAAGGGTAAGAAAGCCTTTCAGTATATCTATGACGGCATGGTAATGGTTGTCTCCAACTATCCCATCTTCGCTGGTGCTACCTCCTCTGGTTTGACCAGACGCCTGTTGATGGTGCCTTTTACTCACCAATTCCCCAAGAGCCAGCGGCGCAACCTAGAGCAGGAATTTGCTCCCTACCTTGACGCTCTCACTAACTATGTCCTGGCTCTGCCTGACTCTGAAGTGACCAGCACCCTGCTGCAACTCGCTAAGGCCTCCCCGGAAGTTGTAGAGCAGGTGTGGGATTACCGGATGTGGACTGACTCGATTGCTGCCTGGATTAATGAGTGCTGTATTCATGACCCTGATGCTCTGACTCCCGTGGGCAGCGACAAAGACAATGCCGAAGCTTTGTTTGGTAGCTATTGGCAGTATTGCCAGCGCACGGGTGGTAAACCCAAGGGGTCACGGGAATTTTCTCCCAGTCTGCTCGACTTATGCAATCACATCCTGCACTGGGCTGACGTGCAAAAGCTCTGCCGCAACCATGGCAAATTCATCACCGGGTTACGGTTACGCTCTGATGCCGATGCGAATCTCCCCAATCCCATAGATGCCCTCTCCACCACTCAAGTGACGGGTGATTGCCGTCACGGTGACGGGTTAAGTGACGGGTTGAAACTGGCTCTGGACAAGGAGAGTGACGGGAGTGACGGGTCAATTCAATTTCCGAATTATCTGGAGGGGAATCAGGAAATTTTCACAACAGTTGAGAGTGTGTCCGTACAGAATCTAGAGAAAGTCTCTGACCCGTCACTCCCGTCACTATCTAATCCGGGCTTAGGTTTTAGCCCGTCACCTCACCCGTCAGTGACGGACAGCTTACCCGTCACTTCAGTTCAGTCTGAGTCGAGCCAACAGCTTCTGCTTCCCACCGCACCTTTACCTCAATTACAGAGCCCAGAAGTGGGAGGAAGTGTACCTGCCGCGGTTACCGCCAGCTGGCAGAGATAGTGAATCGGTGAGGACTGGTTAGGCACTACACTACGCAACGCTCCATGGCTCTTGTACAGTTTTAGGCATTAGAACTCTTGGTTGACAATCTGTGAAAACACAAACTCTTGCGGTCGGATTTTCCCTGCTCTCCTTCTTCCCACTCAAGGCCATGGCAGCCGAGTTGAATTTTGATCAGCTCTACGTCTTTGGTGATAGCCTGTCTGATATTGGTAATATCTATAACGTGACGACCACGGCTAACTTGATTCAGCCTGGTATTATAGCTGTCCAGCCCCCCAGTCCTCCTTACTATCAAGGACGTTACTCCAATGGTCCCAACTGGGTGGACGATTTAGCCTCGTCACTAGGATTGACAATTACTCCTTCCACCCAACTCACCGTTGGTCTTCCTGTCACACCTAGCCTTCAATTCAACTCTAACTACGGCGGTGCGACTGCTAGGCAAAGCGTTGACTTTGCTTTTGGCTCTGCTGAAAGTGGCAGGAATAATGCCAGCAGTCCAGTTTTACCAGGAATTCTGACAGAAGTTCAAAGTTATACTGATGACCTGAAAGTCGTTAATCAGCCAGCACATCCTAATGCACTCTACATCGTTTGGGAAGGTGGGCTAAATGATTATCGTAGTGGAGCCTATACCAGGCCCGACCAACTAACAGCAAACATAGTGCAAGCTATCACATCATTGTATGATGTTGGGGCGCGCAATGTCCTAGTAGTCAACGAACCGAATTTGGGAGAGATCCCTGTAGTTGCCGCTAGTGGTGCTAGCAATGCCAATTATCTGAGCCAACTGAGCTTGGCAACTGACGCGGAATTATTAACCCAACTGAATGACTTGCGTCCGACGCTAAGTGACATTAACCTGGTTGATTTGGATGATAATGCTCTATTTCAGTCAGCGATTGATGCACCAACAAGCTTCGGTTTGACCAACGTCACCGATGCTTGTTTAGTAACAACAGGTACGACCTTTTCTATCTGTGAGAATCCGAATAGTTATTTATTTTGGGATGACCGTCATCCCACGGC
>JAFASY010000290.1 GCA_019244235.1 Chroococcidiopsidaceae cyanobacterium CP_BM_ER_R8_30
ACTTGCGTCACCCGGGCTGGCTGAGTCAGCCAAAGTTTGCCACTAGCTTGGTACAGCAACTCAAGGATGTCCCAGAATTCCATCTAAGCTATCAACGCGACGGTGTTTATTTGTTTTCACGGTGAATTGATGTTGAAACTTTAGGAGGTCAACCCGATGCAGACAACAGTCCCTAATGTCAAACAACTGCCTATAATTCCCAAACAAGGAGAACTCTACCTGTCAATTAATTTAGCATTGGCAGACCCTGGTCAGGTATGGCAACTTGCGAAGCAACTTGGATTCATCCCAGAGTTAGCCTACTTACCAACAACTGTAGGAATTGAAATTCATGCCCTCCTCCTCCAGGAAAAAAGTCAGTTAAGTTCCCTTTTGGACGCTAATGAGTATGATGCTCGAATTGAGAGCTTGTTAGAGGCTGGAATTAACTCAGATGCCATCCGCTTTGTCTATGGCAGAGGTCATCAATAATTAGCCAGAAGATTAGAACAGTTGCTACTACTAGCCTATAGCTCTAACCGATTGAGCATGGAGATCCCCGTTTATCACATTGAGCAACTGGATGCGTTTTCAACAGAGAAAACGAGTATTGGAGTGAAACGATTAGAGCAAGGTTTTAAGAATAAGCAGAACATTAGATCCTCCCATCGCCACAGTTTTTACCAAATTATCTGGGTAACACGAGGGCGTGGAGCGCATTTGATCGATTTCAACACTTACCCAATAGAGCCATTTACTTTGTATTTCCTTTCGCCTGGTCAAGTCCACGAATGGAAGTTAACTGAGGCTGTTTTTGGCTATATCATTGCCTTCACAAACAAGTTTTTTTCAAGCTCATTACAAGATACAAGTCTACTTTCAGAGCTACCGTACTTCTACATCACCAATACCCAACCCTTACTCTGTGTAGGCAACGAACAAGCTGCCATATTTAATAATATTATTCAAAGAATTGAGACCGAATATCAAGCTTCACTCATTGACCATGAGGCTATGCTGTCTGCTTACCTTCGGATTTTGCTGATTGAGGCGAAGCGAATTTACTGTCCAAATCAAACAACTTATACTGTTACTTCAAGCGTTCTCATTACCAAACAGTTTCTACTTCTGATTGAGGAGAACTTCCTGACTCAAACATTTGTCAGTGAGTATGCCAAGCTGCTTGGTATCACTGCTAACCATTTAAATGAAACTGTTAAACGAACAACGGGAAAGACAGCAGGAGAGCTGATCCGAGATCGCTTGCTACTAGAAGCAAAACGCTTGTTAATTTACTCAGAGCTCAGCATTTCAGAGATTGCTCACAAGTTGAATTTTGAAGATCCTGCGTATTTTGGTCGGTTCTTCAAGCGGTACGCGCACTGCTCACCCAGCGATTTCAGGCAGCAAGCCACCTCTTCGTAGCGATTCCTGTGAAAAGTATCAAAGCAACCTGAATTTTGTCCTAATACTTCGCTTCCAGCACCCTCTACGATTGGCGGTACAGCCTCAGTAGGGAGCCAATATCCAGATGACTGACGGTAAATCTCATTTCTCTGTCGCAGTCCTGATTGTGGGAGCAGGTCCGGTTGGATTAGCACTAGCGATCGAGCTTGGCTTACGTGGTGTGAATTGCCTCATTGTTGATGAAACCGATGGACAGATTCAAGTTCCAACTGCAAATTATCTTAATTGCCGCACCGTGGAGTTTCTAAGGCGTTGGGGAATTGCGGATGAGGCGCGATACCGCAGCTTTAAGAGCGATTATCCTAATAACGTTTTGTATCTTACTGGATTAAACGGGCATGAACTAGCTCGGTTCGAGCGTCCAGCAAATGGTGCTAGTGCTGCTCGATGGTCAGTCAGCCCAGAAGGACCGCTCTGGTGCCCCAAAGCCTATTTCGACCCTATCTTAAGAAAGAAGGCAACAGCGATTCCCTCAGTTCAGTTGCGATTTGGTTGCCGACTCGAACGCTTCCACCAGACTCACAACGGCGTAGTTGCAGAACTTATAGATGTTGCTTCGCAGCGTCACGAGCAAATTACGGCTGAGTATCTGGTTGGCTGTGATGGCGGAAGGAGCAGCGTTCGTCACCAGTTAGGGATTAAGCTGCAAGGGGGCTTTGCATCACACCGACAGCTTCTGGTTTGGTTCAAGTCGCCACTTCTGAAACACCACCAATTTGGTCCAGCCGTATTGACCTGGATTCTCAAACCCGATGGCATCGCTCTACTTTCAGCACTGGATGGTGGGGAAACCTGGCGGACTGGTCCCTGGTTGAGTCAGGAAGAAGTTGACCGAAGAACACCAGAGGAATGGGTGCGTCTAATTATTGGTGATGGCATCCCGTTTGAGGTCTTGGGGAGTGGCTACTGGGGTGGACATCATGCAGTCGCCGAACGCTACCGCCAAAATCGCGTATTCCTGGCTGGAGATGCCACACACCTACTTACACCTGCTGGTGCATTGGGTATGAATACAGGTATTGGAGATGCCGTTGATTTGGGGTGGAAACTAGCAGCGACCCTTCAGGGTTGGGCAGGAGCAGAATTGTTAGAAAGTTATGAACGCGAGCGACGAGCGATCACACTCCAAAATATTGCCGCATCAAGCGCGTTGCACAATGCTGATAAACACTTTGAGTATTCTGAGAATCTCGATGCTGATACTGAAGCGGGCAAGCAGTTGCAGCTTACTCAGCTTGGCAAATTGCTGCTGGAGTCTTCACGAGGGCTAGAATTTAAGACCGGCATTCCAGGAATCGTCCTTGGGTACAGTTATGACGAGTCACCCATTTGTATCTCCGATGGCACACCTACCCAACCGTTAGAGCCGAATGCCTATACTCCATCTACCAGACCCGGTGCACGCGCACCACATGCTTGGTTAGCTGAGGGGCAATCCACGCTTGATTTGTTCGGACACGGCTTCACATTACTGCGGCTTGGTAACTGGGTGCCTGATACTGCTTTGCTCGAAGCAACCGCGCAGGAGTGTCAGTTACCCCTTAAGGTGACTGCTCTAGAGCAACCAGAGATACTTGAGCTATACGAGCGTCGCCTCGTGCTAGTGCGACCGGACGGACATGTTGCTTGGCGATCAGATGAGATGCCTGCCCGACCCAAAACAATACTTGACCAGGTTCGAGGTGTCGCACCTGCTAATCGAGCTTAGCTGAGGATTATCGGGCAAGAATAGCAGACCAATAGTTTTGTGAAGTTAACGGTCATCATTACTTTGGGGTTCAGTTTTCCACATGCGGTTATCAAACGTGAACTCCATAGGTGGATCGAGCACTAGCTTCAAATCTGGGTGCTGGGGATTCAGAATGTAGTTGAATTCGACTGGGATAATGGCAGAGGGAACTTTGAGGACGGGCGTTTGGTTAGACAATAGCCATTGCTTGCCGATGTTCTGTAGGCTTGGATATGCAGTCTCTTGTTGCCAATCTGTAGGCAAACTATCTATATCGACTGCTTTTATATTTGTGTTGTCAGGAAAAAAGGCTCGGATCGCAACCAGGGGAATTTTAAGACTCTCGGTGTGAACGAAGACTTCCAGACTAGCAAGTGCTAAACTTTCAGCTGTATAAACGACCAGGAACCCTTGAGGAGTCCAATGAGCTGGTGCATAAAGCCCGCCTTCTCCAGAGAAAGCATGGTCTTTATGTTTTTGCTTGCAAATCCGCCAAACATGCACTAGCCGAACATCCCATATTCAGCTCGGTACAGCATCTCCTCAACTTTCTTAGCTCCGGCGTCAGTAGAAAGCGCACTTAAAGGTGTCTGTCCCTCCAGCGCCACTTTTGGGGTAGAGAGCCAACGCTGCGTCTCAGTCTCGTCCTCAAATAATTCGAGGGCTTGCTGACAAATCCGATTGAAGCGCTCTAGCCGATCGGCAATTGCTGGCTTAAGGACTGGATTTTGCTTCTCGTATCGAAACTGAGTACTCTCTGAAATCCCAAACAAATGCTTCACGTCTGCTCTACCTAAGGCAAATCGTTCAGAGGCATTCTTAATGGACTGATACCGCAAGGCAGTTACAGTACTGTCTCTCGTAGCACCCTGCGCTCTAATCCTGGTTGTTTTCTGATCTAAATCAACTTGTTTGGCAGCTTTGACCATACGCCATAATTTCATTTGACACTTTAATTTTATCAAATGAAACGATAGACGCTGCTCAGCTATACGGGTGAATACAGCATCTACAACAAGGATTCCATTCAGTTTAGTATTCACCCCAACGATGCCACTGGCGAAAATCCGTTCCGGCACTCACAGCTAAACCAATTTGGTGCTGCGAAGATAGTTCATCGTGACCACCTTCGTTGGCACCAATGTAGTACATACGAAAACTGCCGTCCTCCATTGCTACTACACAAGGCGTGCCTACTGCCCGTGCATCCCAACGACCAGAACCCTTTTGAGCATGGGAAAAAATAGCACCTCCAGCTTGCTGCCCTTGCTGTTTTTGCCAGTGAATCCCATCGTCAGAAACAGCTAAGCCGATGGAGTGATAACCAGTGTTGTTAACACCTTCGTAGAACATTACGTACTGCTCGTTTATTTTCAGAACATGGCGAGTACCAATGCCTCTCTCATCAAAACTCCCAGACTCACCTGGTTCTAAAATCTGACCGACTTTTTCCCAGTGCAAACCATCGGTAGACACAGCTAAACCGACTAAGAATCCTCTATCAGGATTTAAGGTATGGTAGTACAGTTTCCAGGTTCCATCATCATCAGGCAAGACTTGTGGCCAAGCGCAGAACAGGGCATCAAACTCCCCTGTCTTACCTAAATCGAGAAAAGCCCCTTGATAAGGACCTTCCAACCGTACCCAATTTATGCCATCACGAGAGATAGCACAGCCGGGGCGCATATTTACCCCTTTAGCTTTAAAGCCTCCCATATCAACAACTGTATGGTCACCACCGAAATACCACATCCAATAAAGACCATCGTGAAAATAGACATTACTCGCACCAACATGAGCTGAGTCGAACCGACTAGGATCTCGGTGAGGCTCGAAGACAGCCCCCATAGTTAATAATCCCCGGACGCGTTGCCAATGAATTCCATCAGCAGAAATTGCTAAACCACAGCGACCAGTAGGCAGATTGATTTGCCGATCGAAGGATGCATCCCGACCGTAGTACCACATCTTCCAAGTTCCATCAGGACAGTACAAAATCTGTGGCGAAGAAACCCGTTCGGAATCCCACCAGCCTTCCGCTCCAGGCATGAAAACCAATCCTGGTTGATGATTTGATGTTTTTGAGTAAGTCATATCTAGTCTAAAACTATATAAAAGAAGTACTGGTCGGCTGTTTTTACCTATCGGGAGGGAAGAGTGCGCATTATCTCGGTACGGCGAGCACGAAGAGAAGAGGTGAAACTCTATGAAGGCAATTGATTTTGACAAAAAGTTTGACAACGGAGAAGACATTACCCAATCGCTTGATCTCGCCAACGCACATCGTCCTGGTCATGAAAACCGCCGTGTAAATGTTGATTTTCCTGCTTGGATGGTTGAAGAGCTGGATATGGAAGCAAAGAGGCTTGGAGTGACTCGCCAATCTATCATCAAGGTTTGGATTGCTGAGCGCCTTGAGCGCCGTACTTAGTACTAGATCGATCTATTTACTAAGCAGGGACAATTATCAGAATCACGACAGCTCTAATTCCTCTCGTGTCTAATATAAGTAATACTTAGACAGTGAGAGATTCAACTGAATCTAATTTTTAGTATCAAAATCACGGAGACAAGACATAAGAGTACAGCATTCGAGGCAATGACAGGAAGATCGCTAATCACAATGCCATACACCAGCCACATGCTAATGCCTGTACAAAGAACAACTAACATAGTCCAAGACAGATCCTGAGCCGACTTTGATTGCCAAGTTTTGATCAATTGAGGCAAAAAGGCAATTGTAGAGACGACTCCGGCTGTTAGCCCTAGAGCTGTCGTAAAATCAATTTCCATTTTCGTTCGCGCTTCTCAAATCTTTGAGATCCTAAAATACCTTTGACCTTATTCATAGTCTGAGGTGGTAAACTTACGTGTTTGGAGTGTTACTCCTGGTACTGGCTGGCTTAAATCGACGAAGTCTTTAGCGTTGCTCCTGCCGCTTTGGCAAAGCAGCAGTTCGAGTTCGTTGACTAGCTTTAGAGAGCTTTGCCTCAATAAAACAAACTATCTGTGTTTCTAAATCTGTGAAAGACTGACGTTGTTGCAGTTCTGCCAGCACTGTCTGCTCAATTGCTTCCAATTCAGTTTGCCACAGTGCCAGTATGCGTTCACAAGTTTCGCGGAACTGAGTGTTTAAATTCTCGTCCCAATTCAAATCACTGGTCAAGTAGTCAACTTCCTTGCCACCAACCAAGACACGTACAGATGCATCTGTTGACTGTACCATACCCCAGCAACCATTCCACACTTTTTGTGTTGGGGGTGCTTCAGCTTGGCACCGTATCCGGACAAGATCGCCAGGTCGATAGTTCAAATTTTCTGCTGGCTTAAGGGGTTGAGAGGGAGGAATCATTACTGTGAAACTGGACATCAGGTAACTACCTTGTGGCTTTTCAACCTCAGTTTGCTCAAATGGTAGCGTTGCTTTATCTCTATCGTCCAAAATTTATCTGCTGAGCTAAGCCAGGAAAAGCTACTAACGACAGTTGTTTATTATCACTCTCTTGTAGTATGCTTTCCAGTCCAAAAAGTGCTCATTTCTTACTCATTTTTTTGAATATATGACACTAGATTGAATTTCGGGCAAAACTTACGCATAAATTAGTCAAGAAAAGAGTAGTGAATTAGGTAAGCTAAGTAGAATAGGAGGTCTCTCTAAATTCCAAGAAGTTTTGACTTCAGTTATCAATTGGCAGTACTATTAATAATTCACTTAATTCAGCATGGAGATAGTGACAAGTTTTAATACTAAGGATAAGCTATGTCAAAAAGGCTTTGCTCTTAGGCTTAGTGGTTCCGCAGCTATCTACCATCGCTATTGTGAGCTTACGTAGAGGCAGCGGCATCAAGACAATAGTAATACTTTTTAAGACATTTTCATTACAACTTGCAGATTTGTTGTTGTTATTTATATAGCTATATTAAAATTCATTATTCAATAACATTACCGAGAAGAAAATGAACAATAATACAGAAAGACGTACACCGCTCAGCAAAGACGCTATCTTGCTGATTAGAGGTTTGATTGTTGGTGAAGTATTGTCAATTGCTATCATTGGTGGACTATGGTTGTGGCTGAGACCGCGATTGCAAGTTGGTAACACAGTGTCTTCCTCTAGCCAAATTTCAGGTACTGTCTCCACTCCCACTCATTCGACCTTTAAAACAGTTTCTAGTGTGCCAATTGGCACATTCAATTATGGTGGAAGTACAGCTTGGGCACCGATCCGACTGGTGGTAGATTCTCAGCTACAGAATGCTCGCCCGGAATTGCAGTTGCGTTATGTAAACCCAACTTATGGCAGCGCTGGTTCTGGTGCAGGAATCCGCATGTTACTCTCTGGACAATTAGACTTTACACAATCTTCTCGTCCCCTCACAGTTGAAGAACGTGCTGCAGCTCGGCGGCAAGGCTTCACACTTGAGCAACGTCAGGTAGGTGTTGATGGTATTGCAGTAGTCGTTAATCCATCTCTTAAAGTCCCAGGCTTAACTATTACCCAGTTACAGCAGATTTATTTGGGACAAATTACAAATTGGAACCAGGTAGGTGGACCAAACCTGCCCATTGTCCCTCTCTCTCAACACCCGGAGAACGCGGACGTAGAATTACTCCCTGAACAGCCTGGGTTACAGAGGCAAGTACCCAGTGCCAATGTAAGATATGTCTACTCCACAACCGAGGCGCTGCGCCGCCTTAGCCAAACTCCTGGCGGTATATATTACGCTTCTGCGGCGGCTGTCGTGCCTCAATGCTATGTGAAGCCTTTACCCTTGGGGCTAACTTCCACTCGGCTGATAGCACCTTACCATGGATCTTTAGTGTCACCGGGGCAGTGTCCCTCAAAGCGCAATCAGCTGAACACAGAAGTTCTTAAGAACGGTAGTTATCCGCTCACTACCAGATTGTCTGTGGTTATCAAGCAAAACAAGGGTAGGGAACAGCAAGCAGGGGAAGCTTATGCTCGCCTCTTACTGACAAACCAGGGCCAAAAGGAAATTGAACAGGCTGGGTTTGCCCCAATTCACTCTCATCTCTAAATGATGTTGGATTTTTGGGGCTTCGGTTTAGCGAAAGGCTTCAAAATCCAATCCGTATTTCTTTGGTGGCTAGATGCAGTCTTTATGAAGTTTAGATAAAGTCTAAGAAGAACTACGTAGGTGTTCTCAGCCTTTCTTCAGGCTGAACCATACATTGGTTCTAAAGGTCGTTTTTGTTCCAAGTAAAATTACTCAACGTTCCACTGGGAGGCAGCTCCTTAGCTTACGTTGAGCAAGCTCAGTGTACTAGGCGGACGCATCATCGATATGCTAGGTAAATTACTTGAGGGACGCTATCAAATTGTTCAAGTTCTCAGTAAGGGAGGGTTTAGTCAAACCTACCTAGCTCAAGATACTTACCGACCTAGACGCCCCAACTGCGTTGTTAAACATCTTAAGGTTGCCAGTAGTAACCACGATATCTCTTTGCAAGCTCTTAGGTGGCTATTTGTGAGAGAAGTGGAAGCCCTGAAAAAGTTAGGCAGCCATGACCAAGTCCCTCAGCTTTTAGATCATTTTGAAGATAAACAAGATTTCTACTTGGTGCAAGAGTTCATTAAAGGGCATCCGTTGAGTTTAGAACTACAGCCAGGCCACTGCTGGACTGAAAGTCAAGTTTTGCAATTGCTGCAGGAGGTTTTGAGCATTCTGGAGTTTGTGCATGGCCACGCACTTATTCATCGAGACCTCAAACCAGGCAATATTATTAGACGAGATCGGGATAGCAGATTAGTACTCATTGACTTTGGATCGGTTCAGCAAGCTTCAACTCAAATAGTTAGGTTTCAAGGCAAGACTCGTACTAGCATTACCGTCAGCATACCTGGTACCATTGGTCTTGGGACACCAGGCTATATGCCGCTTGAACAGGAGCAAGGTAGACCACGCTTCAATAGCGACATCTATGCCTTGGGCATGATTGGTATTCGAGCGCTGACAGGACTAAAGCCTACACAATTGTCAAGAGAACAAAATACGGGTAAGCTAATCTGGCAATACCAGGCGCAGGTTAGTACGACCCTAGCTGATATTCTTAGTAGGATGGTGCAGCCTGACTACAGATGCCGATTCGAATCAGCGACAGAAGTCCTACAAGCGCTCCTGCCATTGACGACGTCAACTCGCTTTCAGGTGGAGGCTCCTCCTTCGAGAACGTTGAATAAGCCTGAGCAACCAGTACAGGAAGAGTTAGCTCCAACACCACTAGCACCTCCATCAGCCACTATCGCTTCAGGATCTCCAGTCCCTTATAGAAAAGGGAATGTTAAGCAGCGCCAAGCAAGCGCTGCAACGGCAGTTGCTGCTGCATGGGAACAGGCTTCTCTGCCTAAGCAGAATAATAAGCAGGCTTTGGATAACGAGGAACTGCAACCACTCTTAGATGAGCAGAGCAGTCATATTACTGTATCTACCCTTCCTAGCAAATCTGCTCTGCTGATTGGCTTGGTGATAGGTATTATCTCTGGTCTAGTTCTTATGATGGTGAGCTACTATTCTCTACAGCTACCAGCCCCTACTCCTAAGACCCAATCCCATTCTTCATGAATCAAGGAAGTGGGGAGTAGCGCGAATCCGAGCGGAGGAAGCCTCCGCTCGGAACTTTGTAAGAGGGGGAAAAGAGGCCCAAATTATTGCCTTTGTTCGATCGGATGTTGATTGTTATTTGCAACGCTATCCCTATGGATTAAGAACGCCACGATCCCAACTACAACTAAGTTAGTTATTAGTAGCCCAGTAGCACTCCAAATCCAAACTTTCATTGTCATAGTATTAAGCTTGTTCAATAAAACAACTTTAAAATGTGTCCTATCATACCTTATTGCTAGGGTAAAGACAATCCCTAAATATTAAGTGAGAGGATTCTTACCAGCATAAGCATTCAAGTTATCATGCTATGAGCTTGAGGCTAGAGGCTTGATGCTTAAAGGGAACTTACGGAGTCACGAATTAATCTTTGCGATCGCAATGTGGCTGCTCAGCCGACTGTTAATTGCCATTGCTATGTTACTCATTGCCCCTTCACTCTCGACTCCACCAAACGGTATTGTACCCACAGTTAGCTGGGATGTTTTCTCGGCATGGGATAGTGTCTTCTATGAAAAGATTGCCACCTCCGGCTATGAATATGCTCCTGATAGCCATAAACATTCTGTGGCTTTCTTCCCTCTATTTCCCTTGTTGATTCGAGGTTTCATAGCTCTTGGCTTGCCAGTTGAAGTGGCAGGCACATTGGTAAATAACTTGGCATTTCTAGGTGCCTTGATTGTGCTTTACCGTTGGATAGACGAGCGCCATGGCGTTAGTGCTGCTCGGTGGGCTACTGCAGTCCTAGCCTGGTGTCCGCTTTCTTTGTTTGGGACTGTGATTTACTCAGAGGGACTGTATTTATTGTTCAGTACAGCTGCTCTTGGGGCATTTGATCGAAAGCATTATGCAAAGGCAGCTATTTGCGGGACATGTGCCACTGCCGCTCGCCCTACAGGAGTGGCGCTCATTCTAGCCTTTTTGATTGTGGCATGGAGATTAAGGTCTGGGACTAGAGCCTATCTTGCTAGTCTAGCTACAGGCGCTGGGTTACTTCTCTATAGTTTGTACTGTAAGCTTCAGTTTGGCGACTACTTGGCGTTTCTACATGCACAACAGGCATGGAGACCTACCACTGGGTTTAATTGGCAACAGTGGTGGAAAATGTTAATGCAAATTTCGGTTGGGACAACGAATTGGAAATATGGCTCAATTAAAGATCCTTGGCATCCGCTACTGTTTTTGCTGATTGTGGGGAGCAGCTATCTCCTATGGCATTACCGCTTTAGAGGCTTAGGTTCTACTAAAACAGATTATGGTTTTGCTTTCTTGGGTTTATGTCTGTGGCTTCTTGCAGGCGATCCGTTGACTGACGTAGTTGCAATTTTCGGTGGTGCTTATCTGCTGTGGTACTTACGTACACAACTTAGCCCTGTCACTATTATCTATGGCTTTTGTGCTTTAGGATTGCTCTTGGTTTCTGGCAGTACGATATCTCTAAATCGCCTAGCTTACGGTATTGTGTCACTAGAGATCGCCCTTGGTGTGTTGCTAGCCCGCTATCCCCGTTGGGGATACATAGTCATGGTCTTTTTTACCATCCTACTAACAAGCTTCGCTGTACGATTCGCTCAAAAACAATGGGTCGCTTAAGATTCACTACTATTCAACAACTTCATTCACCGGGAAACGATCTAAAAGCTGCATAGCCCGGTAGGCATTGCGTTGCAAAACTTCCGAAAGATGGGGGATGTGTGGAACCTGAGACAGGAGATCTAAGGTCCGGCGTAAGAGTCGTACCACATCCCCTTCATCTAGACTTGTGTTCGCGCAAAGTTCCAGCCAATCTACTCCCAATGCCCACTGCTCTACTAGGGCAATCAAGTCGTACTCCAACCAAATTGGCAGCGCTACATCAAATCGGCGTTGCAATTGGAACAACTGACGACGGGTTGAGCGCAATCTAGCCAAAGCTTCCTCTACTTCTGAGGCAAGGGTATATCGCACCCAGCTATCTGGGCGCGGCGTCTCAGTTACCAGTGCCGCAATTGCTGTTGCTAGGTGATGTGGAGCTAATTCGTCAAGTTCACCGCTAGCTAGTGCTAACCCTAGCCACAACTCATTATCTCCCCGAATTGCTGCCGCGACTTGTCCTAAAGCTGTAGGCAGCAAACTCCTATCTTCCTCAGCCTGTCCTTGGTCAACCAAACAACCGAACCGTTGCAAAATTTCAATTAGGTTGAGAAATTCTTCCCAGTGATGTTGCGATTGTTGATTCAACTCGGCTTGACGCACCGCTATTTCTGTTTCTAACTGTAAACTTCTCGCCCGACGTTTAAAGATATTAGCTGGATTTCCAACTTTATGGATGGGGTGGGTTTGCAATTTAGCTTTGAGTGTGGCAACTCGCTCCTGCTGCGCCAAGACTTCTGGTGCTGTTGGAGCCAATGTTGCTGCCGATGAGATGCCTTTTGCGATCACCTCTGTCGTTGTGTCACCACGACGCGATTGACCTGGCTTCAAAGGCATCTCAACAGGTGGAGCCAAATTACTAGGAATCTCAAGGCGCGGTAATTCAGCATACAAATCCACCACATCCTTTGTTGTGGCTACATACCAGCGGTTATCTTGTCCTAAGCAGATCAAATAAGGAGCCTGACCAGATCCTGGCGTCTTGGCAACTAACACAGCCTCTATTGGTAAGGCAGTTGGCACATGCTTACCCTTTAAGCTCAGCAACGTTCCTGTCATCGTAAAGCCGATCAACATCGCCAACTGTTCAGTCCGCTCCGTCTGAGCTTGGTCTTGCAATGTCTTTAGCAACTGGTTTTCAACTTTGAGGCTCGCTTGTAACTTCTCGAAGCTTGCCAACTGTATCATGTCTACATTTGCCAATTGCGACTGAAATTGGGCGAGTTGACCTTGGAGTTCAGCCAGTGCTTGATACTGAGGCTTCAAATACAAGGTCGCCATATACTGACCAAAGCTACGTTCTACCAACTCCTTAGCTTGCTCTAGGGTGTGAGTTTGCAGCAGATTCAACACCATGCCATAACTAGGTGTAAACTGGCTCACCAATGGATCTGCCCCAGATGTCGCCAAATAAACAGCTTCTCTCGCACCCTCAAATTGCGTTTGCAGTGTCACGACATGTCCTAGCCGATCCATGCCTCGCCGTCCAGCCCGCCCTGCCATTTGCAAAAACTCTGAAGCGTTTAATAGCCGATGTCCCCGATCAGTGCGCTTGGAAAGGCTAGAAATAACTGTTGTGCGGGCTGGCATATTGATCCCAGCAGCTAGCGTTTCAGTAGCGAACACCACTTTAATTAACCCCTGCTGAAACAGTTCTTCCACCAATCCCTTCCAGGTAGGCAAGATTCCGGCGTGATGAGCCGCAATGCCATGATATAGGGGTTGAATCTGACCAGAACGACCTGCTTCCGGATTCCGACGCAAAAATTCGTCAATCTGCCATCGCAACTGTTCTGCCTCAGCTTGATTGACCAGTGACAAATCTCCCAACTCGGCTACTGCCTTATCACACCCCCGCCGACTGAAGATGAAGTAAATTGCTGGTAGCATATCTCTTGACGTTAGTTGAGTCAGGACATATGCTAAACTGGGCGGCTCAGGTCTTGGACCTCCTCTCTCTAACCTCTTACCTCGAAACTGCTTTAATTGAGGGTTAATCTTTGAGGAGTCGCTGTTGAGGAGGGGAAATAGTCCTTTGGGATTACAGAAGTGAAACTCTAAAGGTACAGGGCGAAAGTCAGAGTAAATTAATTCGGTGGGACCGTGAACCTGGTTGATCCAGTCCGTCAGTTGATCGCTGTTAGCGATAGTAGCCGAAAGTGCCACCAATTGGATTTCTGACGGGCAATAAATAATCGATTCTTCCCAGACTGTACCGCGTTGGCGATCGTTCATATAGTGGCACTCATCTAGCACCACCGCCTCAACACCTACCAAAGAGGTACCGACTTCCCCAATTGGCGTGCCGTAAAGCATATTGCGAAAAATTTCTGTCGTCATTACCAAGATTGGTGCATCTCGGTTAATTGAGGCATCCCCGGTTAATAAACCTACCGTCTGGTAGCCAAAGCGCTTGCGGAAGTCACGCAATTTTTGATTCGACAGAGCTTTGAGAGGGGTTGTATAAAACACCCGCCTTTCGTGAGCGAGGGCACGATAGATTGCATATTCCCCAATTAAAGTTTTCCCTGCTCCTGTAGGGGCGCAAACAACAACTGAGCGACCAGCATTCAGAGCAGCAATTGCCTCCTGCTGAAACTCATCCAGCTCAAACGGAAATATGCTCTTGAGATCGAGTTCTGGAGACAGCGCAGGATAATTCACTCAATAATAATTTCAACCCACTTGCAAACTAAATCAACCACACCCTTATCAACATCAAGATATGACATACCTTGACTTAATTGTAAACCCATCTATCAACAGAATAGGTCTACTCTCCCCTGCCCCTCTGCCCTCTTACTCTCCCCCAGCTCTCTTCTTCCCCAACTCCTCCGCACGCTCCGAAGCCGCTCGAACTGCTGCTATAAGAGCTGAGCGGAACCCTGCCTGCTCTAGTGCTGCTACCCCAGCAATAGTAGTACCACCGGGACTAGTAACGCGGTCTTTTAGTTCCGCTGGGTGCATTCGAGTTTCTTGCAACAACTGAGCTGTCCCTTGAACGGTTTGCAGAGCTAGCTGAAGAGCGATCGCTCTTGGTAATCCAACAGCTACACCTCCATCCGCCAACGCCTCTACCATCAGCGCGACATATGCTGGTCCTGAACCAGATAGCCCCGTTACTGCATCCATGAGTGTCTCTGGGACTTCGACAACTTCCCCTACTGCTGCAAACAGTTGTTGCGCTATTGCTAGGTGAGTTTCATTACTTTGCTGACCAAGAGCGATCGCTGTCATCCCAGCTCCTACAGTTGCAGGAGTATTGGGCATAGCGCGGATAACTGGAAAATGGGGAAAAACCGTTTCTAAATAGTTCAATGGCACGCCTGCCAAAATTGAAACCACTAATGGTAGCTCTTGAGCTTGCACTCTTCGATCTAGGGAGATACTTGCGGCAGAACGTTGAGTAGCTAGTGTTGTCACCACATCTTGTAGTGACTGAGCTACGCTAGAAAAAACTTGAGGTTTAATGGCTAAAAGCAATACCTGCACTGATTGAGCAACTGCTCGATTATCATCTGTCACCTGAACGCCATATTGCTGCTCTAAAAAGCTCCTGCGTTGCTGCTGCGGTTCGCTTACTAAGACTTCTGATGGTTGATAAATCCCTTTATTAATTAAGCGGGATAATAGCGCTTCCCCCATTACCCCGCCACCAATCAAACCAAACTTGACCAACTGAATAATTCCTATCTCTAACCGAGTCATGAAGTGATGAGCTTGTGCTCAGGGCAGGCTCTACCAGCACTGCCCTAATATAACGATAGAGCGTTTTTTACCGGAGATGGCTCTGGGGGTTAGCCCTTGCATGCTCAGCACTTCAACTTGATTGAGCTATTCTGGTGGAATCTGGGGTCCAGGCAGGAGTGGGAGTGACCGGACGGGCGTGAAGCACTTGGGGGGGTGCCTGATGGACAACTCCAGACTGGGTAGTAACCTGGACGCAGATGGGCGTAAACAGAAAGATACTCTCACCAACTCGCTCTTGATGTCCCTCAATGGCAAAGGTACCGCCAGCAACAAAATCTACCGCTCGCTGAGCCTGATCCGGGTCCATCATTGTCAGGTTTAACACAACTGACTTACGCTCCCGCAGAGCTTGAATCACCTGAGGCATTTCCTCAAATGAGCGGGGCTCCATAACAATGACTTCTGCAATACTGTTGATGGCTCTTGGCATCCCAACCACATTATTCATATTTGGCTCTACTCCTGGCTCGGAAGCAAGAGTAACCCGCTCTCGAATCCGACGACGACGACGCTCCTCTTCTGGTGTCATCTGGGGGCTTTCTTCTTGATATGGGTGTTGGTAATCATCCCCCTCTTCCTCATATTCGTACTCGTATTCCACAGGATCATTCAGACCAACTAAATCTCGGAGTTTTGAAAAGATATTGTTCACAGCTTACTCTCCCTCGGTCATTAGAACATTCATTCATTAGTAGTTAAGCGGAAAACGCTATTTTAATCAATAGCTTATCCAAAAGTCGTCATCTCTATGTTTGGTTATATCTCCAGCTTTTCATTACCTTTTTATTACTTTAGAATGCTATTTTAATCAATAGCTTGTCCAAAAGTCGTCATCTCTATGTTTGGTTATATCTCCAGCTTTTCATTACCTTTTTATTACTTTAAGCCAGTTTTGTATCATCCTTTGCAGACATAACGCCTCGTACAGAATTGGCGCAAAGCTTTTCACTCAACCTAAGTTGACGTTTGCTTTTACAAATTAAATCTGGGTTTGGAAGACTTAAAACATCTGTACCTGAGTTTTACAGTAATTAAATGAGATGTCTTCCGTATTTCCACTGATATTGCTGCCAAGGGTCAGAGTATTCCAGTATTCTTACTTGCTTACTTAAATTTACACGGTATTATTACAGGGATAAATTTTCATCGACTCTCTATTAAATACCAGTATCATCACGGAGCGATTTCTCCACATTGAGCTTACTCAATCTGCTACAGATGTAACTTCGCTTTTTGAACCAGGAAAAAATTTCTGGCTTAGCCAATAAGTCAAAATGTGAGACAGCAACCCCAAAGGACCAGCAAATAAACACAAGGCAAGTGAATGAATTGTCCAAATACCTGTTCTCTGACCCTCCCAATAAATCCAGCGACCCACAAACAGGTCCATCACTAAGAAGTGAACCCACCCAGTTGCTGCCGCCTGCTCATCTGCAAAGAACCGGGCAATATCTGCTAACTGGGGATTAGATAGGGCCTGGGCATTCTCGGGTGTAATACTGCTAACGAAAAGATATAGATACAATCCTGCCAGTGCGACATAGGGTAGGTACGATTCCATAACTCGCCGCGTGACCCCCCAGTTGGGTAACAAAATCATCAGCACCCAGAAAGGCAAAACAAATAGATTAGCTCCACGAAAAAGTGCACCTGTCATAGTTACCCGACGAATAGCTAACAGCTAAATGCTAGCAGCTACCTCACTAGCTAGGTAATGCGACCAATTGCGACTCAACGTTCCGCTCTTAGCGGCTCCAGCGGCGCGCCCGTGCAAGCTCAATTTCAGGTGGATTGAGTGCTCGACCAATAAACACTAGCCGGGTTTGCTGAGGCTCCTCTGGTCGCCACGGACTGTCATAAAACTGCTCAAATCGTGTTCCTACCCCTTGTCACACCAGCCGCGTCGATTTGTTAGGTACGGCAACAAATCGCTTGATTCGATAAATCTCCTGCTGTTGTGCCAGTATTTGCAACCGATCCTTTAAAGATTCTGGGTCAAAGGAGCGTGGTAAGACTATGTGCGTTGAGGCGATCGCCTCTTCATGTTCGTGGTCTATCCCAGTATCATGATGGCTAGGACAAGCGGCCAAATCTTCTTTTTCTCTTTGCGTTAGTTAAACTGATTGCCGCTTGCCCAAGTTATCACTGCTAACGTTTCCCTGCAAGCCACAATCCTGGAGGCTTGATGATGACTAAAGCACCATCACCCAGTCCCCAGGATTGTCCCATTAACGATTTGAGATTGCCTGAATCTGATTGTTCAAGAGGAAGTTGGTTACTGAATTTACTCAGCAGTTGCCAATTCTGTGCTACCGCGTGTCCGACGACGTGTCAAGCTGTTGAATAGCATTTGACCAATGGCCTTAACCAAATTGCCTTCCAGTTCTTGGAACAGCTTCATATTCAGACCGAAAGCCGCATTAGCTTCGTCTACAATCCGATCTACGGTAGCATCAGCAATCGGCAGTTGATCTAGAGCCTGACGATAGTCAGCTTTGAACTGCTTCTCATCGGGAATGTCGTGAAATTCATAAAATGCAGTACCTTCGCCATTGGAGAGGTTCATTGCCCGCTGAGCAATGCCCTTAAGAATTTGTCCACCCGACAAGTCACCGAGATAGCGAGTATAAAGATGGGAGATGAGCAGTTCTGGCTCACTCGTAGATAATTCTCGAATTCGCTGCACGTAGGCTTCTCCAGCCGGAGATAGAGCCACTTGTTCGCGCCAGTTGCTGCCATAGTAGAAACTGAGGTCTTGTTCTAGGCTGCGCCGCCGATTCAGTTGAGGAAAATAAATCTTAGATAGAATTGGGTGGTTGCGATGGCGCTCCATCTCCTCTTCCATTGCTGAGTAGACGAAGTAGAGATTACTGACCAACTTGCGGTAAGAATTTTTTTCAACAACCCCTTTCAAGAAACACTTGACAAAGCCAACGTTCTCAGCCATGGTGTGGGCTTTTTTTGTGCCCTCTCGCAATTTGGTTGCTAAATTACTGCTCATGTTAAATGTCCAACGTAAAGGTCAACTACAGGTTTAAGTGCAAAGAGACTAAAATGCCACTAAAACGTTACATTAGACCGATTTGCTGAGAAATTTTGTTAAAAATTCTAAAGCTAGTGCAAGTTAGCCTAGTTAAGCCTGCTTAAGGCAGTAGATAGCAGCTAGGAGGTTAGGACAGGGTAGTTTAGATTTGGTGAGGAGGAGACTAACTTCTACCTGCCCGTATCCTCCTAATTCCCTTAAATGAGATCTATCACTTGCTGAGTTTGACCCCTGGCGGTATCAACACTTTATTGATTGCGTGGATCACTCCATTGCTTGCTGGAATGTCAGCCTGCGTTACTTTGGCCTTGTTTACTGTGACTGTGTTGTCGGTGCTATTGACCTTTACAGTTACAGGGCTACCCTCAAGTGTTTTAAATGATCCAGACTTGAGTTGACTAGAAGTAATGTCACCTAGGACAACATGATAAGTCAGAATTTTCACCAGTTTCTGTTTATTGGCTGGCTTCAGCAGGTTTTGCAGAGTGCCCTTTGGTAAGGCAGCGAAAGCTGTATCTGTGGGCGCAAATAGTGTATAGGGTCCGTTGCTAGACAAAGTGCTTGTCAAGCCAGCAGCTTTCACTGCCTGGACTAGCGTGCTGAAGGAGCTATTGCTTGCTGCTACATCTACTATGTTTTGACTTGTTGCGGGGCTTGCAGAGGGAGAAGAGGTATCAGATGGGGAACTTGTAGGAGAAGTCGTATCGGAGGGAGAAGGGGTACCAGATGGGGACTCTGTAGAAGTCTGAGCAACCAAAGACTTGCCTGCAAGAAGTGTTCTTGTTTGACCCAGGCTCGGTTGGCTGTACGCAGATAGAGCAACAAGACTACTTGTCCCAATGACACTGAACAAAACTATGCCGAAATTACGTTTGCTAGGTTTCATGGATTATGGCTCGCTGTCTAGTAAAAAAATAACCTACCGTCAGCAGAAGGTAGTTGAAGCTTTGAAAAAGCCCTTCTGTTTGGCGATAGATATTTTAGAGCGAATGTATATTATCAGGTTTTGACCCTACAGGAAAAAGGATGTGCTTAAAGGGCTATTCTTCAAGGCTTAAGTACAACCTTAATGCAGTTATCTTTTTTATGCTTGAAAATCTCGTAGCCTTGCGGTGCTTGCTCCATAGGCATTATGTGGGTAACAACAAAAGACGGATCAATCTCACCATTTTGAATGCGTTCAAGCAAAGGACGCAGGTACCTGTGGACATGAGTCTGTCCCGATTTAAAGGTTAAGGCTTTATTCATAGCAGCACCCATTGGTATCTTGTCAAGAAAGCCTCCATAAACGCCGGGAATCGACACACTCCCACCTTTACGACAGGCAACAATCACTTGCCTCAAGGCAGTTGGTCGGTCTGTCTCCAGACGTACTGCTTGTTTAACCTGGTCGTAGAATGAATCTGGACCCGTGCCATGTGCTTCCATTCCTACGGCATCCATACAAGCGTCTGGACCACGACCACCTGTCATTTCTTTGAGTGCTTCACCAGGATCGACTTCCTCGTAGTTAATAACTTCTGCCTTGCCTGCTTTCGCCATCTGGAGGCGTTCGGGGACTCGATCGATTGCAATGACACGCTCAGCACCAAGCATGTAGGCACTGCGGATGGCGAATTGTCCTACAGGTCCACAGCCCCAAATAGCGACAATATCACCAGGCTGAATATTGCAGTTTTCTGCCGCCATGTATCCTGTCGGGAAAATATCTGTTAGAAACAGCACTTGTTCGTCTGTCAGTCCATCAGGAATTTTGAACAAACCAACATCAGCAAAGGGAACGCGAGCATATTCAGCTTGTCCTCCAGCATAACCACCCATCATGTGAGAGTAGCCGAAAAGACCAGCTGGAGAATGGCCCATGAGCTTCTCTGCCATCCAAGCATTAGGGTTGGAGTTGTCGCACAGCGACCATAAATCTTTTTTGCAGAAGAAGCAGTTCCCACAGGAGATGGTGAAGGGGACGACAACGCGATCGCCTACCTGCACATTCTTCACCGCGCTGCCAAGCTCAACAACCTCTCCCATGAATTCATGACCAAGGATATCGCCTGATTGCATTGTCGGGATGAAGCCATCGTAAAGATGGAGGTCAGAACCGCAAATTGCGGTGGATGTGATCTTGACTATGGCATCACGCGGATTAATAATTTTGGGATCAGGTACTGTATCGACGCGGACATCTTTAGCGCCATGCCAGCAGACAGCTTTCATTAAGTATTCTCCGTATAGTTACTTACGACCAGAAGGTTGGCCTTCTGTTGTGGCTATCTCACCTGCTTCCATCAATTGCTTGAAGCGGCGGAGATCATCTCCGGCTTGCTGTTCTGGTTCTTCGCCAAAAAGTTTGGCAATTGCTGCCCCGATTGCACCTCCAGGCGGATTGTATTCAAGAACAACCTTGACCTCGGTACCACGTCCACCCGGTGCAGGAGTAAAGCGCACAAAACCAGAATTATCAACATCTGCCCCCGCAACCGAAGCCCAGGCAATTAACTGATTTTCTTGATCTGTGACAATGTCTGCATCCCATTCCACACTAGTACCCAAAGGCGCGTTGGCTATCCAGTGCGAACGCTTGGCATCGTACACCTGCACAGATTTAAGATGCTTCATGAAAGTCGGCAGTTTCTCAAAATCGTGCCAATAGCGATACAGCTCGTCTGCTGGTTTATTAATCGTTACAGTCTTCTCAACTCTGATGCCTTGGTTCATATCTACTGCTTCCTGTATGCCACTTTGTCCAGTCGCACCATGATAGACAAGGCCCCCTCCAGCTAGTGCCATTAAAGCGCCTCGTAAAGAGCCTTGCCTTAAACCCAGCAACACTAGGGCACCGCCACCGATCAGCGACGCCCAACGTTCTGTTCCACTCTGACTTGTCTGCTTATCTTCTGGTGTTGATGTCATACCGTTAACAACTCACATTTTGACGGCAGCACTTGTCGTTGGCTGCGCTGGTTGTATATTGGTAGCGCCCATCCGTGCCCGGTAGATTTCTGCAAGATGCCGCTCGTACAGTGCCAGGTCATCTTCAATCGCAGTAAAAATGGCAGTTGATACGGGATCGGTAAATTGCGTCCGCAGATTGTAGGCATCTACAACACCAGTTTGGATATCGCCAAGGATAGTGCGTAGGAGAAATTCTTGATCGCTGCCCTGTAATGCGGTTTTTAACTTTGCATACTTATCAGCCGCTTGTGCTGGTAAAGAAGGCTTTTCACCCAAAGCTGCTAAACGCGCTTCTAGCACCTGGATATGGTTCTGCTTGTTAGCAATCATCTCTTGCAGTAGCGATCGCAATTCGGCATCTGAAGTCTTCTGAGCATACTGCTCAAAAGCCTCCTGTCCGTAGCGCTCTCCGGCTAGAGCCGTATTCAGACCTTTAACAATCTCACCTTTTGTTGAACCACCCCAAGAGTCAGCTAGCTTCCACCAATCAGCAGTGACATCCTTTTCATCTGGCAGCGCAGCATCTTTACCACCATACCCCAGACGACTGAGAATCGCAGTGGTAAAAATCGCCAAGTCTCCAGGTTGACGAGATGTCAACAAGTTGCCGTCAACTACCAAGGGTTCGTCAGTATAGTCAGCACCCGCATTAATCATGTCCTTCCGAATAGCGACGAAACCTGTAGCTCGCTTACCCCTGAGTAAATCACCTTCGATCAGAACTTGCGGTCCGTGGCAAACGGCAGCAACTAGCTTTCCTTGTACCATCATCTCCTGGACAAAGCGAACCGTATTGGGATTGGTGCGCATCCGATCTGGAGCCATACCGCCAGGAATCACAACAGCATCAAATTCAGAAGCAACAGCTTCTGTAGTTGTCCCATCCGCTGTCTGAGAAAGCTTACCCTGTTTGCCCTTATATGTCTCATTGGTGCGCGAACCGAGTACAACAACTTCGACTCCCGCCATCTGTAGCCCTTTATAGGGGACTTGAAATTCTGCATCTTCCACCCCATTTTCGATCAGGATGGCAACTCGCTTATTGATAGCTCGGTTGTATGTCATCGCTTTTACCGTGGTTAACTTACAGTACTGATTAGCTAATTGGTGTCGGGAAAAGATCTAAGTAATCCTCTGAGAGATTTGCCCTCATATCAGCAAACTCACCGGGCGTGACAGCTTCCTGTATCACTGAGAATACTGCCCGAGCATGAATAGCAGCAGCAGGTGGCTCCACGCCTTCTTTTTCGCTCACGCGCTGATAAAAGTCTATAAGTGGGAAGTATTGACCATTCTCTCCCTCTCTCCCTTGGAGATATTGACCAATCTCTGGTGGCAACTGTGCTGCCAGTTGACTTGCTTCATTCCCAACTATGCGTTCTTTCAGAGTTTCTAAGGTGGCTCGAATAGCTTTCTCTGCCTCTTCTTTCGAGCTAAGTTGAGCAGCATCCTGAACCTGTTGAATGAATTCGTTTCGCTTCATCTTTCACCCTGAAGTCACTCACTAAACCAACATTTCACTCACTAAAACTGACCTTCCTATCGAGCTGCAAAGCTACCTAGTCGCTGTGCTAGTAATTCTTTAGCTCGATCGGCAGATTTTTGGCATTGTTCTTTTGCCTCTTGGAAAAATTGAGCGAGATCCTTATCTCCAGCCTGCTCAGCATCCTTAACATATTTGTCGTAGGTTACGGTACCTTCTAGAGCATGGTAAAGTACGCTGACCAGGTTGTATTGTTCGTTCTTAGTGCCTGTAATATGTTCGCTCATTGTTTATTCTCCCTTTTATTTATTCCAATCGTCCTTTTCAGATCAATTTGCCACTAATCGACTTGCATCAATGGCTTATTAAAGCGTCACCAATTTTTGAATAACGCTCTTGGCAAGGTCAAATGTTTTGACTACAGCCTATGTCCGACAAGTTGGGAGATTCGTCGCTCCAAAGATAGAAACATTTATCATGTTCAGCACTCTTAGATTCTCTCTAAAGAGCTATAAAAAGGTGTTGAGCTTTTATTGCTGTTATAAAAAGCTAATATTGACATCTGTTTGGAATTCTACTGTTAAATTAGGTATACAAGAATGTAGGGAGTAAAGATTATGACTAGCAAAGCTAACAACTCAGAGAACGAACAAATTGCTAACAGCGAGGATCTCCCAGAAGCAATTACTGAATCCTATGGAACTGGTGTTAAAGAGCAACCAGGGTTCAATATCGGTGGAAGAACTATGCAGGACGAAATGAGAGAGTACACCGACGTGAGTCCAGAACTATCTGGTGGAGATATTGATGCTGCGTGGGATCAGGCAGATGTAAGTGGCGAAGAAGCAGTTGGTGGAACTGTTGCAACTCCTGACCAAGACATTGTTGATGAACTAGGAGATGCTGTCGGGCTAGGAATGGCAGAGCAAGAATATGTCCATACAAACGAGGTATTAGAAACTCGCGATGCTCGGCGCTGGGAGCTAGATCCTACTTCTTCTGAAGATTATCAAGAGCGACGCCAATAACCAATAAGCTGATCTTATGCAGTCGGATCTAGCTGACCTCTGCCTTGAGGCTAGTTTCCTTCCTCTGTCTGTAGCAGGTTTAACTAGCATTTGCTCTCTTGCTACTGTGCGGGGGTTAGTCAGAACTAATAAATCGGAGTTCAACATGACATACACTCAAACTAATGACGAAACTATAAATCAAGCTTTGAAAGCAATCCGAGGCTTGGATGTAGATGAACAGTTGGCACTATTTTGGTTCGTCTACACTGAAATGGGTAGCTCGATCACCCCTGCCGCGCCAGGAGCAAGTACTGTCTCGCCAGATGTAGCTGAAGGGCTGTTTAATCAAGTTAAACAGCTATCCCATGAAGAACAATTACAGGTTCAGCGTGACTTAATTAACAAGGCAGATACTGTATTCACTCGTGAGTATGGCTCTATGAGTGACACAACTAAATTGCTATTTTGGTATCGACTGGCGCAAGGGATGGAGAACTCTACTATTATCCCTATGCCGCCTGGGTACAAGCTTTCTTCTCAGGCAGAGGAGCTGCTTAATCAGGTTAAGGGATTAGAATTCGAACAGCAAATTACCCTTTTCCGCGACTACGTGTCACCCATGGGTGCTGAGGCAAAGGGAGGCGCTGAAGTATAAGAATTCGGGATTTACGGATTAACTCTTCCTAATTTAGAAGAAAGAATTCTTCTCAGCCCCGAAGTCTGTCTAGCAGTAACAAGTGACAGAAACAATCAAGCTAAATTAACGCAAGCAGTTCAGCCTAGGTTCTGAATTTACCCAAGAAGTTACGCCTTGTGGAAGTTTTGGATGGGTTAATATCAGTACCTAGGTTTTAATATGTAGAAATTTTCCAATCTTCAAGCTAGATATCAATTCAAATATTTTCAGTTACGTTCCTACCTCCAGCTGAAGCTGGCAGAGAGAGCACAAGCCAAAGAATTCTAGGGTATGATAGTAGATCTTGAAGGCTTGAGAGGAGCGCAAGTTCGCCTCAAGTTCGTGAACCGGGCACTCCTTCAGAGGGAAGGACTGACCGCAATTTAGGCAAGTTAAGTGGTGTGTATCTTGCTCCACCAAACTGTAAAGAGATTCGCCATTCGTGGATGTTCGAAGTTGGACGATTCCCCTTAGGGTCAAAGCTTTTAAAGTGCGGTAAACAGTTGCCAGTCCAATATTCTGATGCTGGTTACGTAGCATAGTAAAGAGCTCTTGGGCGGAGACAGCACAGTCTAGATGTTGCATCAACTTGAGAACTTGTGCCTGACTTCGAGTGAGTGAGTCTTTGGTGGATTCAGGAGGATGCTGACGAGGTTCCATACAATGTTTAAGCGGTACAGGCAATTCTTAAGGATGAGGCGAGGAAGCAAAAGATGCGGTTTATCGCTATCGATTAACTGACTCTGGTATGACACTAATTCAGGAGTAAGACAGTCCCAAGCCCTACCTGTTGTCATAATGATTATCATTCTTAATTATAAGGCTAGCAGACTAAATAATTGCGACTACAGCATAATCTCGCCAGCAAAAGCCTGACTAGACATGCACCAATTCTGCCTGATTTATTTTTACCTGTGGCAGACGCTTGCACTCATTTGCTTTGGAAGCTTTGTTGTCTAAAAGTGAGGATGATCCTTACTTACGAAAAGTAATGGAGTGTTTCAGGATTGAAGGTCTTAAACTTATTCTCTATTGCAAATTTTAACCTTATCGCATATACTCGACCCAAATTGTCTTAAGGCTTGAGTTATGAAAAGAGATACACTGACTTTGCTCGGCTGCTCTGGCTCTTTAGCATTTATGATGCTAACAGGCAATGCTGCAAATGCTAGCACAATACCAACCCAGGATGCTGGCTTTGGTCCGACAGCAACTACTACCCAAACCGTCAAAGCAGCTTTTTCCCAAGGGACTTCCCAATTTTCTGCTCTAGACCTCAACAGCGACAGAATTGGGGATCTGGCAATTGCTAAGTTTGGCTGCGACTGTCCTAGCTGCCGCAATAAGATAGTGTCGATGATTCAAAATGGTACCTTAACTCTTCCTAACTGAGTTGAATACGTACAATTGAGCTGTAGAAGGGATCTAGATACTGTTACTCATCCCAGCTCAATGATTTCAACCACTGCAAAATCCTAGCTAAGCAATTCGCTATTTCCGGTGGGTCAATAACCCTTGTGTAGCTTCCGGAAAAGATAGCTGATATTATTCCGAAAACTCTGTCTACAGCTATTAAGATGATTTGAATCATCAAGCGTTACAGAGGGAGAATTTCTGCTAATAGGTCATGAACTTACTAATTCCTTAAGTCCAATTTAAAGATTCCAAGAATAACTTGGTTCTGTGAGTTTGTCTTTCAGATCTTCTGTAAGCCAGCCAAATGCAGTTAGAGACTATCTTCCCTGGCTTAAGAATGAGAGTCAAACGCTTGGTCTCTAACCAATCCTGACAAAGATAATCAGGCAGAACACTGAAACCATAGCTCTGTTCAACAGCCTGACGAATTAGCCTCAAGTCTGGAATGATCAGCTTTGGGTTGATATTAATCCTTCTACCAAACACAACACGCCAGAAACGGCGAATAATGGGTAGTTCCTCACTATAAGCAATCCAGGGCTGCTTTCTGAGCCAATGCTCCAGCTGAGTTATATCTTCCTGTAGTAGTTCAGTAGAAACTGGAATTGTCAAGGCAGGGGGTCCAACCAACCAGAAGCTTTCGTTGAAAAGTAGCTGGTACTCGATATCTGAGCGCATCAGTTTCTGAGTGGCAACGACCAAATCCAACTGCCCTGCTACAAGTTGCTCGATTAGTTCCTGGGCTAAACCAAACTGAATTTTGTAGAGAATCCTTGCATCTTGGGGCAACTGGCTCAGGACTTTCTCAGCAAAAAACTCCTGGGGGCTACCCAATCGAATTAAGAGTGGAGTATCGGCGCTGGAATTCTTAGTAGGAATGGATTCAAGCTGTTCAATTGCAGCGGCAGTTTGATTGTAGAGCAGTTTGCCTGCTTCAGTAGGAATCATCCGTCTTGGTGTTCTCTGGAACAGAGGATGACCTAGAGCTGACTCTAGGGCTGCTATGTGCTGGCTAACCGCAGGCTGAGTCAGATGGAGAACCTGAGCTGCTCCTGAGACGGTCGTTGCTCGATAGACTTCAATAAAACTGCGATACCACTCCAAGCTAATCATAAATTTATTTATAAAGATGCCAAAGTTTTATAATTTTTATTTTAGTTAAATTCCTCATAGGATCAAGGTAACAGGCGTCTCAAGCCTGGTTGCAATGCTCAATATCTTGTCAGAGGAATAGACCCGTGCAACCCCAAAAAGTTCTGATTGTTTTGACTAGTACTAGTACGCTTGGCAGCAGTGGTAAGGATACAGGCTTCTACCTTCCAGAAGTGACTCATCCCTATGAGGTATTTGCTCAAGCTGGCTTCGGAATTGACTTCGTTAGTCCCAAGGGTGGGAAAGCTCCTATGACTGGAATCGATTTAGAAGACCCGTTGAACAAAGCCTTTCTTGATGATCCTGAGCGAGTTGCACAAGTGGAACAAACGCTCAGTCCTGACCAAATTGACCCTAACCAGTACGACGCTATCTTTTATGCCGGGGGACACGGGACCATGTGGGACTTCCCCGATCATGAGCAGCTTGCCCAGATCGCTGCTGCGATTTATGATCGCGGTGGAGTTATCGGGGCAGTCTGCCACGGACCCGCTGGATTAGTCAATATCAAGCTTGCCAATGGGGAATACCTTGTTGCCGGAAAGACAGTTTCCGCTTTCACAAATCAGGAAGAAGCGGCAGTTGAGTTGGCTGAAGTTGTACCCTTCCTACTTGAGTCGAAGCTGAGGGAGCGTGGGGCTGAATTTTCCAAAGCACCAAACTTCCAGGCTCATGTTGTTGTGAGTGAGCGTTTAGTAACTGGGCAGAATCCTGCCTCTGCAACAGGAGTAGGAGAACAGATGACGGTGCTGATGAATCAACGGGAGCAGCGCTCAGCCTCTTCTATACCCTCACTTACCGCTTGAAGTTCTGAGGTGGGGTTATTGACCCTACTTCAACTTCTCAAAGAACTTGCCTGACAACCCATTTGGCAGAATTAGGAGCAATACAACGATGGTTATTGAACTTGCTACAGTTGCTGTAGTGGAAGGACAGCAGCAAGAGTTTGAGCAGGCTTTCAGCATCGCACAACAGTATTTAACTGGAGCAACAGGATATCGCAGCTATCGGTTGCTACGTTGTCTAGAGCAGCCGAACCGTTATGTGCTGCAGATTGAATGGGACACCCTGAAAAGTCACACAGAAGACTTCCGGAACTCCTCCGCTTACCAGGCATTTCGGCAGCTGGTTTATTCGTTCTACGCTGGCACCCCTGAAGTCTTACATTACGAGGTGTTGCAGCTACCATCCATCAGCAGCGTCTAGATTTAATCCTGTCTGACCAGTGCCTATCACACCGAGCTCAAGAAAGATTATGAACAACTTTACCTTCTACAACCCAGTCAAAATCCTGTTTGGCAAGGGTCAGATTAACAGTATCACTGCCGAGATTCCCCATAAAGCCAAGATCCTCATGACTTATGGCGGTGGCAGTATCAGAGCCAATGGTGTCTATGACCAGGTCAAAGCTGCTCTGACAGGGCATTCAGTGATTGAATTCGGTGGCATTGAACCTAACCCTCGCCTCCAGACACTTCTAGAGGCTGTTGAGTTGGCTCGAAAGGAAGCCATTACATTTCTCTTAGCAGTAGGCGGCGGTTCCGTAATTGATGGTACCAAGTTTATTGCTGCTGCCGTTCCCTTCGCAGGAGAGCCTTGGGATATCCTATCTAAGAATGCTCTAGTTCCGAGAGCGCTACCAATTGGGACTGTGCTGACCCTTTGTGCTACAGGCTCTGAGATGAATTCATTTTTTGTGGTGACCAATGAGAAAACCTTAGAAAAATTCGTCGCTAGTAGCCATCAAGTATTTCCACGTTTCTCGGTTCTTGACCCTGAGACAACTTTCTCACTCCCTCAACGACAGCTTAGCAATGGAGTAGTAGATGCTTTTATCCATACTCTGGAGCAGTATTTGACCTATCCTGCCAATGCCCCGCTCCAAGACCGGATGGCTGAATCCATTCTGTAAACCCTGATTGAGGAAGGTCCCAAAACAATTGAGCATCCTTATGACTATGAGGTTCGTGCCAACGTAATGTGGTGCGCCACGATGGCTCTCAACGGCTTGATTGGGACGGGAGTCCCTTAGGATTGGGCAACCCACAATATTGCCCATGAACTGACGGCACTGCATGGTATCGATCACGCTCGCACCCTGGCAATTGTTCTGCCTAGCTTACTAAATCCGTAGCCGCTGCCAAATTACGACCAATACGTAGGTCACAAAAGCCAAGGCACTGATAATAAAGCTGACTGGGTAGGGGGCGTAAAAGCCAATTGTTAACCCCACCCAGGTGAAAGCCAGTGCTAGTAATGCCGAGAGCAGGAGTGCGACAAAAGGGCGTGCCACCAGACGTTGGGCGATCGCCGCTGGGGTGATGAGCAGCGCAGAACTCAGCAAAGCCCCTACAGCCGGAACGGCCTCTGCCACACTAATCGCGACTAAGACTAAGAAGACCGCACTCAGAGTTCTTACCGGGACGCCACGCGCGGCAGCAACATCAGGATCGATGGATGCAAACAGCAGCGGTCGAGCGACTGCTAAAAGAACTACAATGGCTAGCACACCAACTACAGCCACCTGCTGCGCCTGTTTGATCTCCAGACCAAAGATGGAACCGAAGAGGTAGGTAACGCCAATGGAGCTGTTGCTGGTACCAGATTTTGAAGTGTAGAGGCTCAAGAACAACACTCCCATCCCCAGAATCCAGGCTAGCACAGTACCAACCTCCACGTCCCGTGCCCGCACTCGCGGTCCCAGCGCTCCCATACCCAACGCTACCAGCGTTGTCGCACCATATAGTCCCAGCATTGGCTCAGTCCCCACAATGGCAGCACCTAGCGCTCCCGTAAAAGTCATGTGGGAGAGCGCCTCGGTTGCGAAAACCAAATTGCGCAACACGATGAAATAGCCGACTAGCCCAGCTAAGATAGCCAGCACAGTTCCAGCCAAGAATGCATAGCGCATGAAATCAAAGCTCAACATTTCGCTCACATCTTCCAGTAGATTCGGCGTGAACTGTTGAGTGACCAACGTTCTCACTCGTAGGAAGCCTCCAAGAGAGCAGTTGACGTCGCCAAAAGCAAAGACAACTTAGACGTTCGGGTCATAGGAGCTCTCCTTGTGGGCGTGCTCGTGTCTTTGGAAGTAACTGGAACAGACGCACCAAGCCATATGTCCCGAAAGCCAAGCTGGTAATGAAAAACCCAACAGGATAGGGAGTGAAGTAGGCGATCGCGAGCCCCACCCAGGTAAACAGTAGCGCCAGGAGAATGGAGAGAGCAACTGCTGCGGTTGGGCGCGCTGTCACCTGCTGTGCAATTGCTGCTGGCGTGACCAGCAACGCGAAGATTAGCAGAACTCCTACCACCTGCACTGCCTGAGCGGTGGCAAAGGCTAGCAAGACGAGAAAGGCATTGTCGAGCAGGCGCACTGGCACGCCACGGGCTTCTGCCACATCTGGATCGATTGAGGCAAAAAGTAGGGGACGGGCAATCGTCACAAGCACGGCTAGCGTCACCACCGTTGTGCCAGCAATGATGCTCACATCGCGATCACTAATTCCAAGAACGGCTCCAAACAGAAGCGTGTAGATGCCTGCCGCATAGGAGGAGGAAAGCTGGACGAAGAGAATCCCCAGTCCCAAAGCGAAGGTCTGAACTGTGCCAATAGCTACCCCCTGTCCCCACTGCATCCGACCATTTCGTTCTCCCAACACACCAATTCCCAGTGCTGCACCCAAGCAAAAGACGAGCAGACCCACAACGGGTGACCAGCCTATAAGTTTAGCCCCAACTGCTCCGGCAAAGCCAACATTCGCTAGCATATGCCCGGCGAAGCTCTGCCCACGCAACACCATAAAGTAACCCACAGCCCCAGCGAGCAGCGCAATCAGCGTCCCTGCTAGAAAGGCATTCTGCATGAAGTGGTAGGCAAACAGCTGTTGAGCGTCTGCAATGAGATTCCATGAAAGCTGCACGTCGCCTGCCGCAGCGTCAGCAAACCCGATTGGAGTGTGTAGCATGATAAGTGACCTGCTCTGGTTGCCCGACAACAACAAGCCGCCCGTCCCGCGTTTGCAGCACCTCGATTGGCGAGTCATAGAGTTGTGAAAGTGTCTCTGACGTGATAACCTCCTGCGGTGTGCCAATTGCTGTCTGACCTCGCCCAATATAGATGACTCGGTCCAGATAGGGCAGGATCGGATTGATATCATGGGCGACAAGCAGGACTGTCACCTGATACTCCTGGCTAATGCTGCGAATTAAGGCAGATACAGCTTGCTGACTGTGCAGATCGAGACTGTCGAGGGGCTCATCGAGTAGCAAGATGCGCGGTCGAGTCACTAGCGCCTGTGCAATCAGTAGTCGCTGCTGCTCACCACCAGAGAGTTCACCAATCGGGCGATGTGCATAGGCAGTAGCGCCAACCAGCTCAATGGCTTGCTGGACGCGCCGTTGCTCCTCGCGGGCGCGTGCCTTCCCGCCCCCAAATCGCTTCAGCATCGGTACGGGCAATCCCCACCTGGTACCATCCAGCCCCAATTGCACAATATCTCTCCCCCGCACTCGCACATCTGTGTCGAAGGTTCGCCGTTGAGGAAGATAGCCAACCGCAGGGTTTCCGCGCCGAACAGGGGCTCCTAAGACAGTGAGCCTCCCCTCGTGCAATGGGTACAAGCCCAAGAGTGTCTTGAGCAGAGTTGATTTGCCAGCTCCATTAGGTCCCAAGATGGCGATAAACTCACCTTGCCGCACGTTTAGCTCCATATTGCACCAGAGCAGACGACCGCCCCGCCGTACACCAGCACGCTCCAACTGAACGACATTCTGCCTTGTGCTAATGAAAGCCTCAGCACGAGCATTGGCTTGTATCCTAGTAGGCTGCGGCACCGGATCGATATCCCTCGATTTACTGGTCATGAAAGCTGCTTTTTTGAGAAAGGTGAGTTTGTGACGTCAGTTGATGGTGTTCCTACCGACCAGTAGACTTAGCTAAAGCCTGCTGTAGGGCTTGCAGTTGTTTATCCTGCCAGACTTGGAAGCTCAGGGTTGGCGGAGCGAGCGTTTCAGTGATACCAACAATGGGAATGCCCGATGCTTGCGCCTTCTGCTCAAGTGCAGTCGTATCCGGTGTCACAGTCTGCTTGTTATAGACCAAAACTTTGATTTGCTTCTGTGCAATCTGCTGGTCAAACGTCGCTTTATCAGCCGCAGTTGGATCTTGGTTTTCCGCGATCGCCTTCATGAAGGCTGGCGGTGTGGTCAAGTTCAGTCCCAGGGCATTCGCCATGTAAACGAAGATGCTCTCAGTCGAGCCCACAGGCGTGCCCTGATACTTCTGCTTAATCCCGCCGATCAACTGGTGGTAGGGCTTGAGGGTCACTGTATTAAATTGTTTGTTCTGCTGCTCAAAGTAGGTCGTGTCAGCTGGATCGAGGCTTTCGAGATCGGTTGTTATCTGCTTGGCCACCTGGGTGACGTACTCCGGGCTGTACCAGAGGTGCGGGTTGTCCCCTTCGTGCTTGCCCACCAAATCGCCTATATTGAGCACCTTACGCCCTTCCACTGGATTGGCATCGAGGAGCTTTTGCCCCCAGGGATCGTATCCAGCCCCATTCACAATCACATATTTGGCATTAGCAACCAGACGGGCGTCCGTTGGTTTGGGTTCATAGTCGTGGGGGTCAGTGTCGGGATTAGTGATAATGCTCGTGACCTTAACCCGGTTACCACCCACCTGAGACGCGATACTGCCCCAGAAGTTTTCGGCAGCAACCACCTGTACTGGTCCGCCAGTGCTTTGCTTAGTATCGGCAGTTGTTTTAGTCCTATGACTAGCGCTGACCCTAGCAACAGCATCACAGCCAGTTGGGAGCAGGCTCAGCACGGATAGGCTTAGAACTCCAGCAGCGATCACCCCTCGCCACTCTGGTTTGTACCCCTTTTCCTGAGCTGTAGGCATGCCAGGTTGGGTTCTGCCTGACCGCACTAGGCGTAGCAATTGGAATTCTCTCCTCACCATCTGTTTTTACAAACTTTTTTACGAGAATGATAATGAGACTCAAAAGATGTACCTGCGTTATATTACCTAACGCCCGGTCAAGTTGTCAATGAGATTCAATATCATTAACGTTGTGTAAACGCATCATCAGTCTGTGGTTGAGCATCTAGAGGAGAGAGAAGAGGCATGAGAGTGCCCTAAGAAACTGCCAGACGACTAGAAAGTGAAAGTCGTTCTCAGCGTGCCAATGATCACGTCATTGTTGCGACCATTCTGTCCAGGGTTCGTCAACACAATCACACCAGGAGTCACCGAAATATTGTCTGACAACTGGTACCTGTAGAACCCCTCAAAGTGATACACATTACTCCGAGCAAAATTTGCGGGCGCACCAACAGCACGAAGACCTCTTAAGGTCGGTTCGACCCCGGCAACCAACCCTAAAACACTACCCTCTTTGCCTAAGTCAGGGAAAGCCACCCCAACAGCATAGGTCCAGATATCACCGTCTCCACGACCAATAATTCTGGCACTGGTTTTATCAACAAAGCCACTGAGCGAGATTTGTTTATTGAGTCGGAAGGCCACCTCTCCACCGTACGAATTGGTGACTACTGGTCTTTGACCACCTGCTAACAGGATTGACGGATCGTTTGCCTGAGCCGTACCAACTATGCCGCTAAACGGCGTTCTACTAGAGCCAGGTGCACCCGCATTAAAGATCCCAGTACCAGTAGAGTGATAACTGTGGGAGTAGGTGGCAGCGATACTGAACCGATCGTTGAGATTAAAGTTAAACTGCCCCAGAGCTGCATAGTCCCCGTTGAATAGACCAGCGCCTCCTTGTGGAATTGGGGCGTTATCTGCAAAGTAAGCCAGCGAGAGCGAAGTATCGCCAAGCGTAGTACCACTCTTGCCCAGAACTATGTTTGTTCCTATACCTGTACCGCCACCGATGCGGTAAATCGGATTTACCTGAGCAAAGACAGAGAGCGCACCATTACCACCGTCACCACCATCATTGAAGTAGGGGTTCCCCGCAGGCACAATGTCGTTCACCACTCCCCCAGTGGCAGCAATATAAATTTGAGAATGACCAAATACAGGGAAGTAATACGACAGCCAATCAACGGCAACACTGTTATCAGTGCTAGGCGAGAAGCTCAAAATCGTGCTGCCCTCGCCATCATATGTCGTGAATTGCCCATTCGCCCCCGGCGTGATGGAGTTGTGGAAATTCAATCTTTGAACGTTACCTGCCGCTAAACGAGTGTGTAAGGTATCTTGACCTGTAAAGCTAGTTTGGAAATCTAAACGCACTCGGTCTTCAAACACAGCGTTATCGTTCGGATAATTCCCAAAGTCATTAACGAGAGCGAAAATGACTTCCCCCACCAGTTTTGTGGTTGTGGAGAACTGGTTAGCTTCTAACTGTGCTGTCTGAGCTTCTAAGTTATCTACCCGACCTCGCAGGGCAGTGAGTTCAGTGGCATATTCTTGTTGCAACCTCCGTAGGGTGATGATGTCTTCTTTGCGTACTAAGTCTGACGTTCCCGAACTGATCAGCTCGTTCACCCGGTCTAAGCAGGCATTCAACCCCGCGGCAAATTCGTACCTTGTCATCGCCCGATTGCCCCGAAAGGTGCCATTGGGATAGCCAGCAATACAACCGTAGCGTTCGACTAAGGACTGTAGCGCTTGAAAAGCCCAATCGGTAGGTTGGACATCCCGCAGTTGGGAAACTGAAGTGACTTGAGCCATGGGATCGTCTTGGCTAGTCTTATCTTCTTCACTTTCATGCACTACTAGATCGAGAGTGTTGGCATCAGAAGCTAAAGTTGCTGGTCGATCGGCAACTAGTAACCTCGGTGTTTTGGCAAATCGAGACTGAGACACTTCTGTTGCTGACGCTGCCGTCACAGCGGCACTAACAGCCAGCACTACCCCAAAAATTGCTGGGCTAACCAGCAAAGACCTCCACAGATCTTTAATCATTTTTTCCTCTTGTCCCCACACCTAATTCAAATCGCGAAAGATTTTCTTTCTTGCCTAACTAAACATAGCTGCTAGAGATACAGCAGTTCTCAAGAAGATTTTGATTGTAGATGAATACTATTCCAGCCCAGACACCAGGTCTCTTGTCAAAAGACAGGCTGTCGAACTTTATTAGATTTCTGACATAAATGCCAAAACAGGCTCTGGAAGTATTGAGATGGCTTACCCTCCGCTAATTTATGCAAGAAGTCTCTTGAATGTATCTTGCTCAATCAAGAATCACTGTAACTCCTTAGCTAGCATTCATCTTGCTTAAGGAAGTCATTGGAGCTGCCACAGGCGTTGCCCTGAGTAACTCCAATTTCAGCTAGCGCAATTAACCAACACTTACGTGGATTTGAGTCCCCAGTGTTAAGAAAATGTCTTTCAAGAAATAGAAAACAAGATTTCCAGTGAAATGACAATCCCTACCTAGGGGATTGAGGGTAGGGAGGATGTCAGTTCAAGAATCTTTCCTCACATTACTTGACACAATTGAAGTTCACTCTTTTGAAAATGATAATATTTCTCAAGCATGTATGACGATAGTACCCGAACCTTAATCAGGCTGTCAATGAGATCTAGTATCAATTGAAATCGAGATCACGACTTGAGAGTACTTGTAGGACAAGAGACAATAGTCCCTCGTCACTACCACTTACCATCTAATAGGCTTTGGCAAAGATGACTTGCGTGCTTGTTTGCCTACCCGTATAAAAACACTTGCCCACCTCTGTTTGACCAAGAGGGATACAGCGTCCCGTTGCCTTAGTTTCTTCTTGAATCTTCTCCTCATCTTCAGGAGTACCGTCAAAATAAGCTATGTAAAATCCTGGTTTTTTCTCAATACCCGCCTTAAATTCTTCATAGGTTTCTACAAAGTACGTATTCTGTTGTTGAAATTCTTTTGCTTTCTGAAACAGGTTAGCTTGAATCTCATCTAGTAAAGTTTTGATCTGAGTTTCCAATTCGCTTTGAGCTACATTAACTTTCTCTCCTGTGTCGCGACGAACTAACACAGCAGTCCCATTTTTCAAGTCTCTAGGACCAATCTCAAGGCGTAGAGGAATTCCCTTTAACTCCCAATCATTAAACTTAAAACCAGGACTTAGGTTGTCGCGGGTATCAACTTTGAATGAGAAAGCCTTAAGTGACTTAAACTGCTCTTCTAGTTCGCTAAATCGATTAAGCACCTGCTCTTTTTCTGCCTCTTTCCGATAAATAGGAACACCAATCACTTGCAAAGGAGCAATGCGAGGTGGACAGACAAAACCTTGGTCATCAGAGTGAACCATGATTAAGGTACCAATCAGTCTTGTTGTGATACCCCAACTAGTAGCAAATGGATACTCTTGATTTCCTTCGGCCGATAAATATGTGACATCAAAAGCTTTAGAAAAAGTTGTTCCTAGGTGATGACTAGTTCCAACTTGTATGGCACGTCTATCCTGTGTCATTGCCTCAATTGTGTAGGTATGATCGGCACCAGGGAACTTTTCGTTTTCGGTTTTGCGTCCGGCAAATACAGGGATAGCTAAATAATGTTCGACGAGAGTTTTATAGACCTCAAGCATCTGTTTAGCTTCAGCCTCAGCCTCATCAAAAGTTGCATGAGCTGTGTGTCCTTCCTGCCAAAGAAACTCTGTGGTTCGTAAGAAAGGTCTGGTTCTGAGTTCCCAACGACAAATATTTGCCCATTGATTTAAAAGAATAGGTAAATCTCTATAACTTTGTATCCAGTTGCGATAAGCTGACCAGATAATTGTCTCACTAGTTGGTCTAACAACTAGGGGCTCACCTAACTCAGCTTCGGGATCTACTGTAATTTCTCCTGATTCAGTAACTTTTAACCTATGATGAGTTACAACAGCACATTCTTTAGCGAAGCCAGAAACATGTTCGGCTTCTTTAGAGAAGTAACTGACAGGTATAAACATAGGGAAATAGGCATTTGTATGCCCAGTCTCCTTAAACATTCCGTCTAGGATTTGCTGGATCTTTTCCCAAAGAGCAAATCCTTCCGGTCTAATAATCATGCACCCTCGAATCCCAGAGTCTTCTGCTAACTTAGCTCTGTCTACAATATCTAGATACCAACGAGAATAGTCTTCATCTCGTTTAGTGATTTTGAGTGCATCAGCTTTTTCATTGACCATTAATGAATTCCTCTTACCAAAGTTATGTAGATTAAAGAGCTTCACGGATGACGATCTCGATTCGTCAACCCCTTACTTCTTAATCGAAATGCCCAGTTAGTTATCTTTGCCCCACTATTTCTGGTGCCGCAACGCTCAAGCGCAGCTTTTCGCTCTTGACAGTCACCCAAGGCTGACCTATACCCAAGCTCGCTAAAGGACTCTCGGCTGGTACTGCTAATTTGGCACTAACTAGACCTAGTTTGGACTCTAGCTCACTTCTGAACAAGAGTAAATCAGAATCTAAAGTACTAAAAGTAGGTACGGCTAACCACTGCCGCCAGCCAAAGGCTTGACGGTTATAGCTTAAACTACACAGTAACTGGTTGTTTTGACGGACGGTGACACAATCCTTATCCCAACTAAACTCTGCGGGTTCCTTCGGTAACCCCCAAATCTCCCGACCGCCTGCTATAGAATCTGAGTTATCTACATAGATGTGGGAAATCCAGCCGCCGAATTTGCTCCCATAGCTTACCACGGCGGCGATCGCAATCAACTCGTTGTACTCCAGCACAGAGCCTGACTCATAGGCAGATAGATAAACCCCGCCCAAAGTTTTCCCAGGCCAGATTGAGATAATGTTTAACTCTTTTGGGACCAGTGGACGCACTCGATCAATGTCTACCAACTGCACGGTTTGGAAAGCGTAGCCTTGGAGCTTCCAAGGTGCTTGTGGGTATGCCATTTGTATCTCCTTAAAAAAGGGGCTAGGAAGCGGTGCAATTGTGCTACTTCCTAACCCCCCATGTGACTAACTACTCACGTTGGCTATATCGCGAAGAGATGCCTACTTACTTTCAGTAAAATCAGCATCGATCACATCATCACCGCCACCAGACGGAGCCGAACCGCCACCATCTGGAGTAGGACCACCAGCAGATGGACCACCACCAGCTTGCTGATAGAGGTTGCTACCAACAGCAAACAAAGCCTGCTGTAGTTCTGGCATGATCTTCTTGATCTGCTCATCGTCATCCTTGGTAACGGCTTCGCGCAGATCTTTCACCAAGCCTTCAACCTTTGTCTTATCAGCAGCAGGCACTTTGTCACCTAAGTCACTAAGCTGCTTCTCTGCTTGATAAGCCAAGGAGTCTGCCTGATTCTTACGATCGATCTTCTCACGACGCTCTTTATCAGCAGTGGCATTCTGTTCGGCTTGCTGAACCATCCGCTCGACTTCACTCTTATCTAGGGTAGAAGCCCCAGTAATGCTGATGGACTGTTCTTTACCACTACCCTTGTCCTTAGCAGTGACGTTGAGGATACCATTGGCGTCAATGTCAAAAGTCACCTCAATCTGTGGAACGCCTCGCGGTGCTGCCGGAATTCCATCTAGGCGGAAGGTTCCTAGACTCTTGTTATCGTTCGCCATTTCTCGTTCGCCTTGAAGGACGTGGATTTCCACATTGCTTTGACCGTCCACAGCGGTAGAGAAGACTTCCGACTTCTTGGTTGGGATTGTCGTGTTGCGAGGAATAATCTTAGTCATAACACCGCCTAGGGTTTCCACGCCTAAGGAGAGCGGAGTCACGTCTAATAGCAAGATGCCAGTCACATCACCAGCCAAGACACCAGCCTGAATCGCTGCACCCACAGCTACGACTTCATCTGGGTTGACGCTTTGGTTGGGGTCCTTGCCCAGCATGCGCTTAACCAGCTCTTGCACAGCGGGTATACGGGTTGAACCACCGACTAACACCACCTCATTGATTGCTGTCTTATCAATTTTGGCGTCGCGCAATGCATTCTCAACTGGAACGCGACAACGGTCAATCAAGTCAGAGCAGAGCTTTTCAAACTGGGTACGCGTTAGGGTCGTATCCAGATGCTTAGGACCTTCCTGGGTAGCAGTAATAAATGGTAGGTTAATTTCTGCTTGGGTAACGCTAGATAGTTCGATCTTTGCCTTTTCTGCTGCTTCCGTCAGGCGTTGGAGGGCTTGTTTATCTTTACGTAGGTCAATGCCCTCAGACTTGCGGAATTCTTCGGCTAAGTAGTCAACGATCTTCTTATCAAAGTCATCACCACCAAGGTGAGTATCTCCTGAAGTGGCTAGTACTTCAAATACCCCATCTCCTACTTCCAAGATGGACACGTCAAATGTACCACCGCCAAGGTCAAATACAAGGATGGTTTCGTTACTCTTCTTGTCAAATCCGTATGCTAGAGAAGCTGCAGTAGGCTCGTTAATAATCCGCAGGACTTCAACCCCCGCAATCTTACCAGCGTCTTTAGTGGCTTGACGTTGAGAGTCATTGAAGTAGGCTGGGACGGTAATTACAGCTTGAGTTACTGGCTCACCGATATACTTGCTAGCATCCTCCACCAGCTTGCGGAGAACCTGAGCAGAAATCTCTTCTGGTGCAAACTGCTTACCAGCAACGGGACAATCTAACTTGACGTTGCCATTGCTGTCGCGTAGGACTTTGTAGGAGACTTCAGTTGCTTCGTGGGTCACTTCGTCGTATCTACGTCCGATGAAGCGCTTGACTGAATAAAAGGTGTTTTCGGGGTTCATCACAGCCTGCCGTTTGGCAATCTGACCAACCAAGCGGTCGCCATTTTTGGCGAAGGCAACGACGGAAGGCGTTGTCCGAAAACCTTCTGCGTTAGCGATGACTGTGGGCTTACCACCTTCCATAACTGCTACGCAGGAGTTAGTTGTTCCTAGTTCAATTCCGACTACTTTTGGCATTGGAGTTCTGGCTCCGTATAACTACTAAATTTTGAGAGAATACAGGACTGCAAATTGAACCAACTGGGTTGAATCAGCGTTCTAGCTTCAATACCGTCAAAAGCCCCGAGTATTAAATCTCTATAACCGAGAGTCTTTAAGCACTCTCTACCGGGCGCTCTTTGCACCCTGTGGAGAAGTTTATCTTCGGGATATTCATTAGCTGGTTCAACCATATTCCGTGATGCCGTTTGCTTTCACTGTGTCTAATGTAGGCAAATCAATCAGTTGAAGCATTGGGGCGAACCGTAAAGGGTGAGTTGTGTTTGCCGCCTGTGAGGGGAGGTGGGGGGATGGAGTGATGGGGAGGTGGGAAGACTTGTCATGAAGATTGATGAGCGAAAATTGCGTCAGTAAAATCTGTGGTCAAGTTCTAAACATTCAACTTGAATGAGGCAAACTAGAGATCTAGATTGATGACATGCTCTCTCATCACCCCATCCCCTCACCTCCCCACCTCCCCTGCCATGATCGCCCTATCCCCCAGTTTGCAAGCTCGACTCTCGAACCCACTCAAGATAGGCTCCTTTGAGGTGAAAAGCCGGGTGTTACAGTCACCTTTGTCGGGCGTTACGGATTTGGTGTTTCGTCGTCTAGTGCGTCGTTATGCTCCTGAGTCGATGATGTATACGGAGATGGTGAATGCGACGGGGCTGCACTATGTTAAGGAGTTGCCCAAAATTATGGAGGTGGACCCTAACGAGAAACCGATTAGTATCCAACTATTTGACTGTCGCCCAAATTTCTTGGCAGAAGCAGCTCAGATGGCGGTGGCGGAAGGAGCTGATACGGTGGATATCAATATGGGGTGCCCTGTTAACAAAATTACTAAAAACGGTGGGGGATCTTCTTTATTGCGGGAACCAGCGACAGCTGAGGCAATTGTGCGAGCCGTGGTGAAGGCGGTGGATGTGCCAGTGACGGTGAAAACGCGCATTGGCTGGACGGATAAGGAAATCAATATTCTAGACTTTGCCAAACGTATGGAGGATGCAGGGGCGCAGATGATTACCGTACATGGTCGCACTCGCGCTCAAGGCTACAATGGTGCAGCTAAGTGGGAGTGGATCGCTCGGGTTAAACAGAACTTGTCAATTCCAGTGATTGCCAATGGGGATATTTTCTCAGTGGAGGCAGCGGTGAAATGCCTGGAAGAGACAGGGGCGGATGGTGTTATGTGTTCGCGTGGCACGATGGGCTATCCGTTTTTGGTGGGTGAGGTAGACTACTTCCTAAAGACTGGGCAAATGCTGCCTCCACCAACACCAGTGGAGCGCCTGGAATGTGCTAAAGAACATTTACAATCTTTGTGGGAGTATAAGGGTGATCGCGGTGTCCGGCAAGCCCGCAAACACATGACTTGGTATGCTAAGGGCTTTGCCGGAGCTGGTGAGTTGAGAGGGCAGTTGAGTGTGATTGAAACGGTGCAGCAGGGATTAGATTTGCTGGAACGGGCAATTAATCAACTGGTACACTATCCTCTACTTGATCCAGCTTTGCACCCCGAATTGAGTAATCTAGCAGCTCAATAGGATGCATAATGGGAATGACTTTATCCTGTGATTGTAGATGCTTGAGGAGCTGCAATGTACAACCAGGATTAGCAGAAGCAATCATGTCAGCACCAGTATTAAGCAGGTTCTGAACTTTCTGCTTTCCCAGTGCATCGGCGATCTCAGGCTGTAGCATGTTATAAACTCCTGCACTACCACAGCACAGTGCTGCATCTACAGGTTCTCGCAGCTTCACACTAGGGATTTGCAGTAATAACTGGCGAGGTTGTACGCCAATTTTTTGCCCATGAAGTAGATGGCAGGCATCTTGATAGACTAGGGTCAGCGGTTGTGCAGTTAGAGGTGAGAGTTTTGTTGTTAACCCAACTGTTGCCAGAAACTCCTGCACATCTTTCACTTTAAGAGCAAACTCCTCGGCTTTTTCCCGGTATTCAAGGTCATCTTGTAGTAGCCGTCCGTATTCCTTTAAAGTGTGACCACAACCAGCAGCATTAATGATGATGGCGTCCACTCCAGTATTTGCAAAGCTGTCGATCATCTGACGGGCAATCTCTTGGGCTTGTGCTTCTTGTCCCTGGTGGTGAGGTAGTGCTGCACAACAACCCTGGGATTTGGGGATAACGACTTCACAGCCATTAGCAGTTAGGACGCGGACAGTCGCTGCATTCACTCGTGAGAAGAACAAGCGCTGCACGCAGCCCAAAATCATGCCTACCCGGTAGCGCTGCTCACCTTGGGCTGGGATGACCTCTGGTAAGGTGTCTTGGAAGGCATCTGGCGAAATTTGTGGCAAATTCGATTCCATTGCCGCTAAGCGGGGAGACAGGAGCTTGAGTAGCCCAGTGCCACGGACAAGTTTCTGCAAGCCTGATTTCTGATAGAGCAACAAAGGCGCTAGCAAAATTCGCAGCCGATTGGGATAAGGAAACAAAGAAAAAATGAGTTTTCTATATACCTTGTCGGGAAGCGATCGCGGATAGTTGCGCTCAATCTGAGGTCGAGTTGCAGTAATCAGCCTGTCATACTGCACACCAGAGGGACAAGTCGTTACACAAGCAAGACATCCTAAGCAACTGTCAAAATGCTTTACTGTGGCGGTATTTAAGGAAATCTCACCTTCATTAATCGCATCCATAAGATAGATCCGCCCTCTAGGGGAATCCATCTCTTTGCCCATCACTCGGTAACTGGGACAGGTGGAAAGGCAAAACCCACAATGCACACAGGCATCAATTAGTTTAGGTTCAGGGGGGTGTTGAGCATCAAAGCCACTGATCATTCCGCCATTGCTGTCTTGGTTGACTTTGAGCCAACTGGAGTTAGCTGGTTTTGAGCCAGCTCGATCGTTTAAAGGAGTTTCTGAAGCTTGCATTAACTAAATTTAGCAGCTAAAGGGTGCTTCTTTAATTCTGCCAATTACTAAATTCCATCAACGAATCGACCAGGACTCAAAATATTTTTGTGGTCAAATTGCTGTTTAACGTGACGCATAACATTTAAGGCGTTGCCAGTGTAGCCCCAAGTATCCATCTGTTGCTTGAGTGTAATCGGTGCTTCTAGAACGGTGAGGAATCCACCATGCGACTGACAAAGCGATCGCATCTCCAAAACATCTCGCATTTGGGCATTTTCCCACCACAACCACCCTAATCCACTACCGGCATGAATCAAACCCACTTCCATCTGAGCCACGATTGCCACAGCTTGTGAGGGTATTACCCCAATTTTGCAGGTAATTTCTGACTCTGTTGTGGCTGTCCCTATTTGGGATCGTAATTTCTGCCATAGGTTAGCTTCGTTCCCATCCGAGTAGAAGGTACCCTGTAAACTTAAATGTTCCCCAATTGCTAAAATCTGAGTTGACTGCTCAACAACACTCTTTTTGATACTTTGGAAGCGAGTCACCAATCCTAATCCCTGGCCAATACTTAGACGCTCTACCAGTTGGTTCGATATTAAATCGGCTGCAGTTGGGGTCAAAGCAGAAGTTCTTAGGGTTGTGGTGGCTTGGGTTATCGCCTCTTTTGTACCTGTTAACACAACTGTAGCTGAAGTCTCAGGCAGCGGATAAACCCGAAACGTAACCTGAGTGATAACTCCTAATGTGCCATACGATCCGGTGAGTAGCTTCATTAAGTCGTATCCTGCGACATTTTTTACTACTCGGCCTCCGGCTTTGGCTATTTTTCCATCTGCTCTAACAAAGCTAATGCCAAGCAATTGGTCGCGCACACCCCCATAGCGCTGTCGCCAGGAACCAGTGTCAGATGTAGCAACGATACCACCTAGGGTTGCTGATTCTGGAGCCGTTGGATCGAGAGCAAGAAATTGTCTTTCTTGAGCGAGAGTATCTTGAAGTGCTGCAAACTTAGTTCCAGCTTCTACAGTTACAGTTAAATCGCCTACCGCATGTTGAATCAACTGGTTCAGGCGTTTTGTACTCACAACAACCAAGATATCTTCTCCCAGTCCACCCCAACTGAGTTTGCTGCCATTGCCACGGGGTAAAATGCAAGCCTTGTGGTGGTAGGCACAGGCAATAACTTCTGCAAGTTCAGCTTGAGTGTTGGGATAGACGATACATTGAGGATGGGTTCCGGGAGCGATTGCCTGTAGTGCCTGTTTCTGCTGTGGAACGTCGATATCTTCCCAGGCATAGATTCCCGTCGAGCCTACAATAGATTCAAATTGAGGGATGATCTCGTTCATAACGCAAGCAGAGGATAAATCTAGAGTATCAGTCAATGTAGTGGCGGAATCATACTGCACGCAAGTAGTAAATTAAAGATAACGATGACTAACCCAACTGAGCTACTGCATCAGCGCTACGGTACGAGCGCTTTCGATTTAGATATTGACAACGTCAACGCAGCTCCAGGAGGCTCTACGAGTGAGAACGTTGACTGGAACGGTTGCCTAACTACGCTACTGTCTCATCGATCAATTCGCGCTTATCTACCTAAGCCATTACCACCAGGAACGTTAGAACTGATGGTTGCTGCTGCTCAATCTGCTGCTACTTCCTCTAATCTCCAGACATGGAGTGTGGTGGCAGTGGTAGAGGCAGAGCGCAAAGAGAAGTTATCTCACCTAGCTGGTAATCAAGCTCATATTCGGCAATGTCCGTTATTTCTAGTTTGGTTAGCAGATTTAGCGCGGCTGACTCATGTTGCTGTAGGTCGCGGGCTATCTCACAATGGTTTAGACTATTTAGAAATGTTTGTGATGGCGACAGTCGATGCAGCGTTGGCAGCTCAGAATGCGGCAACTGCTGCTGAATCTCTTGGACTGGGAATAGTGTATATTGGGGCAATGCGTAACCACCCAGAGGAGGTGGCGGCGTTGCTTGGTCTACCACCGCGTGTCTTTGCTGTGTTTGGCATGTGTGTTGGCTATCCCGATCCGGCTAATGTTGCTGCTGTCAAGCCACGTTTGCCGCAACCAGCTGTGTTGCACCATGAAACTTATCATCTAGCATCTCAAGATGAGGCGATCACCGACTACAACGAGGTCATGAAAACATTCTATGCCGAGCAGCAGATGAATGTCTCTGGCGACTGGTCAGAGCATTCTGCAAAGCGGGTTGCCAGTCCTGAGTCTTTGTCTGGACGCGATCGCCTACGGGAAGCACTGCTCCACCTTGGCTTCGAGTTGCGGTGAAAATGCCTTCGTAGTCAACTTATTCACCAAGTCCTATTAGAAATTTGAGGGTTCTGGGGGCACCTTTTTGTTGCAAGTGCTAACTGAGTCTATTTTTTCCAAGGGAACTTGGTGCCCATCTCAGTCATCGCCGAGAAGACGAGATAGAGGACGAGAAAACCAACGCTGACTAGAAAAATTACAAATTCGTTGTTCATATCTGGTTGAACTGAGCGACAATAAGCCTGGTGTCTTACTGTGCGGTGTATCCACCGTCTAATGCTAGTATCTGTCCAGTGACAAACGCTGCCTCATCTGAGCAGAACCAAACTACAGCGTTAGCAATTTCCTCTGACTTGCCAGTA
>JAFASY010000028.1 GCA_019244235.1 Chroococcidiopsidaceae cyanobacterium CP_BM_ER_R8_30
TCAGGAGATCACTGGGATAGTGCTTGCTGGCGATAGCGCCGGAGGAACTCTCGCGGCAGTTTGCGCCCAAGAACTATCGGGAGCCTTGCCTGTTCCTTTACTTGCACAATTCCTGATGTATCCCAGCACTGACTTAACCGCCACTACGGGATCACTACAGGAATTCGGAGACGGCTTTGTGCCAAGCGCGGCCGCACGAACCTTCGCCATCAATTCGTATACTCCCAATGAAAGTGACCGCAAAGATCCAAGAGCCTCGCCGCTCAAGGCGAAGAACTTCCAAGGTTTGCCACCGACTGTTCTGCTAACGTGCGAACTCGACCCCATGCGAGACGAGGGACGGGAGTACGCGACGCTCCTGCGAAAGAACGGCGTGAAGATGATACATCGAGAGGCAGAAGGGCAGATACATGGTTGCTGCGCGATGCGTAAGCTCATACCGTCGGCTCAGCGGGATCTAGAACTATGCCTCTATGACCTAAATGCGCTGATAGAAGGCACTGTTGCAGCATGAAACCGAGCTTTGTGTAAAAACCTGTGTTCGGGGGATGAGTAGCATAAAAAGTGCGGAATGCACTGCCGCTTTCCTGCTCTTAGCTCCCTCAGGCAGGAAAGCGGCAGTTAGGCACTACATAAACACTTGAAATTTTAAAAGGTTGGTGAGGGTAACCTAGATACACCCTGGAGATTTTGTGCGCTTGAGCGCATAATGGAATCAATGAACTGGGTTGTCGAGTTTCATGAAGACTTCGAGCCAGAGTTTGATGCTCTGCCGCAAGAAGTGCAGGATGAGTTACTTGCCCGTGCAAGTCTGTTAGAAACAATCGGTCCTCAGCTAGGGCGACCGAATGTTGATACGCTCAATGGTTCACAGCACGCCAACATGAAGGAATTGCGGTTCAAAGCGGCGGACGGTGTCTGGCGCATTGCGTTTGCATTTGACCCTAGACGGAATGCGGTCTTACTAGTAGCTGGTGATAAGTCTGGCAGCAGCGAAAGCCATTTCTATGAGCAACTCATTAAAAAGGCAGATACACGGTTCAATAAACACTTAGCTCGATTAGAGGCTCAACAGAAGGGAAAGTAGCTATGGCAACAACTTTGAGAAAAAAATTGGAACAGTTGCCTTCTGCGCGACGGGAAGAGATCGAGAAGCGAGCGGCTGAACTCGTAGCTGAGGAATTGACGCTCTCTGAGCTTAGACGAGCACTCAAATCCACCCAAGAGGAGATAGCGCAAGTCCTTGAGATTGATCAAGCAAATGTTTCTCGGCTTGAGAAGCGTAGTGATTTGATGCTCTCGACTTTACGAGCTTACGTTAGGGCAATGGGGGGTGATCTACAGCTTATTGCCAAGTTTCCCAATCGCCCACCTGTTACCTTAGCGGGAATTTCGGACATTATTGAGGAACCAGAAGAAAATTCCTCCTCAGTACCTCCAGCTCTATCCAGTTGATCCCTAGCTACTCACCGCCCCTCTGAAAAATGTTTGATTAAAGTTGCTTGGGGAAGCGGACCTTGCAAGTGGCTCCAGGGTAAGATTTGCTCTGTAGACCAATTCGTGTGGACATAGAAATCTAAATCTGGTAGCTGTCCTCGGAGCTGTTTGAAAGCGCGGCGGTAGCTACCTAGAGAATCTCCATAGTGGCGCGTGAGTTCTAAAAGCTGCGATAGGCGGCGATCACCTCTAGATAACAAAGCCTGAATCACTGACCAATTGTAGCTTTCTGGTCGAAAATCAATCGCTTTAGGCTTCAGTTGTTTCTGCAATTGCACAAGTCGCTTCTCTGCTTGCGGATTGACCCCAAACCATTGAAAGGGTGTGTGTGCTTTGGGGACAAAAGTGCTGCAGCCCAGAGTTAGATGTAAACCCGGAGCCGCTTGTTTGAGCGATCGCATCAGCGCTACGGTTTGTTCTACATCGTCTGGCTCCTCACTGGGAATACCCACCATACCATACAGCTTAAGACCACTTAATCCACCCATCTTCGCGTTAACGGCAGCCTGGATAATTTCATCCTGATTCAGCTTCTTATTGATAATTTGCCGGAGTCGCTCAGAACCGCTTTCCACAGCGATGGTGAGCGATCGCGTATCTCGTTTTGCCAAAGTTTGAGCCAGTTGTACTGTCACAGTATTTGTTCTCACTGAGGCAATACTAAGGCGGATGTGGTCATACTGAGGTTGACTCAGATAATCTAGCAGAGTTTCAAAGTCTGGATGCTGAGTTACAGATGCCCCCAATAAGCCGAGTCGATTAGTTACCTGAAGCCCTCGCTCAATTGCTGGGATGAGTGAACCTTCTACACTTGCCGTGCGAAACGGCAGTGTTAAATAACTTGCCAAACAGAAGCGACACATTTCTGGACAACTGCGTACCACTTCTACCATATAGATGTTTTCCCAGGCAGCTTTCTCTGTAACGACAGATGAGGTAGATAGAGTGTTACCTCGATACGTCTGCTTTTCTACCTGCTGAGGGACATCAGATGAAACAGGCTGAATGGATTGGATAGGTCCAGATGTGTCGTGATAAGTTACCTGGTAGAGGCTAGGAATATAAACACCTGGTACTTGAGCTAGATGTTTCAGCTGAATTTTCCTATCGGCAGTTCGGACTTCTTTATAAGCCTCAATGAAATTCCCCAGTAAGTTTTCTCCGTCCCCTAACAAGATAACGTCAAAGAAATCAGCGAAGGGTTCTGGATTAGCAGTTAGCACTGGTCCGCCGCCAAAGACAAGGGGATGAGTATCTGCACGATCAGTTGCCCTAATTGGGACTTCCAGAGATTCTAATAAATTCAAAATATTGACGTAATCTAGCTCCCACGATACAGAGAAGCCTAATAGCTCAGGAGATCGCGGCAACTGTTCGTGGATATCGGTAAATAGGCGACTAACTTGAATATCCGAGCGCATTGCCAAAGTTGCCCAAACAACTTGATAGCCCAAGCTAGTGATGCCAACACTATATTCATTAGGGAAGGCAAAAATAGTAGGGATGGCGTCGGTATTGGGACTAGATGGTGTAAATAACAGACGTTCAACAGCAAAGGCAGTCACAGGCTTTTTTTTAGCTTTATTAGCTATGATTTCATTTATATCTAATTTTAACATTCTTCTGCCAGAATTCCCCCGGATTGCCGGAGGGATGAATGGCAGACAAGGTTTGTCGGGCAAGCATTTACCATGGAACTGTGTTAAACTAAATATCATGCTAACACTAAATTACACCTATCAATTTTATCCTGATGCTGCCCAAGAACTGCTCCTTCAAGAGTGGTTAAAAACCTGTAGAAAAGTCTACAACTATTCTCTACGGGAATTAAAAGATTGGATAGCCTCAAGGAAATCCTTGTCCGATAGGTGTTCTTTAGTTCAGGAGTATATTATTCCTGTAGATGCTCCTTTCCCTAGCTATCAAGCTCAACAAGATGCCTTACCAAAAGCTAAAAAGGTGTTTCCGAGGCTAGCATCAGTACCCTCCCAGGTTTTGCAGACTACTGTTCGTAGATTGCATGACAGTTGGGAAGCATTTCAGAAGCGAGGATATGGATTTCCCCGATTCAAGAAGTTTGGGCAGTTCAAATCTTTGCTGTTTCCACAGTTCAAGGAGAGTCCAGTAACAAATCTGCATATAAAACTCCCAAAAATTGGTGCAATTCGTATCAACTTACATCGACCCATTCCTCAAGGATTTGTGGTCAAGCAAGTGAGGGTAGTGAGAAAAGCAGATAAGTGGTATACGTCCATTAACATTCAGTGTGACGTAAGTGTGCCTGATCCGATTCCTCATGGTCATCCCATCGGGGTTGATACCGGATTGGAAAAGTTTTTAGCAACATCTGACGGTGTTCTCGTAAGACCTCCTAAGTTTTTCAAGACACTACAAAGCAAGCTGAAATTGCTGCAACGTAGATTGGTGAGGAAAAAGAAGAGGTCTAGTAACTACGAAAAACAACGAATTAAAGTTGCTAGAGTCCACCACAAAATAGCTAATACTCGTAAAGATTTCCACTTTCTTCAAGCTCATTCTCTTTGTGATGCTGGCGATATGATCTTCATGGAAGACATTGATTATCGCATCAGTGCAAAAGGATTTTTAGGTAAACACATGCTGGATGGAGGTTTTGGGCAATTCCGTAATCTTGTCAGATATGTGTGTTGGAAAAGAGGGAAATTCTTTGCTGAAGTCGACCATCGTGGAACATCTCAGGAATGCCCTGAATGTGGTGGAGAAGTTAGGAAGGATTTGAGTGTAAGAATTCACTCTTGTCCTCATTGTGGCTACACAACCGATAGAGATGTTGCTAGTGGTCAAGTGCTAAAAAATCGAGGGATAGCTCTCATTAGTACCGCAGGACTTGCGGGAATGGAAACTGCCTATGCAGACGGTCTACCGGGGGTTGAGGTAACTCAATCTAGGCAAGTGTCGAAATCCCGAAAGGGAACAACTAGGAAATCAAAGAAGTGATTCTTTGGAAGCCCGCGATTCATCGCGGGAAGATGTCACAAATGCTAGAGGCGTTAGAATTTAAGACAAGAATTCAAAATGGTTCGATTCGGCTTCCCGATGAGTACAGACAAGAATTTAGAGAAGGAGATGATATCCACGTAATTGTTTTGATCCAGAAAAAATCGCTTCCCAAAAAAGATATAATTGATGAGTTAACAGAAAATCCCATTCAAGTATTTGGTATGCTTAGTCGTGAGGAGATTTACAGTCGCTATTTATAATGACTAGTGTGTCTTTTGTCAATACAAATGTTTGGCTCTATCGTCTATTTGACAAACAGCAGAGCCAAACTATGTATTCCTAAATGTCAGCTTGAAACGAGCAATGAACTAGCGTTTGTCTCCCCTGCCTCCCTACCCTGAGAACGAGCAATCGCTGCTTGTACCAACCCTTTAAACAGAGGATGTGGGGCACTGGGACGAGACTGAAACTCTGGGTGGAATTGTGTGGCAATGAAAAATGGGTGACTCGGCAGTTCAACGATTTCCACCAATCGTCCGCCAGGAGAAGTACCACTAATAACAAGCCCTGTTTCTATAAGCAAGTTGCGATACGCATTGTTAAACTCGTACCGATGCCGATGGCGTTCGTAAATCAATTCCTTCTGATAAAGCTTGAAAGCCAAGGTGTTCGGTTCAATGCTGCAAGGATATAACCCTAGTCGCATCGTACCGCCTAAATCAACAACATCTTGTTGTTCTGGCAACAAGTTGATGACTGCATGTTGACTACTAGGGTTAAACTCGGCACTGTTAGCGTCTGCTAATCCTGCCACATGCCTTGCCCATTCAATCACTGCACATTGCATTCCTAAACACAAGCCCAAGAAGGGAATCTGGTTCTCGCGAGCATACTGCACTGCTCTGATTTTCCCATCCACACCTCGGTTGCCAAAACCGCCAGGGACTACCAAACCATGAATTCCATCTAGATAGCGTTCAGCTTCCCCAATTTCCAAATCCTCTGAGTTAACCCAACGTAGGTGGAGATGTCCACCCATAGCCAGCGCAGCGTGACGCAATGCTTCGATAACCGAGAGATAGGCATCACTTAACTGCACATATTTGCCGACAATCGCAATTTCGATCCGTTGGGTAGGATGGTACATCTGCTCCACTAGTGTTTGCCACTGGCTGAGATCTGGTTGGCGTTGCTCCAATTGCAGTAATTCCAACGCCTGCTGCGCTAGTCCTTGCTGTTCTAGCATCAACGGCACTTCATAGATACTTTTGGCATCCAAGGCAGTAATGACACACTCAGTCGGCACGTCACAAAATTCCGATAGTTTATACTTCAATCCGGCTGATAGTGGGCGATCGCATCGGCAAACTAAAATATCGGGTTGAATCCCGATTGAGCGTAATTCCTTAACTGAATGCTGTGTTGGCTTGGTTTTTAATTCTCCTGTTGCTGGAATCCACAGAACTAGTGTGACATGCATGTACAGCACATTCTGCCGCCCTACATCCTTGCGAAACTGGCGGATTGCTTCGAGAAATGGTAGTGATTCAATATCTCCTACCGTTCCACCAATCTCTGTAATGACGACATCTGGATTCGTGTTGTTGGCAACTCTCTGAATGCGCTCTTTAATCTCATTTGTAATGTGGGGAATGACCTGTACCGTACCTCCCGTATAGTCGCCGCGACGTTCCTTATTCAGCACAGCCTGATAGATCGAGCCAGTTGTGACACTATTGAGCCGCGACATTGGTGTATCGGTAAAGCGCTCGTAGTGTCCCAAGTCTAAGTCGGTTTCGGCTCCATCATCCGTGACAAATACCTCACCATGTTGAAAAGGACTCATGGTTCCCGGATCAACGTTGATATAGGGGTCTAGTTTGAGGATTGATACAGAATAATCTCGCGATTTCAGCAATCGTCCCAAACTTGCTGCTACAATTCCCTTGCCAATCCCAGAAACAACACCACCAGTGACGAAAACAAACTTAGTCATATCTTTATCAGTAAGGAATTTTAGAAATATAACTTCCCAATTATGCCACACTCTTAACTACCACTGTTGTTAATAGCTAACAACTTGAAGAGTGAAGGATAAAGAATTAACTACAGTTTTAGTCTTTAGCTCTCATTTTTTCTTTTGACTAGGATTCAGGATGAAGAAAATTTTAGGATTCGCGATTTTGGTAATGAGTGCAGCAATTGCATCTCCCGCTACCTGTGCCGATCGCTCTCTCTACATTGCTTTTCCACCAACCAAGTACCAAACGACAACATCGCGGATCTTCATACTTGGGACAGCTCCACCAACAGGGGAAGTTTTGGTCAATGGCACTCGCATCAAACGTAGCCCATCTGGGCATTTTGCCCCCAGTGTTCCGTTACATTTGGGAGACAATTTGTTTACAGTGCAATATCAGAATCAGAAAACGCAGATTGATATTAAGCGATTACCAACTCAACCCCAGCCTCCAAGCGGATTAGCCTTTGCTAAAGATTCCCTGACTCCAGGTGTGGATATTGCTAGACTACCAGGGGAGATGGTGTGTTTTGGTGCGATCGCACCTCCTAAGTCCACTGTTACAGTTGAACTAGGCGGGCAAACAATTCCCCTACCGCCTCAAGAGCAAAACATTAAGTTACCCGCTAATTCCGCCGCACTGACTCAGCGCAATCAACCTACTTCCCAATCGGCAACAGGACATTACCAAGGTTGTGCAACTCTGTCTGTTGCTGGAGTTGATTTAGGACAGCCCAGGTTTCAGTTGACAAAAAATGGTGATACAACAAGCCAAATGGGTTCTGGAAAGATTGCTGTGCTCTCACCTGTCCATCTACAAGTTGCCGAAGTAACAGCGGATCAAGGCGTGGCTCGGACTGGTCCTAGCACCGACTATTCTCGCCTCACGCCTCTCCCTAAAGGAACTCAAGCTACCGTGACGGGTAGGCAAGGTAAGTGGTTGCGCTTAGACTATGGCGGTTGGATTGATAGTGCCGAAACGCGCATCTTACCAAGTGCTGTACCACCACGTTCTTTTATTCGCAGTGTAACAGCCCGTCAAATGCCTGGGAATACGGAAGTCATGTTTCCGTTGCAAGTTCCTGTTCCAGTCAGCGTCCAGCAGGGTACTCACAAATTAATCCTAACGCTCTACAATACGACGGCCCAAACTGATGTCATTCACCTAGATGACGATCCATTGATTTCCCGTCTTGACTGGCAGCAAATAGCTCCAAACCAGGTGCAATATACCTTTAATCTCAAACCTAAACAGCAATGGGGCTACAACCTGAGATATGACGGAACAACCCTAGTCTTGTCTTTGCGTTATCCACCAGCAACGGAAGACGGGGCGAATAAGGAGTTATCTTCCAGCACCTTTCCTCTTACTGGGATCAAAATCCTCCTCGATCCAGGACATGGCGGTACTGATTCTGGCACGACTGGACCAACCGGATTAAACGAAAAAGTCGTCACGCTAGTGATGGCAAAGCTAGTGCGAAAACAGCTTGTAGCACGAGGCGCTACAGTGTACCTGACTCGTGAAGAGGATAAGACGGTAGGGCTAGCAGATCGGGTAGCAATGATTGACAAGCTCCAACCAGCAATTTCCATCTCGCTCCACTACAACTCCTTACCCGATGACGGAGATGCGCAGCATACTCAGGGACTAGGAGCCTTTTGGTACAATGCCCAAGCCCACAGCCTTGCTGTCTTTTTGCACAACTATATTGTGAATAAACTAGGGCGTCCCAGCTACGGCGTGTTCTGGGACAATCTATTTTTGACTCGCCCTACATCTGCCCCATCTATACTGCTAGAGTTAGGGTTTATGAGCAATCCTGTAGAATTTGAGTGGGTGGTGAATCCTCAACAGCAGCAGAAATTAGCAGTGGCGATCGCTGACGGCATTACCCAATGGTTTGATAATGTCCGCTAGCGCCACCAAACTATACACAACCTCGTAGCCATAATTATCGTTATGCTCCACTTTAAATATTCCACTCTAATTTATGCTCCGGTGGAGGTTGTATGGGATTTCCACGAGCAACCAGACATTCTTGAGTTGCTCACGCCACCATGGCAACCGATTGAGGTTGCGCGACGCGAAGGAGGGTTAGAAGTAGGAGCAATCTCAGAATTTCGAATTTTTGTTGGTCCAATTTCGCTGCGATGGATAGCAGTTCACACTGAATATGAGAAATACCGCCTCTTTACTGACGAACAGAAGGAGGGACCTTTTGCCTACTGGCGTCATCGTCACGAATTTACCAAGGTAGAAGATAAAACTAGGCTAACCGATGAGATTGAGTTTGCTCTACCTGGTGGAGAATCAGTAGATTTTTTAGGTGGATGGTTTGTCAGTATGCAACTAGACAGAATGTTTTGTTATCGGCATGAAGTGACACAAAGGGAGTGTCATCAGCAAAGGAGAGGCACATGGCGTTAAAAGCCAAGCATGTTCTTAATTTTCATAAGGGAATGACCGGCTTACTTGTAGCAGGACTGATGTTGGTCTACCAAAACTTTACCCTTGGTTCCTGGATTTACCTGGCACTTCATGGCACCTATGGAGTGCTGTGGCTACTTAAGGACCGGATCTATCCAGACAAACAGTGGGAGCAAGAAATTTCCTTTGGGCAAGGCATTCTTATCTTTGGCATAGCGGCTTTATACTGGGTAGCTCCTTGGCTTTTAGTAAGCAGTAGAACTGTACCCTCACCTCCATTACTGGCGATCTCCATTTCTCTGAACATCGTTGGTGTGTTTCTGCACTACGCCAGTGATGCGCAAAAGTATTTTACTCTCAAATACCAATCTGGACTAATTACAGAAGGGTTCTTTGCCCGTTGTCGCAACACTAACTACTTAGGAGAAGTCCTCATCTATTTTTCTTTCGCCTTGATAGTGCAGCACTGGTTGCCATTTCTAATTCTTGCTGTCATGGGCAGTGTCATTTTCATCCCAAATATGCTAAAGAAAGACCAGTCACTCTCCCGCTACCCGGAGTTTGCAGATTATAAGGCGCAGTCAGGACTGCTGCTGCCACGACTATTTCTGCTCACCTAATTCACTAGGCTACCCAGTACCACCAGGCAAAGTTAATAGCATAGCGTATAAGTAACATAACGAATACTAGGAGAGTTGGATACTTCCAATAAGGGTAGCGAGCGAGAAACACACTCAGTGCTAGTGGAAGCGAAACAATACTATAAGTGTAGCGACTAAGAGAGTCTAGTTGTTGAGAAATTAACAGCAGAGTTAGAGAGCAAAAACCGTAAGCAACAGCTACAGAGGGAAGTTGAGTCCGCAGGTACCATAACAGATAGCCACCACCAAAAAACATAATAACTCTAATTAAACTAGACTCGTCCAAAGCCAAAGCATTTGCAAATATATCCTGCCAGTTTTGCTGTTTCCATGCTCGATGTACGTGAACAAAGGCTAGCGAATCGTCAAAATGAGTAGTGCAATACAAGGCGAACAAAACAAACGGTATGCTAGCAGCAATTCCTGCAATATAAGCACCGAATCGTCGCCTTTGTATCCAGGATACAAGCAAAAAAGCAGCACCAAGTGCTGCCCCTGTTGGTCGAGTTGCGGTAGCCATTGTCACCAATAAAGCTGCTTGTGCATGTTTGTAATTGTCGAAGGCTCGTAAAGCAGCTGTAGTTAGCAGCAGAAACAGACCTTCAGTATAAAGCACAGTTCCATACAGGGAAAATGGGCACCAAGCTAGCACAATAGATGACCATCGGGCAACCCTCATGCTATAACGTTCTTCTGCCCACCTATATAAAACGATCATCGCCCCAAGTAGGCTAAAATTATTGACAAGAGTACCTGCTACTTCAACTGGTAAGCCAAAGAGCGTAACAGCACGAGTCACCAAGGGAAACAGGGGAAAGAAAGCAACAGAATGCCACTGCCCATCGTTAGCATAATCATATCCCCAAACAGCTATCTTTCGATACCAAGCACCGTCCCAATGAGAGAAGAGTTCCCAACTACTTTTTGGAACAAAACCTGGAAGAAAACCTAAAGGTGGCAAATTATCATAGACTGCAGGTGTAAAGTGGCATAAAGGAGCAATTATTTGCATGACCGAGACAATAACTAATCGGCTAAGAAGCCACATTGTAATTATAAATGTGAGTCCACTTATACCTTTAGTCTGAATCATTTTAATCTCCTATTCAGGATCGTAACGACTAGTGAAAATTTCACAGTCTGCCTAATACTTAGACCGAGTTAACTCCAATCAGGTTCAATAGCACAGACTTAAATTTGCACTTGCCTCTAGCATCCTAAACCTAAAATTCGGTCAACTTGACAATTTTTTTTCAACCATGACTTTTGTCATAAGGAATGTCATACATAGATCACTATTGATTTCATAACCTTTCTCACTGGTGCGAGCAAACTGCAACTCCTACAGTCTAACAAAGCGTGATCGCGCTTTATTCGGCATTTGAGAGCTTCAAGTTTCTGGCGTAACCTTGACTCGGGTTTAATGGACCACACCTGTCGAGTTGAGGATTGACGCTTTTCGCAACATTGAGCATCTCTATTTAGTATGATTAGCTCTGCTCTCGAATATAATTCAAGCGAGTAAATTGTAGTGGTGTATTCATTCCATCGCTGTAGATTAGCAGATATTTACCTTCTAAACTAACTCGTCTAGCATTCTGGATAGCTTGAAAATAGCGATTTTCTTGATTCATAACAGCAGGCGCACAGAGCTTTTTAGTGGATGCAACCGCACCTACTGTGAGACGATTACCATTTAACTGAGCTTTAGCATTGTAGAAATTGCAACCACCTTGTCCAGAGATGTGGTTCATTCCATTGAAGCGAATGGTTGTTTGCACGCCCTTGAGTACGCTAGTACCATCTAAACTTTCAAGCAACCATGCTGTGTTCATTAATTGCTGAGCAGATATTGTCATTGGTTTGCTACTTGATTGAACAACTAGTTCAGCTTGCAATGCCACAGCTCGTGAGGCTGTCACTCGATCAATTGCAGAGTAAGATTTTTCAAAATTTGTAGAGGATTTAGAAGTAACAGCTACGGCAAGCAGTACCACCAAATATGTCATGAATTTCTCCCCAAATGTAGGATTACTCATGCTAGAAGTCCTATGATACATTAATTGCTAAAAATGTAAATTTCTAACACATATGAATGTCACAATTGACTTACTTTAGCGATTACTCTCAATTTCAAGATATGATAGAAGCACTTTTTGATGTATTTTTGAGAGCATTATTTTTTAACTTAACTTGCTCATTTTCCTATAAGAATATTTGTCAATCGTCATGCTTACCTCATTTATCAAACTAAGCTAAGCATAATCATAAAAAGTAAGAAACTAGTAAGAATTCTATAATTTTTGATGTAATTGAGAAATTGTTGGACAACACAAGTAAGAGAAAGCAATCTCATTTAGATCTTGGCAGGGTACGCCATGTTTATTTGGCTATCTATTATCTTGCCTAATACCAATTCACTAAATGCCTGCTACAGGTCTGGAGCCTCCCTTTACTCTAGAAAGCTCATTCTTCAATTGCGTTGAAGAAAATTGCGAATTGGTATCCGCTCCCTGCTACAGTTGCAATAAATCTAATTGCCAAGAGATAATGTCGCCGCTACGGTCTTGCACATTAGGTCCCTAGGCTATTTCTTGTAGTCCTGCTGTTCGCTGTATTGACTTTTTATGCAAGTTTCGATCAGCGCTTGAGAAATCCCTGAATTAATTGAGACAACTCTTGTCTAGTTGAGGCCCGCAGTAAGTAGCGGTTTGTAAACCAAAAGGAGTATCCAATTCCTATTAATTTCAAGGCTGGTGCCAGTAATGGAATGTCGTTCAAAACATCTATAACTGCTAGGACTACTCTCAGAGTAATAAACGCTGCTAGAATTAAACCGATGCTGATGAGTGGTTGTTTGGTTTAGTTAACGAACCTACCAAGATTATCAGGTAAATCAGCCAAAAAAGTAGAAGTCTGAGCGCCAAGTCGCTGCCATTTTTCATCAGTACCAGTTACAGAAAGCTGTGACTGAGTATTTGGTTCTGATACTGCCACAGTTTTAGAAAATTCAGTTGTCTCAGATTCTAGTTGTTGCTGTGAAGATTCCATAGTTTTGATTAATTGTGTTCTTTTGATGGAGAAAGTGATTGTGTCTTGGAAACAGCTTTAAGTTTTGAGAGGGACGCTACTTTGCAAAAAGTATAACAATCAATTCCTTGACAGAATCATCCGTGTAAGGTAGAAAAAACTGGCTCTTTACCAGATTCTGCCTGACTTTGAACTCGCTGTATCTTTGCTCCCACTTGTTGTAGTTTCTGCTCGAAATTCTCATAACCTCTGTCTAAGTGATGGAGTCCCTTGAGACTAGTTATACCATCTGCTGCTAAGCCTGCCAGCGCAAGTGCTGCTGAAGCCCGTAGGTCTGTGCCAACAACTTCTGTTCCCGTGAGTTGTGATACTCCACGAATAATGGCATGGCTTCGCCTGACTCGAATGTCTGCTCCCATTCGGTTCAGTTCTGTAACGTGCTGTAAGCGATTTTCAAATATAGTTTCAGATATTATACTACTGCCTTGACTTAGAGCAAGTATAGCCATGAGTTGCGCCTGTAAGTCAGTTGGAAACCCTGGATAAGGTGCGGTTTCGATAGCTATAGCTACATGCTGCTGTTTGGGAACGATTCGTAAACGGTTAGAAGCATCTGCAAAAATTGCCGCCCCAAGCGCTCTCAAAGTATCAATCACACCAATCAAATGCTGTGGGTTGACTGGAGCCACACTTAACTGAGAATGGGTAATCGCCCCCGCTAGCAGAAATGTGCCTGCCTCGATCCGATCAGGAATAATACTGTATTCAGCAGAGTGGAGACTGGGAACTCCTGAGATAGCTATAGTCTTAGTTCCTGCCCCTTGAATCTTTGCCCCCATTGTCCGGCAGAAATTTGCCAGATCTACGACTTCCGGCTCTTGAGCTGCGTTTTGAATCATAGTTTCACCTTCTGCTAGCGTCGCAGCCATAATCAGAGTTTCAGTAGCTCCGACACTCGGGAAATCTAGGTAGATTCTGGCTCCTTGCAGCCGTCGCTTATTACCGCTGATACAAGCATGAACAATGCCCTGCTTGATCTGAACATCTGCTCCCATCGCCTGTAGTCCACGGATATGAAGTTCTACAGGTCTGGCACCAATTGCACAACCCCCAGGTAGGGGAACTTGAGCTACTCCAAGCCGTGCTAACAGGGGACCAATCAAAAAGAAGCTAGCACGCAGTCTGCCGACTAATTCAGAGGGAGCAGCAGATTGACTGATGTGGCTAGCATTAATATCTAGCACATCGCCATGTTTCTCCCATTTAACGCCCAAAGATGACAAGATCTGACCCATCCAGGTCATATCTAACAGGGAAGGGACATGACGAATGCAACAATCATCAGGACAGAGTAAAGCTCCAGCCGTAACAACTAAAGCAGAGTTCTTGGCACCACTGATCCGAACCTCCCCCTGCAAGGGATATCCACCCAAGATTTGCAGCTCCAAGTTACTCTTTTCAGGTGCGATGAGGAGGCTATGTGAATTCAGCAAAGAGGTCATAGTTTTATCCTTTGAACTAACTTTCCGCCGGAAGTAGCTCCAGCAGAACCTTGAGAGCTTGCTCTCAAGCATTGAGCTTGCTCAAAGCAGCAGCCGGAGTTTTACTCCGGCTGACCTTTGAGTTTGATACTTCCTATCCACAAAGTGACTAAATGGTGAGAAGAGATGACAGCGTTAGGATGCTTCAGGTTTGAATGTTCTCTAAGTTGCGGGAGCTACGTTTAGAAAAATACTTTTGTAGCTTTGTTTATAAGGTATATGAGAAAAATATAAGAAACTAATAAGTGTAAAGATATGTTTAAACAAGAGATTATTTCAAAAAGCCCTTGATCGTCGTTATGTCTTATCACTATTAAAAAATTTGTATCTTCTTATCAGTTCCTTATTTTTCACGGCTATAGTTAGCTCAACTTGTTTGCAAGAGATCAGCAAGATGTCAAACTATACTCCACAAGAGCTAAATGTGATCGCCGAAGCTCCGGTGCTAACGGGTCTGGCAGTATCATTGGTCGATCTGGGTATCGTTTCAGCAGTCACTGAAGCTGCGGCTCTGTCAACACAGCTTGTAGGAGCTGCTAAGAAATACCCAAACAATACGATTATTCAATCAGTTTTCTCTGAAGCAGCATTCAAAAGTGGTGCTGCTAAGCTGCAAAAGCCTGAGATCAATTCTGAAGAGGTTCAGTCTGGTGCCATCGTGGATAGGGCGATCGCCTCTATCAATGCTGCTCTAACCATGTTGCAGGGGAAAGCAGCTTCCGAAGAAATTCAAGAATACAAAGCGTTCATTTATACTATTGCTGAAGCCGTTGCCAATGCTGCTGGCAGCGGGCTGTTTGGTTCTGGAGCCAAGGTGAGTGATAAAGAAGCGGCTGCCCTAGCAAAGTTGAAAGCAGCCCTCGCTGTATAGTTACATTACTGAATTCAAAGTCATCGTAAAAACTTAGCAATATCGTTTCACTTTTAGGAGAAGACTATGATTTTTGCTCGTTGGCATAAGATATTTGCTCCTGTCATCCTTAGCATACTGTTATTTATCTCTGCTTGTGCACCCAATACAACTTCTCGGTATTCTCAGGTGCAACGTGAAACAACCCAAAAAGGTGCGCCCGCTGCTGTTGCGAAAACAGCTGAGCAGGGCTCCACATTCAATCAATTCTTCCCTGGATCGGTAAGAAGTTACAACATTGTGCCAGCCCAGGAGAAGAAGGGTTTTGCAGAATACAAGGTCAATAAAGAAGGCAAGACCGTTGCCATGCTGTCAATTAGTGACGTCACCAGCATTCCAACAGCAGCTATCAAGTACAAAAATAGTCCTTTTACTGTTGCTGGTTATCCCGCAGTTGACCAAGGAACCACTGCTACAGGACTTTTAGTTAATAACCGCTACCAAGTCAAAGTTCTCTCCCGCGACCCTTCCTTCACTAAAGAAGATCGCGTTGCCTGGTTGCAAAAATTTGACTTAAGAGGACTCGCAAAATTGCAGCCTGCCAAAGCTCCAGAAGATGCTTTATCTCCCAAAACTGCATCTCCCAAATCCCCTCCTATTCTGTCTCCTCAACCTGCTACTTAATGACATATCAACGCTCTTGCTGCAATTCGCAATTCGTAGTCAAAGCGAAGCGACATGACAACAATTTGTTTAACTTCACAGTTTCAAACTGAAGTAAGGAGTTTACTATGAGCAAACCAATCTATGAGTTAGTGGACGAGCTACCCAAAGGGGGACTTACTGTCTCAGCACTAAAATCTTTAGACTTTGTTGTTCCGGGACAGTGGAATAACCTAGTAGGCTTTGACAACACTATTCGAACTGTTACAGGCGAAACAGACGAGAGTTTGATTCAGCAAATTGGTGAACGCGCCGTTGCTTTGTTCAACGACAAGTCACAGGGTTATCAACGCGCTCTCTGGCTATATGAGACAGTTGACTCTGCGGCTGGGCTACTGGGAACAGCAGCATTAGCGAATCGGATTGGACAGGATTCCTTCTTTGGATTTTTGAAAAACCTTACACCTAAGCCAGAGAAAGCGCAAAGTATTGACCTATGTGTGAAGCTGGTGACAGAACTGGTTGCTTTTTGCCAAATTAACGGCATCCCTGGTGATAGCATTGGTGACTTTTTGTCTGCCCTGGCAGATTACAGCGGGGAGTCGCTGATGCGAATGGTGGCTTTGATATCCTTTGATGGCTTGATTCCATTGGGTCCAGACTTCACGAATTTGGCATTGTCGCGAGTAAAGGGAATGAGCCCTTCTGAGCTAGAACACAATCAAACCTTCAAGGGAGTCAGAGAGCTGATTCCTGGAGGACATGCTGCTGGGCAACTAGCTTTTATTACTGAAAGCTTTGAATCAACCAAGGGTTGGATGGATAATTTTGTGTCTTCTAAAGGGTTAACCCAGATGGGACTAGTGAATAACCTGACAAAGTTTATCGAGGTTTCTGGAGACAAATTAGACTATCTAGGTGCGTTCCTGGATGTGAGCGTGAAGTATTACAGACATACAGGAATCCAAACCCTAGTACGTCGCCTGACTGAACGAGCAGTTGCCGAGATTTAAAACACAGTTTCAATCGAGGTTTATTATGCGCTGGGAATTCCTTCGTAGAAGTAACAACGTTGAGGACAGGCGTGGAATAGCAATTTCACGCCCCGTTGTCGGTGGCGGTATTGGTGTTGCCATTTTGGCAATCGTCGTCACTCTTTTAGGGGGCGATCCCAGTCTAATTTTGCAACACAGTTCTCCTAGGAGTCCTAGCTCCTACTCCTCAACTCAGGCAAACCGTTCTCCGACTGATATCAAGATGACAGACTTTGTTTCAGCCGTACTTGCTGACATAGAGGATACGTGGAAACAAATTTTTCGCCAGATGGGAAGAACTTATGTAGACCCAAAACTGGTTCTGTTTTCTAGTGAGGTAGAGTCTGCTTGTGGTTTTGCTCGGGCTGCTATGGGTCCGTTCTACTGTCCAAGAGATCAAAAAGTCTACATTGACTTGAGTTTTTATCGTGAGCTGAAATATCGATATAAAGCACCAGGAGATTTTGCAGAGGCTTACGTGATTGCTCACGAAGTCGGACATCACGTCCAAAACCTTCTAGGGGTATCTCGCAAGGTGCAGTCTATGCAGAGCCAAGTCAGTAGAGTTCAAGCTAATCAACTCTCTGTCAGACAGGAATTACAGGCAGACTGCTTTGCTGGCATATGGGCAAACCGGGCACACAAACGGCAGCTTTTGGAAGCAGGTGACATTGAAGAAGCACTCAAGGCTGCTAGCAGTATTGGGGACGATCGCTTGCAGAAGGAAGCTAAAGGTTATGTCATCCCAGAATCGTTTACCCATGGAAGTTCAGCACAGCGCGTTTATTGGTTTAAACGAGGTATTCAAACTGGTAGCCTTGGGCAATGCAATACCTTTGAAACTGCAAAACTCTAATTGGTTCTCACGGCTGTTAATAAGTACCACTATTTCTATATGCGTCGCCCAAAATTATTTATCATCCTGTTCTTAGCTGGCTTTGCGATCATTGGCTCCAGTGCTTTCTTACTAACTACAGGTCGAGTTATTGGACAATCCTTTTTTGGCAGAAGCTATGCCGAAGGTGAATTGAAAGACTATGTAGCTAATGTACTCAAACAAGAGATTCACGGTGCTAGATGTCAGGCCGTCGATACTAACAAAAATGGTTATGTCTCTTGCGATTACACGATTGTTTCTCAGCCAACCGTCCCCCGCTCGCTTGAGTGCGCTGCGTGGGGTATAGATGGATTCCTTAACCGTGGTTGCAAAACACGCCTTCCTGGTTTTCCATCTCAATAGCGAAAATAACTCAACCTGCCACTATCGGCAGTTCCCATACCTATTCTGCCTTTGTTTTTCAAATAACGTGGTCAGGCTCCAAGCTACATGGATGCTCAGAATCACCTGTCTCTACCTGGATGGTCGAATGCTCGATGCCAAAGTGGTCATGAAGCTCCTTACAGACTTGAGATAAAAAAGCATCGCCAGGGTAGCCTTTTGGTATGACTAGGTGAACTGTGAGTGCCGTCTCAGTCGTACTCATAGCCCAGACATGAAGGTCATGGACTTGAGACACTCCTGGGCGCTCAGCTAGGTAGGTTTGAACAGCTCGCGGCTCGATTCCCTCCGGTACTGCATCCAACGCCAAGTTCACAGAGTCGCGTAGTAGCTGCCAAGTCCCTACAACAACAACGATGACAAGAATTAAGCTCACGGCTGGGTCAACCCAGCGCCAGTGCGTCACCAAGATAACGATACCTGCTAGCACAACTCCCAGCGCTACCACCGCGTCAGCAGCCATATGCAGGAACGCTCCACGAATGTTTAAGTCGCCCCTGCGACCTGACACAAACATGAGCGCAGTTATTGTATTGATAATAATACCCAACACTGCCACCCAAATGACCGTTACTCCCGAAACAGGACCAGGGTGATTTAAACGTCGAATAGCTTCCCAGCCAATGGCACCCATCGATACAAGGAGAACAACAGCATTTGCCAAAGCAGCCAGGATTGAGCTACCCCGAAGCCCGTAGGTATAGCGTTTTGTTGGAGGGCGACGAGCAAGCGCACTTGCACCCCAGGCAAGGAGAAGTCCCAATACATCTCCTAAGTTATGACCAGCGTCGGCAAACAAGGCAAGGGAGTGTGCTAGGTAGCCATAGATTGCCTCAAGGATGACAAACCCTAGGTTAAGAGTAGTGCCAATAGCAAAGGCGCGATCAAAATTTGCTGGGGTATGAGTATGCCCATGATGTCTATTATGTGCGTGTTCATGAGTAGGGCTGTGGTCATGTGTCATAGAAACATTTGTCGGAACTGTAACTATTGGATATAACGTAGAAAACGAGAGGTTCTTACCATTGAGCTCGGCAATTCTCCTTTAGAGCGGCGCTCACGACGCCAGAAAAAGGAACGAGTCCTCTGCTCCCCTCTAGGACAAGTTGCCGTCTAGCCTTATGGGATAGTCTCTCATAACTTGTGAATAGAATTATCCAGGTTGAGCTGTTTAGTTTAGCTACTATTTTCCCTTTAAAGTTCCATGCCAACCCTTGTCATTGTCGAATCTCCGACTAAAGCCCGCACTATTCGTAACTATCTGCCCTCTAGCTATCGAGTTGAGGCGTCTATGGGGCATGTGCGCGATCTCCCCCCCTCTGCCAAGGAAATTCCTGAAGCAGTGAAGGGAGAAAAGTGGGCAGAGCTTGGAGTGAATGTAGAAGCAGACTTTGAGCCACTGTACATTGTTCCTAAAGATAAAAAGAAAGTTGTTACCCAACTTAAGGAAGCACTCAAAGCAGCAGATGAACTGGTGCTAGCCACTGACGAAGACCGTGAGGGTGAAAGCATCAGCTGGCATTTGCTGCAGCTTTTGAAACCAAAGGTTCCTATTAAGCGGATGGTATTCCATGAAATCACTCAAGATGCCATCAGAAAAGCCTTAAACAACTGTCGTAACGTCGATCTGAATCTGGTACATGCACAGGAAACAAGACGAATTTTAGATCGGTTAGTCGGGTATACTCTGTCTCCTCTACTGTGGAAAAAGATTGCTTGGGGCTTGTCAGCTGGACGGGTTCAGTCTGTCGCTGTGAGGTTACTAGTGAAACGGGAGCGACAGCGCCGTGCCTTCCGCCAAGGGAGTTACTGGGATCTCAAAGCTACTTTAGAGCAGGAAAAGACTCCCTTTGCTGCCGTGCTGGTGTCACTGCGAGGAACCAAACTGGCTACTGGCAGCGATTTTGACCCTGCAACTGGGCAGATCGCAGCAGGACGCAATGTCATCTTACTCAATGAAGCCGAAGCTAGAGCCCTTCAGGAACGTCTTACCGATAAAATTTGGACGGTTACAGAGGTAGAGGAGCGCCCTGTAACTCGCAAACCAGCTCCGCCATTTACAACCTCAACTTTGCAGCAGGAATCCAATCGCAAGTTGCACCTATCGGCGCGGGAGACGATGCGGATTGCTCAGAGTCTGTACGAACAGGGATATATCACCTACATGCGGACAGATTCAGTCAATTTATCTGAGCAAGCAGTTACAGCTGCTCGTCAATGCGTTGAGCAACTGTACGGTAAACAATATCTCAGCCCCCAGCCCCGGCGATACACTACCAAAAGTAAAGGCGCTCAGGAAGCCCACGAAGCTATCCGTCCAGCAGGTAGCACTTTCCGTACGCCCCAGGAAACAGGATTGAGTGGGCGAGAACTACACCTTTACGATCTCATTTGGAAGCGCACTGTCGCTACCCAAATGGCAGAAGCCAGACAGACGCAAATTACCGTAGCGCTGCAAGTCGAAGATGCTGGGTTTCGGTCTTCTGGTAAGCGAATTGACTTTGCTGGTTATCTTCGAGCTTACGTTGAAGGATCGGATGATCCAGAGGCAGCACTTGAAGATCAAGAAGTGCTATTGCCGCCTTTGAAAGTAGGCGATCGCCCTGATTGCACTAACCTAGAAGCCATTGGTCACGAAACTCAACCGCCAGCCCGTTATACAGAAGCTTCCTTGGTCAAAACTCTAGAAAGCGAAGGTATTGGGCGTCCTAGCACTTATGCCAGCATTATTGGCACCATCATCGACCGCGGCTATGCCCAACTTGTGAGCAATGCCCTGATCCCCACCTTTACCGCTTTCGCTGTCACTGACCTACTAGAAAAATACTTTCCTGACCTTGTAGATACTGGCTTCACGGCTCGCATGGAGCAGACGCTGGATGAAATTTCCACTGGCGAAGCTCAATGGCTACCTTACCTACGTTCATTTTATTTAGGAGACAGTGGGCTACAACAGCAGGTCAAGGAGAGGGAAAATCAGATTGACCCTAATAAAGCCCGGACTGTCGAACTAGAAGATCTAGAAGCCCAAGTCCGCATTGGTAAATATGGTCCTTACATCGTTGCTGACAACGGTAACGGCTCTGTTACCGCTTCGATCCCCAAAGATCTCACCCCAGCAGATCTTGACCCAGAACAGGTAGAGGTGTTACTGCGGCAAAAAACCGAGGGACCAGATATACTAGGTCGCCACCCGGAAACTGGAGAACCGATTTACGTCAAAATTGGCAGATATGGACCTTATGTCCAACTGGGTGACAAGACAGAAGATAATGCCTCACCCAAGGCAGTTACCCTACCCAAGGGAGTGACTCCGGAGAATATGACGCTGGACTTAGCTGTTGGTCTTTTGTCTTTACCCCGGACACTAGGGGTACATCCAGAAACTGGCAGCAAAATCCAGGCAGGGCTGGGAAGATTCGGTCCTTATGTGGTTCATGACCAGGGTAAAGAGGGGAAAGACTACCGTTCACTCAAGGCTTCTGATGATATCTTCAGCATCTCTCTAGAGCGAGCTTTGGAGTTGTTACAGCAGCCCAAAACGGGACGCCGTGCCAGCTCCAAGTCTAAGCCACCGTTACGTGAGTTGGGTTCTCACCCAGCCGACGGAGAACCAGTGAATGTTTATGAAGGTCCCTACGGCACATACATCAAGCATGGAAAAACGAATGTGGGTTTACCAGAAGGTCAATCAGTAGATGGGCTAACGCTTGCCATAGCACTGGAACTTTTAGCCGCCAAAGAATCTACTGCGACAACTCGTAAATCGAGTAAATCGACTCGCTCAACTGGTAAAACAGCCACTAAGTCATCCACAACCAGCACGAAGAAAAAAACGACAACCCGTAGTAGTTCTAGCCGCAAGACTACGGTTTCACCATCGCCTTGATTGCCTTTCTCTCATCCATAGCGGCATAACCAGATGGAACGCCGTTAAGGTCGATGGTGAGATCGAGTACTGGGGAGGGGTCGAGTTTACCCGCAACGACATCAGCAAGTAGTTCGGGGATGTAGGCGCGGGCTGGCGCGACTCCACCCCTTAAAGTGATGTTGGACGTGAACATATGTGAGAGATCGACTGCCTCACTGCTGCCATGAGGTACACCCACGTAGCCAACAGCTCCACCAGGACGGACGATGCCCAACGCTGTGTCCATAGCAGACTGGGCACCAACGCATTCGAGTACCGCCTCAGCGCCTCCCTTCGTCATTTCCATGACCTCAGCAACTGCCTGCTCACCTCGACTTGAGACAAAATCAGTCGCCCCAAACAGCCGCGCTAGCTCCAACCGTTTGTCGTGACGACCAAGAATAATAATGCGTTCGGCACCGAGTCGCCGTGCTGCTAGTACCCCGCACAAGCCCACTGCTCCATCACCTACTACTGCTACCGTCTTCCCTGGCTGAACCCCGGCTGAAACTGCCGCATGATGACCTGTAGACATGACATCCGTTAGCGGCAGAATTGCTGTCAGGATGGTATCATCGTTTTCGACCGAGGGAGGGATAACGACCAGCGTGCCGTCAGCAAACGGTGCCCGCACTGCCTCTGCCTGCCCGCCGTCGTTAGCCTTGCCTCCCCAAAAACCGCCGTGGACGCAGGAGGTTTGCAACCCTTTAGCGCAAAACTCGCAGGTGCCGTCAGAGAAGGCAAAGGGAGCAAGCACGCGATCGCCTTTTTTTACTGTGCGAACTTCAGAACCGACTGCCTCAACTATGCCCATCCATTCATGACCAGTTCTCCAGCCTGGTTGCCAATCATCTAAGCCGCGATAGAACCATAGGTCCGATCCACAGATGCAGGCGTGGGTGATCCGCACGATGGCGTCGGTGGGTTGTTGAATCTTAGGGTCAGGAACATTTTCAACTCGAACGTCGCCTTTGCCATGGTAAACAGTTGCTCGCATGAATTATGCTCCTTGAAGCGAATGTATGGATTCGTTATTTTACGGTGCGGGATTTCTTTATCCATCATCCATGTTAGAGAAATCGCTATCTGCTCCAAGCCCGACAGAGGTTGAAGAAGCTTTCTAGAAAGTCTTGCAACCGAGTGTTACTGGTGAGGCGTTGCTGGTGCCAAAGAGCAGCTGTTTGCTCCAGAATTTCTGACATATTAGGGTAAATAGCAGCTAATTGAGCAATTGCACTCACTCTCAGCCGTTGACTCATCGCCAGAGCAATCACTTGAACTAACTCTCCAGCTTGAGGACCAACTAAAGTTGCTCCCAAAATTTCTCCGTTGCGTCGCACAATTAACTTACATATCCCGGTCATTTCAACCCTTAGCTGGGCTGCTGCTATCGATTTAAAATACTGTCGTAAAACGACAATTTGGCTAGGGTTGTATTGCCGTCTTGCTTGCACCTCCGTTAAGCCTACTCGTGCCAGTATAGGATCAGAGAAAATTCCTAGAGGAATGTGACGGTAATTAACTTTGTACATCGGGAAAAACAGAGCATTTTTCAGGGCAATTCTGGCTTCGTAGTTGGCAAGATTGGCAAACAAGTACCCTCCACTCACATTGCCACAAGCGTAAATGCGGGGGTTGGTAGTTTGTAGTTTTTCATTTAGCCGCAAGCCACGTCGATGTAATGTCACCCCCACCGCTGCTAAGTTTAAAGCTTCGATATGAGAAACTTGTCCTCCTGCTACCAAGATTTCATCAACTTCTATAGTTTCATTGCCTACCTGAATCCATTTTTTCTCCCGCATCTGTAATACGCGGGTGATTGACGTAGATGTGAGTAGACGTACACCTTCAGCTTCCAGTGTCGCTTGCACTAACTGAACTGCCTCTAAGTCCTCTCTTGGTAGGATATGGGAACTTCTCACAATTAGGGTGATACTGAAACCCAACCGATTCAAGGTTTGAGCCATTTGAATGCCTACTGGATCGCCACCTAGAATTGCCCATTTTTTTGGTGCCTCTTGAGAATTTAGTCGTTGCCACAGCTCAGCAGCAGTAACGTAGCCAACGGTTTGCAATCCTTCTACATTGGGAATGGCAGGACGGCAACCAGTGGCGAGCAGATAGGCACGAGCGCGGAGGAAGCGTTGGTTAACGGCAAACGCAAGGTGTGGTGAGGGTTGAAATTGACCATTGCCAACAATGACGTCAACTCCCTTAGAAGCTAAGACAGATAGAGACTGCTGTTCTTCTAAATTTGAGACAACACCAGATGCCCATTGTCTAGCCTCTGCCCACTGCACTGACTCGCCGTAGTTTCCTGCTGCATCTGTTGATAGAAAGTGAATCCCCAATTGACTAGCGTGACCTAGTTGTTGAGTTATTTGCCCGATCTGAGTTAAAGCGTGAGGCATGATCGCAGTTTCTATCCCTCTGACACTCATCCCCTGAGAAAACTCTACATCGCCTGAACTCGGTTCTACTAAAGCAACTCTGGCACCTAATTGAGCAGCAATGGTCGCCGCATAGCGTCCTGTCGGACTGCCACCAATAATCACAACATCATAATCAACAGCCATTTTCCCTAATTGCTCGCACCAGGCGTTCATTCTCCTCACTAGAGCGTACAGCTACGCGGAAGTAGCGATCGCCTAATTCAGGAAAGCTCAAGCAATCACGGATCAAGATCTGGCTGCGTTCAAGCAATCTTTGCTGCACCAGAGAACTAGGTTGTTGTGATTGAACCATCAAGAAGTTGGCAGCACCGGAGTAGGGTTGTAAATCTGGGACTTGCGCTAAGCCCTGAAACAGTGCTGTTCGTGCTATCGGGAGCCAAGTCCAAGTCAGCTGTTGAAACTCTGTATCTTGAACTACAGCAATAGCGACGGCAGCGGCGAGAGTGTTGACTGGCCAAGGATCGCGCCACTGCTGCCAGCGCTGGAGCCGATCGGGATGGGCAATTGCATATCCCAATCGCAGTCCGGGTAGGCTATAAAATTTGGTAAGCGATCGCAAAATCACCAAATTGGGATACTTCTGCACCACAGAACTCAAGCTTTGTTCTTGGTTTGGAGGCAAAAAATCCATAAAGGCTTCGTCCACCACAACCAATGCAAATTGCTCTAGGTAGGGCAGAATGTTGGCTCGTGAGAATAGACAGCCTGTAGGGTTATGGGGGTTATTGAGTAGTAAGCCGCACTCAGGAAGAGAGCTGGATAGATGGGGTAAGGGGGTGAATCTCACCCCTTTTGCTCCTGACTCCCGGCTCTCTGCTTCTGGGCAAAGCGGATATGGCTGCACTTTGGCACCGAATGTCCTCAATGCTCGCCAATAGTCACCAAAGGCAGGAGTGACGAGATAAGTCACAGCCAATTTTGCCAAGTCCCAACTAGCCCATGTAAGTAACTCTGCCGAACCATTACCCGGCAGAATCCACTCAGGCGGCAAGTTGTGCATTTGACCTAGAACAGCTCTTAGTTCCCCATAATCAGGATCTGG
>JAFASY010000079.1 GCA_019244235.1 Chroococcidiopsidaceae cyanobacterium CP_BM_ER_R8_30
GAATTTGTTTAATCTGGGCAGTTATCATGCTTTAGTAGACTATGCTCACAACCCAGCGAGTTATGAGGCTTTAGGCGGCTTTGTGCGCAATTGGCAAGGCGAGTGCATTGGTGTAGTGGGAGGACCAGGCGATCGCCGAGACGAAGATTTCATTACCTTGGGTAGATTAGCAGCTGATATCTTTGACTACATCCTTATCAAGGAAGATGACGATACAAGAGGGCGTCCTCGCGGTGAAGCCGCTGAGTTAATTGTTAAAGGGATCTTACAAGTTAAGCCAGATTGTCGTTATGAGACAATTCTGGATGAAACCCAAGCAATTAATAGAGGCTTAGATAGTGCCTCTAATGGAAGTCTAGTCGTGATTTTGCCCGAAAGTGTGAGTCGTGCCATCAGTCTCATTCAGGCTCGTCACCCGGTTATCGAGGATACACGCCAACTGCTCGACTCGGCGGCTACCATCATAGATTCCCAGGCTAGCATCAAATCTTCTGTCGGTAACCAGCTCTAGACTACTCGTCTCGCTCTGGTTCTGGGCTGGGTGTGTCCTCTTTTAGCTCATCCTTAAAACCTCGCAATGTTTTACCGAGGGCACTTCCCAGTTCTGGAATCCTTTTAGGACCAAAAACTAGAATTGCCAAGATTGCAATCATGCCTACTTCAGGCCATCCTAAGCCAAACATAACGGTCTCCCGATAGTATCTCTAAACTTAACTATAGAAGACTTACCCACCCCCGCACTCCGTTCCTTACGCCTAGATAAAGGGAATTATAGATAATCGCCTGTCGCCTGGGTACATGGAGCTTGTTTGAGTCTGTACCGCCTTTATGAGCCAAATTATTTTGACAACGATTGGATCGCTAGGCGATCTTCACCCACTGATTGCAATTGGGTTAAGTTTACGTGAACGTGGTCACGATGTCATTTTTGCCACGATCAAAGATTACCGTTCCAAAATTGAGTCATTAGGGTTCGAGTTTCATCCGCTTCGTCCTGATTACATAGCAATGGACGATCCCGAAATGATTGCGCGCATGATGGATATTCAAAAAGGGACAGAGCGTGTCGTCCGCGATTATCTTCTAGCGAATTTGCGCGATACCTACACCGATCTAATAAACGTGGCACAGAATGCCAACTTCATTGTGACGAATGAAATTGTTTACGCAGCACGGATTGTTGCGGAGAAACTAAAGATTCGATGGGCTTTCTGTGCGCTGGCACCTGGATCATTTTTTTCTGCTTATGATCCATTTGTACTGCCGCCTTTTCCAGCATTGTCGAAGCTAAGAGCTTTTGGTCCATTCGTCAATCGCTCGGTGATAGGTTTTGCTAAATTTATGACCCGTTCTTGGGGGGAACCCATCCATCAGCTTCGACAGGAGCTTGGATTAGCACCTGTCGGCAATCCGATTGTGGATGACAAGTTTTCACCCTATCTCGTCCTGGCATTATTTTCGTCAGTTTTGGGTCAGCCCCAACCCGATTGGCCTGCAAATACAGTAGTCACAGGTTTTTCACTCTATGATGGAACAGAAGGCGGAGCACAACTCACCCCAGCACTCAAACAGTTTTTAGAGTCGGGTGAGCCGCCAATCGTCTTCACCCTCGGATCAGCCGCTGTCTTAGACGCTGGCAACTTCTACCAGGAAAGTATTCAAGCTGCGAAGCAGTTAAACCGTCGCGCTGTTTTATTGGTTGGTAACAATTGCTTGTGTGAAAATCTTTCGGCAGAAATTATAGCGGTTAACTACGTGCCGTATTCTCAGATTTTTTCTCAATCTTGTGCAATTGTACATTAGGGCGGGATTGGGACAACGGCTCAGGCTTTGCAGTCAGGTCGTCCAACCATAATTATGCCGTACAGCCATGACCAACCTGACAATGCAGCACGAGTCAAACGATTAGGAACTTCTCTCACGATTCCCCGTAAGCAATATTCAGCAACACAAGTTGCAAAGGAGTTAAGTGAATTGTTAGGGAATCCTAGTTATGTAGCCAATGCAGCAAAAATCGGACGCATTGTACAAGCAGAAGATGGTGTAGGTGTGGCGTGTAATGCAATTGAAAAACAGCTTAGAGAAGTTGCAATTCTTCCGTAAGTATAAACACCCTAACAATTCGCCCTTGGCTAATAGTTTAGTGCCAAATTATCTGCTGTTGTTGACTTGTCCTGCTTTCGGCTAGAGAACTAGACAAGATGCGGCGTGCCGGACGACTTGCCGCAGATCTGCTCAATCATCTTGAACCAATGGTGCAACCGGGAGTGAGTACGCAAGCGTTAAACGATGAGGCAGAACATTGGATGCAAGCCCGTGGTGCCACCAGTGCCACACTTGGCTATGCACCTCCTGGTTATCCCCCTTTCAGAGGTTCTATTTGCACTAGTGTTAATGAAGTTGTTTGTCACGGTATTCCCATTCCCAATCCCCAGCAGATTCTTCAAGACGGTGACATCATTAATATCGATGTCACTCCCATTCTGGACGGCTATCACGGTGATACTTCTAAAACGTTTTTGGTTGGGAACCCGTCAGCAGCAGCCCGAACACTGGTTGAGGTGACTCAAGAATCTATGATGAGGGGCATTGCTGAAATTAGACCTGATGCCAGAATTGGGGATATTGGTGCTGCAATTCAGGAGTACGCCGAGGCAAGTGGATTCTCAGTTGTTCGAGATATGGTTGGGCATGGAATTGGTAGGCAATTTCATACTACACCTGAGATTCCTCACTACGGTAAACGTAGCAGTGGGTTAAAGTTGCGTCCAGGAATGGTTTTCACAGTTGAACCAATGCTAAACGCAGGAAGCTGCGATCTCAAATTTCTAGCCGATCGTTGGACTGTGATTACCAAAGACAAAAAACTCTCAGCTCAATTTGAACATACTGTTGCTGTGACAGAGAAAGGAGTAGAGATTCTCACTCTTGCCTAAATTTTAGGATGTGTTGCCTTTTCAATAGGGACGTAGCTGCAAGGTCACTTGTTTGTGTTTACTGGTAGTTGAAGTTATCGGTAATAACCTTCAGTCATAGTACTTGGCTTAGTCGGTAATCTCTGGGGCATTTTATGATGGAGAGGCAGACTTGAATTACCGGAGTGCTTTGCATGGTTTCGTCAGAACTGATCTCGACGTTGCGAGAACTTAGCCGCGCAGATAAATTCTATGTCATGCAAGTTTTAATCTCGGAACTAGCCCAGCAAGAAATGGATTTGATTAAGCCCAATCAAGCTTATCCAGTGTGGTCGCCCTATGACGCGACTGAAGCAGCAGACACAATGTTAAAGGTGCTACAAGCTGCTAAAACTCAAGACCATGCGTAATGCTGAACAGTATCCTTTTGTCTCTGCTGATGTTGCACTAGGCGAAGCTAGTTTTCGTCCGTACTTACCGCTCACCCTGATTTATCAACGGAGTTCTGTTACCACATCTGGTCTATTGGATACGGAGCAAGCGTGAACGTGCTTCCGTATTCAGTGGGAATTGAGCTTGGATACATGTGGGAACAACAAACAACAGCATTGAGTTTGACGGGAAATTTGGCTCAGTATGAGGCGCGCGTCATACTTGTTCAAGCCGTTATTGGGCAGTTTGAGCCTGTACAACTCGTGTTCGCGTGGACACAGGCTACAAATAATGTGCCGCTCATTTTAGGGCAAGTTAACTTCTTTATGGAGTTTGATATCTGTCTCTACCGTTCACAATTGCAGTTCAGGATCAGTCCGAAATCCTTAGCACTGGAGTAAGCTGGCTGCAATTACCAACCACCTAAAACTAGGCTGCAACGAGGATGGCGCTTTACGACACAATTGGAAGAACCTACGCCCAAACTAGAAGCAGCGATCCACGCATTGCGGCAAAGCTGCTAGAGATTCTGATGTCCCGGCAAGCATCTACTATTGTAGATATTGGCGCTGGCACAGGTTCTTACGCACTGGTACTGGCTGAGCATGGATATCGTGTTCTTGCCGTTGAGCCATCAGCTACAATGCAAAGTCAGGTGATCGCTCATCCGGCAATTGAGTGGATTGAGGGGTATGCGGAGAACTTACCACTATTCAATCAGTCAGCAGATGCAGCTATTATCATGCTTGCTTTGCATCATTTTCAGAATTATCAGCAAGCGTTATACGAAGTCCATAGAGTTACAGGTGGCGGACAGATTGTGCTGTTTACTTACGATCCAGCAATGATTTCTGAGTTTTGGTTAACGAAGTATTTTCCCTCGTTCGTTAAAGATATTGAATCTACTTTTTTGCCAATTCCTCAGTTAGCGGCTGTGATTCAAGCAGTTACAGGTATGAGAGTGAGTGTGGTTCCTTTCCCATTACCGCAGGATTTATCAGATGCGTTTGCTGCTGTTGGTTGGGCAAGACCAGAGCTTTACTTTAATAGCATTGTCCGCCATGGAATTTCATCATTTGCCAAAATTACGGATGAGGAGTTACAGCAAGGATTGTCGAGCTTACGTGAAGATTTAGAGATGGGAGTATGGGAGCAAAAGTACGGGCAGCTACGCCAACTGAAGGAGTATGATGTAGGTTATCGCTTCCTGTATACTATCGCTGCTTCTTAAATGATTAATCGACGTAAAAAAGCTGGAATTGCTATCATTTATTCCTGCTGTATGATAGGCTGCAAATACAATTATTTGAGGAAAAATATCCTAGTTTAAGAAGAGGTATTAGATTGGCAAATGAAGAAGTACATCTACGAAAATATGAATAAGCAATCCTATTGATTCCAGCAAGATTAGAGATGGTTGCACAAGCTATGGATACATGGAAAGTTTATGGCTTAACGGTCGTCGCTCTATTCCTCAAAATGTTCGTTACAGTTCTGATTCAGGCATACGGCAGGTTCAAGTCCAGCAGCTTTTCTAACCCTGAAGACTTAGCTATGGTTGAGAAAATTTTTGGAAAAAAGGATGTTATATCAAGTGATGGCGATCTTGCTCGTCGCGCTCAAAATGTTCTTCGTAACGATGGAGAAAATATCCCGATCTTCTTATTTTTAGCAATGGCTTATATTGAATTGAATTGCTGGAAGACAGGTGTATTCATTTATTTCCCACTGTTTGTAGCGTCCCGTATTTTTCATACAGTAGCCTATATTTTTGCGCTTCAACCATTACGGAATATCGTTTATCAACTTGGAATTTTGGTAATGTTTTTTCTATGCAGCCATATTGGCTGGAATGTGTTCGTGAGTTAAGATGGCTAACGTGCTTGGTGTTCAAGATGGAGCTACCATAAAATCATTGGTGCAATCAGTAAATTCTGAATACATTGCAGTAGCTAAGAAAAATGGAAAAAATAGTGATTGCATTTCCGTGAAGTTGGATTAATTGACAAAGCTATAAATTGTTTTAAGAGAGGATAGATTGTCATGAATCTCGAAGTAAAGCGTCGTTCCTTGTTGAAAGGTCTTCTGATTGCTTGTATCGTTTCTACAGCTATTCACTTCACAGATAATTATCTCTACATCGAGAAATACCCTCAGCCAAGTTGGATTACATCCTCCTCCATTTACATCTCGTGGATTATTTGGACGGTGATTGGTCTGACTGGTTACTGGTTGTATCGAAGAGATCGATTTTGGTTAGCCTATTTGTGCTTGGCGACCTACTCATTTTGTGGTCTAGATAGCCTGGGACATTACTTGTATGGAGCGATGTCCGAGTTTTCGATAAAGATGCATTTCTTCATTGTAACGGACGGGTTGACAGGTTTAGCAGTTTTAGGATTTACGCTTTGGTCAGGTTTGGTTCTCAGGGAGCAGTTCCGAGAATATGAAATTTGAATGGAATTCAGACAAAGCAACGCTAAACCTTAAGAAGCATAGTGTTTCCTTTCAGGAAGCTGCAACCGTGTTTAACGACCCGCTATCTATAACTTTTCCCGATCCTGACCACTCCGTTGGAGAAAGTCGCTACATTATTATTGGCGTATCTAAGTTTGGACAACTTCTAGTCGTTGCACATGCCGAGCGAGGAGAAAAGGTACGAGTTATCAGCGCCAGAAAAGCTACTCGATGGGAGAGGAGGTTTTATGAAGAAGGAAGTTGAGAACGAAATGGAAGACGAATTACGTCCTGAGTACGACTTTGCTCAAATGGAGAGGGGAATTAGAGGTAAATACGTTGAGCGATATCGTGAAGGAACAAACTTAGTGCTTTTAGATCCTGATGTTGCCCAAGCTTTCCCCAATGATGGAGCAGTAAATGAAGCCTTGCGATTGTTAATTCAGGAGCAAGAGCGTCAGTGTCCCGATAATACGGTGCAGCGGACGGAATAGAAGTTGTTGGTGAGAGTTTAAGGTCATTAGCTGCCGCTGACCTTTACTGTTATCTTGCTTCGTTTCTAGGTTGGGACGGTGTTTTAAGGTTGTCTTTGGGTGTTGATGTTAAGTTAGTCCAGTCCCTTACCGACAAGTGACAGACAAATGGATGAAGTTGTCATCACTGAGTACGATCCACACTGGACAATCCTGTTTGAGCAGGAAGCTTCACGCATCTGCGAGGTTTTAGACAGAGATCTCATCACTCGCATTGAGCATTTTGGCAGCACAGCAGTACCAGGATTAGCGGCAAAACCTGTTATTGATTTATTGGTGGAAGTACGTTCACTTGCACAAGCAAAGCAAGTTGCTGTCTCTCAGCTAGAACCGTTGGGATATGTTTACTGGTTTGATAATCCCGATCCTCAACGGATGTTTTTTGTGAAAGGTCTACCCCCCAATGGTCCACGCACTCATCATATCCATATGATTGAGCCGGACAGCATATTGTGGGAGCGTTTAATATTTCGAGACTACCTTTGCCAGCATCCAGATGAAGCGGCACGTTATGCACAATTAAAGCTTTATCTTGCCCAACGCTTTTCAAGCGATCGGGAAGCGTACACAAGAGGCAAAGCGAAGTACATAGAGTCTGTTATGCAAAAAGCGCGGCAGCAGACAGCAGGATAACAAGTTTGAAACAATGGGTATAGATTGTATAGCAGTAGAGCAGTATCTTCATGAACATATACCGCTCTCTAAGGCGATAGCTGTAGCAGTGACTTCCATTAATGAAAGTGGCGTTATCGGACTAAACTCGGACCAAGTTTAAACCAAGCCTACTATAGTGTTAGATAGTTTTTGTTCAGAGGTCAGATCATGGTCCCTGCAATTCGACAGCGCATGACCCTAGAGGAGTATCTAGTCTATGACGATGGGACGGATACCCGCTATGAACTGGTCAATGGAGAATTGGTGGAAATGCCCTCTGAGAGTGATTTGAATAATGCCATTGCCATAATCCTGATTGCCGCATTTCTGCAAGTAGTACCCCCTTCTTTATTGCGTCGTGGAACAGAAATTGTTGTCAGTGGTTCCCGTGCGACTACGCGAGTACCTGATGTCATGGTGTTAACAGAGGAATCTGCTGCTGCACTCCAAGGGTCTCCCCGCAGCATTATTCTGTTAGATATGCCGTCTCCTCAGTTAGTCGTGGAAGTAGTTTCTCCCGGTTCAGACAATGAAAAGCGGGATTACCGCCACAAACGTTCCGAGTATGCAGCCAGGAAGATCCCAGAGTATTGGATTGTAGACCCAGAAGCCAAACAAGTCACTATATTGACTCTTGTGGAAGGATTGTATGAAGAAGCGGTGTATACGGGGACCAATCGCCTGTCTTCTCTCACTTTCCCCACCTTAAAACTAAGTGCGGAACAGGTGTTAAGCGGCAAGTTCTGAAAAACCGATGCCACGGGATCTGTCAAGAAAAATGTCGTCTTTGCTCTAAAGAACATCAGATAATCATGAGTCAAAACATGCAACGCGAATTCGCGACTCGCGATCAACTAGTTGCTTACCTCCGCGCCCAATTCCCCAATGCCGCAGAACGGGATGACAGCATCAGCGCCACAGTGGGTGGACGTCAAGCAGCTGAAAAGGTACTGCATCAATTAGATCCAGTACATTATGCCAAATCGCGTAACTTCCTTACAGGTGCTGTGACTCGGTTATCACCCTATATCCGCTACGGCGTCTTAAGTTTAGCTGAAATCCGAAATTATGTTATGGAGCAGGTTCAGCCTCAAGATGCTACTAAGTTGCTGAACGAGTTGGGGTGGCGCGACTACTGGCAGCGTCTCTATGTCAAGCTAGGTAATGATATTTGGCAGGACCAAGAACCTCACAAAACAGGCTATTCTGCCAAAAAATATGCAGATGCCCTACCAGATGACATTGCCACTGGGACAACTGGGCTAGTCTGTATCGATAATTTTAGCCGCGACTTGCAGGCAACGGGCTATCTGCACAACCATGCTCGGATGTGGATGGCAGCATATATCGTGCATTGGCGGCATATCCGTTGGCAAGCAGGAGCTATTTGGTTTCTGATGCATCTCTTGGATGGCGATCCCGCTAGTAACAATATGTCATGGCAGTGGGTTGCTAGCACGTTTAGCCACAAGCCCTATTTTTTTAACCGAGAGAATTTAGAGCGTTATACAGAAGGAGTCTATTGCCGCCAATGCCCTCTCTACGGTCATTGCGACTTTGAAGGCAGCTATGAAGAATTGGAGACTCGGCTATTTCCTCACGCTGAGTCACTAAATAGTGATGGCAATAGCCATCGGCAGCGCACTAGCAGCAGAGGGAAAAAGCCACACAGATGAATCAACCTATTGTCTGGGTACATGGAGATTGTCTAAGCCCCTATGGTTCTGCTCTAAAGCAGTATCCTGATGCTCCAGCAATTTGGGTTTGGGACGAGGCGCTGATTGAGGAATGGCAACTCAGTCTCAAACGCATTGCTTTCATATACGAATGTTTACTGGAGTTGCCTGTTGTGATTCGACGCGGGGATGTGGCGACTGAGGTTGTGGCATTTGCTAAAGAACATAGGGCGGAGCAAGTTGTGACCACAGCAAGCCCTAGTCCCCGGTTTGATGCTATCTGTAATGAGATCAAACGCTTTGTGCCTAAGGTGGAAGTACTAGCCGTAGAGCCATTTTTTGAGTACGACGGCTACATCGATCTCAAGCGTTTTTCCCGCTACTGGAAAGTAGCTGAGCGGCATTTATTCAGCTAGAAGTTAACCTAACAATTACTGAGGCTCAAGGCGCAGCACCGCCATAAACGCCTCCTGTGGTACATCTACCGTACCAACTGCTTTCATGCGTTTTTTACCTTTTGCCTGCTTCTGTAACAGCTTCTTCTTACGGCTAATGTCACCTCCGTAACATTTGGCTAAGACATCTTTCCGTATAGCAGGGATATGTTCGCTAGCAATAACCTTACTACCGATTGCTGCCTGAATCGGTACTTTAAATTGATGGCGTGGAATTAGCTCTTTCAGTTTTTCCGCCAGTGCTCGTCCTACACCGTAAGCCTTGTCCCTGTGAACGATCATTGCTAAGGAATCAACTGGCTCGTTGTTGATGAGAATATCTAGGCGTACCAAGGGATTCTCGCGATAACCAATTAAGTGGTATTCCATGCTGGCATAGCCACGAGATCGAGACTTCATCTGATCGAAGAAGTCGGTGACAACTTCCGCCAACGGTAGCTCGTAGCTGAGTGTTGTCCGTCCTTGAGTGAGATACTTCATGTCCTTAAAGACACCGCGTCGGTTTTGGCACAACTCCATCAAGGTGCCAACGTAGGATTCCGGGGTAATCATGTCCACTTGGACATAAGGCTCTTCAATTTTTTCCCGTTCGTTTGGTGGCGGTAAAGTACTGGGGTTATCAATATACAGCTCCTCCCCCTTAATAGTTGTCACCCGATAAACCACTGATGGGGCTGTAATAATCAAATCTAAGTTATATTCTCGCTCTAGGCGTTCCTGCACAATTTCCATATGCAGCAATCCTAAAAACCCGCAGCGAAAGCCAAATCCCATAGCACTTGACGTTTCTGGTTCGTAGTGCAACGCTGCATCGTTAAGCTTCAGCTTTTCTAAGGCATCCCGCAAGTCTTCAAACTGATCGGCATCAGTGGGAAACAAACCGCAAAATACCATGGGATTAGCTTCAGTGTAGCCTGGTAAGGGGGTTGATGCTTGAGCTGCAGCCAATGTAATCGTATCCCCAACTCTGGCATCGGCTACGGCTTTAATCGCCGCTGCCAGATAGCCGACTTCTCCGGCATGAAGTTCCTCAACCTGCTTCTGGGTAGGAGATAGGACACCTAATTCGTCGATTTCATATTCTTTGCCAGAAGCCATCAACCGGATGCGATCGCCTTTTTTCAGAGTGCCATCCATCACCCGGAAATAGACAATCACTCCCCGGTAGCTGTCGTAGTAGCTGTCAAAAATTAGCGCTCGCAGAGGATCGCCCACTGTATCTTGAGGCGGAGGCACCCGTTGGACAATTGCCTCTAAAATCTCGTCGATGCCAATCCCCTCTTTCGCTGAAGCTAAGATGGCACCGCTGCAATCTAGGCCAATGATTTCTTCAATCTCCCCAATGACTCGCTCTGGCTCTGCTCCGGGTAGATCAATTTTGTTCAGAACAGGGATAATTTCTAAATCGTGATCCAACGCTAGGTAGACGTTCGCCAGTGTTTGTGCCTCTACCCCTTGAGAAGCATCTACGACCAACAGCGCCCCTTCACAAGCCGCTAGCGAACGCGACACCTCATAGGAAAAATCGACATGTCCTGGCGTGTCAATCAGGTTCAAGACGTATGTCTGACCGTCCTTAGCCTGATAGTTCATCCGCGCCGCTTGCAACTTGATCGTAATGCCGCGTTCACGTTCCAAATCCATGTTGTCAAGAAACTGCTCCTTCATCTGGCGCTGTTCTACAGTCCCTGTAGTCTGTAGGAGACGATCCGCGAGGGTAGATTTTCCGTGATCGATATGTGCAATAATAGAGAAATTGCGAATGCGAGAGACAGGAACGTCAGTCATATTTCTTTATATACTAAGGCGGCAACCAAGGTTGGGTCTTTTGCTACTTAATGCATTTTAATGCTTTCTTATACTCGACAGCAGACAGTTTGTAATTACATAATGTTCGGCCTATGAGAGAAAATGTCACTGATTCGGTTCACTCAGAAGATAAGGTGGAAATTTCCATCCACCTAGATTCTGAGCTGTTAGACCAAATACAGCACTTAACCAACGAGCCTAGTAAGGTGATTGAAGCAGCAATTCGTCAGTGGCTCCGCGGTGAAACGCAAAGGGATGATGATCTGAGCCGTACTTTCGTGCGAACCCCAGTCCCACCAAGGGGTGAATGGAATGATTGATTGTTATTGATCGGGAGAGACCAAATTTTTAAATTTTATGCCAGACTCATAGCAACAAAACTACAGCCTGCTGTCTGCATGTTTATCTAACATGATTCCTGCTGATTCTCCACTGCCGCTTTCTGAAGCCTCGCATTTAGTTACACATACTACAGAAGCGCTAGCGCTGTCAGAGCTAGGAGCACAGCTGGTCTTTGTTCAGGAGGCAACAGGTCATTATCTCTCATTCTATTGGCAGGAAGCTGAATTCCGAGGAGTAGACTACGGGAGAGCTTCAGGTAGTCTATCTTTGGAGGAATTTGGTCCAGTTGAAACTGCCCCTTATCTAGAGCGGATTCGGCAGGTTCTGGCTAGCTTAGTGCCAGAGAGATTTTGTTGCTTATTCAGTGACGGGCAGCGGTTCTTTTGGTTTGAGCTAGTTATTAGCCCAATCTTGCTATCACAGAGTAGCGCAACTACAGTGCTGGGAATGGGACGACGACTGAGGGCAATGGACACAATAGCTAGTGCAGAAGCTGAATCTGCTGTGCAGTCCGTAGCTCTAAGTATGGCTCAATCTAAAAAACTATTGACTCAAATTGCTCGGAATATTCGGCGGACCTTGGCTCTTGATACCATTTGGAAACAAACTGTTGACAGTTTGGGAGAGGCTTTGGGAGTGAGCCGTTGTGTGATTTATCCCTACAAACCAGACTGGGCAAAAATTACAGTAGTAGCAGAGTACATTTGCCCCCAGTGGCGCTCGATGCTAGGGGTAGAGTTTGCTATTGCTCACCAGCCATCCCTGTGTCAAGCCTTAAAGACTCTAGAGCCGATTGTTGTTGACCAAACGCAGCCGCCTGACTTTCAGCAGCAGTCGGTACTGATGGTTGCCACTTGTTATCAAGACCGTCCCAATGGTTTAATCAGCCTGCATCAGTGCGACTACCCGCGTAAATGGACAACGGCTGAGATTGAACTGGTGCGGGAGTTGGCAGAGCAAGTTGGCACAGCGATCGCTCATGCCACACTTTATGAAGAGCTAGAGAAGGCTCGTCAACAAGCCGAGGAAGCTTCCCGCCTCAAAAGCGAGTTTTTGGCAAATACCTCCCATGAAATCCGAACACCACTAAATGGGATGATAGGCTTCCTCAAGCTAATCTTAGAAGGCATGGCTGACGATCCAGAAGAGCAGATGGAATTTATTCAGGAAGCCTACCGCTCTGCCCTTCATCTCCTTAACATTATTAATGACATCTTGGACATTGCCAAAATTGAGGCTGGTAAGCTAGAGCTAGAATTAGGGCCCGTTAAGCTGGATGAATTATTCAATGATGTCAACGACTTTACCAGTCCCCAAGCCGAGCAGAAAAACTTGAGTTTGCAGATTCAACTGCCTGCCATCTCTGATGAAATTATTGTTCGTGGCAACTACCAGCGGCTGCTGCAAGTGATGTTGAATTTGGTTAGCAATGCTGTCAAATTTACTCACGAAGGCGGCATTACCATTAGTGCTGATGTTATTTCCAAAAAGGTCATATTTCAGAATCAGGAACTCCCTGGTTTAGTGAAAGTGCGCGTAGCGGACACAGGGATTGGCGTTTCGCTGGACAAACAAGACAGACTATTTCAATCATTCAGTCAAGTGGATGGTTCCCGCACCCGTCAGTATGGCGGCACTGGCTTGGGGCTGACAATCTCCCAGAAGTTAGTAGAAGCAATGGGGGGAACAGTAAATTTTTACAGCATGGGTGAAGGACTAGGCTCAACTGTCACATTTACAGTGCCACTGTATCAACAACCAGTAATGGTTTCAACACCACCAGGCGATACCATGTTTGAGCTTTGAGCTGCCTTTTCTAGTGACATTACTATGAGAGATAAACCTCTGCCGTCAACCTGCTATGCCCCAGCCACTCATAGACTCTGACAAACTTGCCATTCCTGACATTAGCCATATTGTCACTGAGGATGACATCCCAGTGGATAACTTCCAGTCTGAAAAACAGCAGCGCCTCTTAGTCGAACCCCTCTACAGCTCTTGGTCACCTCAAGTGCCCTTTGTGGCAGCAGCGAACGTTGGTCTCTTCTATGCCCTGAAGCAAGATCCGATTGTCCCCGATGCCTTTCTGAGTCTGCGAGTGCAGATACCGCAGGACTGGAGCCAGAAGCAGCATCGCTCTTACTTCGTCTGGGAGTTTGGCAAAGTGCCAGAGGTCTGCATTGAGATTGTCTCTAACCGCAAGGGCGATGAATTGGGAGGCAAGAAGGAACTGTACGCGCAAATTGGCGTAACGTTCTATGCAGTGTTTGATCCACTAAAGCAGATTCAGGAAGCAGAGCAAATGGATGGGGAGTTGCTGCGAGTCTGGGTACTGGTAGCAGGGCGCTATGTTAAGCTGCCACCACCGCTATGGCTAGAGACAGTTGGTTTGGGGTTAAGGCTGTGGGAAGGTACATTTGAAGAGCAAACAGGGTTGTGGCTCCGCTGGTGCGACCAGTCTGAGCAAATCATCCCAACTGGAGCTGAACGAGCTGAGCAGGAAAAACAGAGAGCAAACGCTGAACGCCAGCGAGCCGATCGTTTAGCAGAACGACTGCGAGCAATGGGGATTAACCCAGATGAAGTTTGATTTGGACTGAAAAGGGCTCAATCGCTCACAGGTACTGTCAACTTTTTACCTAAGCAGCTCAGTATCCTCGTTCGCACTTCGCTCTAGACGGGGATTATGTCAAACTAGAAGAGAAGTTACAGTCAAGTAAGGGCTTCATGACAGAGCAACGAAGTGCCAAAGAATTATTCCAGATTGCTTACGAAAACCGTTACACTTGGGATCAAAATTTTCCTGGCTACAGTGCAGATGTTCAAATCAAGCAGGGAAATGAAATCTACACTGGCAAAGTTCGCATCAACCGCGACTTGAGTGTGGAAGTTAACGGGATTGCCGATGAACAGGTACAAGAGAGCGTCTACACCCAACTTCGTGATGTGGTAACTCACCGCAAGCGCTCAGAGTTTGAGCAGGCTCATGGGAAGAACGAGTTTAGCTTGGGCAAGCAAGACGGAACTGGTGCAGTGGAGATCTTGGTTAAGGGTGACTCCATGGGTTCCAATTACAAAATTCGGGGAACTGAGATTTGCCAAGTTAGTCGGGTTATGGGTCGGATGGCTTTTGTCATCGATACTTACGACAGCTTAGACACAGGCAAAGGCTATGTAGCTACGCGATATGATGCTGTCTTCCGCAATCCGCAGACTAACGAAGTCACGAATGTTCTCAATTTTGAGGACACTTACGAGCAGGTTGGCAACTACTATGTGATGACCAAGCAAGTCGTTAAATCTGATAAGGGTGGGGAAAAAACGACAACTGAGTTCAACTTCTCCAATGTGAGACTGCTAGAACCAGCAGCGGTATAGGTTTAAGCTGCCAGAGTACTGCACCTTTCGTCGCGATAAGATCGATGTAATCATCATCGAACATATGATCTTTGTAAGATAAACGGGGTATCAAACAATGGAACTCACAATTGACAACGTAGAAACAGTTTTGGATGAAATGCGCCCCTATCTCATGTCTGATGGGGGTAATGTAGAACTAGTAGAACTGGATGGTCCAGTCGTGAAGTTGCGGCTTCAGGGAGCTTGTGGCAGTTGCCCCAGCTCAACAATGACACTAAGAATGGGCATAGAACGTCGATTGCGTGAAATGATTCCCGAAATTGCGGAAGTCGAGCAAGTAATGTAATCTGCTAGAGCAGGGGGAGCAGAGGGGCAGAGGAGCAGGGGGGCAAGAAGAATGCGTACTTTGTTCTCAGATTTACCGAGGGAGGTTTCTGTAAGACACTAGCTTTCATTCTGGCTTAGAGGGTAGAGTCTCAAATCAACTATTCCCAGAAACTTCTGCCTGAGTACAAGTAATGGAATATTGTTTTTATTTCCCCTCTGCTCCTCTGCTCCTCTGCCCCCCTTCCTCCCATCTCCCCATGCCTCATCCTCTCTACGTCGCCTTCATCTGGCACCAGCACCAGCCCCTATACAAAAGTCATCAAGATGTAGCTCAACCCGCCTTTAGGCACTATCACCTGCCTTGGGTGCGGCTACATGGTGCAAAGGATTACTTGGATCTCGTATTACTGCTAGAGCGTTACCCTAAGCTGCATCAAACAGTGAACTTGGTGCCGTCACTGATTCTACAACTAGAAGATTATATTGCTGGTACTGCTCTCGACCCATATTTGGCAGTGAGTCTAACATCAACCGAACAGTTAGATGGGGAACAACGGCAATACATCATAGAACATTTTTTTGATGCTAACTACTCAACTTTGATTGCTCCCCATCCCCGCTACGCTCAGCTGTACCAGCAACGACAGGAAAAAGGGCAGGCGTGGTGCTTAGAAAATTGGCAGTTGCAAGATTATAGCGATTTGCTCGCATGGCACAACTTGGCTTGGATTGACCCTTTGTTTTGGGACGATCCAGAGATTGCTGCCTGGTTGCAGCAGGGGCGAGACTTTACCTTAAGCGATCGCCAACGAATTTACTCAAAACAGCGACAGATCCTCAGCCGAATCATCCCACAGCATCGGCAAATGCAGGAGGCTGGACAGCTAGAGGTTACGACTACCCCATACACTCACCCCATCTTGCCCCTGCTAGCTGATACCAATGCTAGTCAGGTAGCGGTACCGAACATGACTCTGCCAATGCGTAGGTTCCAGTGGGCTGAGGATATTCCCCGGCACCTACGCCTCTCTTGGGATTTGTATCGAGACCGATTTGGACGGGAACCACTGGGTTTGTGGCCTTCAGAACAATCAGTCAGTCCTCAAATTTTGCCTGACATTGTTAAGCAAGGATTTCAATGGATTTGCTCAGATGAAGCCGTATTAGGTTGGACGCTCAAGCACTTTTTCCACCGGGGCGGGAATGGAAATGTTTTAGAACCAGAGTTACTCTATCAACCGTATCGACTCACGACTACAGCGGGTGATTTGGCAATCGTATTTCGAGATCACCGTCTATCAGACTTGATTGGCTTTACCTATGCCTCAATGGAGCCAAAACATGCAGCAGAAGATTTGGTGAGGAATTTAGAAGCGATCGCCTATCAGCTCAAACAAAGGCAAACAAGCGGCAGTACAGCTTTGGAACAACCTTGGCTGGTTAATATTGCTCTCGATGGCGAAAATTGCTGGGAATTCTATCAACAGGACGGCAAACCCTTCCTGGAAAACCTCTATCAGATGTTCAGCGATCACACCGAACTACAACTTGTCACTGTCTCTGAATACCTAGCGAAATTTCCTGCTACAACAACAATCCCTGCTAACGAACTGCATAGTGGTTCTTGGGTAGATGGCAGTTTCACTACCTGGATTGGCGATCCAGTCAAGAATCGTGCGTGGGATTTGCTAGCCGAGGCTAGGGCTGTATTGGCTAAGCATCCAGAGGCAACAGAAGAAAACAATCCAGCAGCCTGGGAAGCTCTATATGCAGCAGAGGGCTCAGACTGGTTCTGGTGGTTTGGTGAAGGCCACTCTTCTAACCAGGATGACGTCTTTGATTTGTTGTTCCGGGAACACCTGTGCGAGCTTTACCAGGCGTTGAATGAGCCAGTGCCTCCCTACCTACGCCAGCCAGTAGAAACTAATACCACTCGAACTGACTATCGAATAAGAGCATTCATTCATCCAGTCATTAATGGGCAGGGCAATGAACAAGAGTGGGAACAGGCTGGTCGATTGGAAGTTGGCGGAGCGCGGGGAACAATGCATCAAAGCAGCGCTATCCAGCGTCTTTGGTATGGGATGAATCGTCAGAACTTCTATCTAAGATTGGATTTCAAAGTCGGTGTTCAACCAGGTCGGGACTACCCAGGTCAGCTACATTTGCTGTGGTTCTATCCCGATCAAAGCAGGTATAACAGTCCAGTTCCCCTAGAGAACGTGCCAAATGCTCCACCAGTTAACTACCTGTTTCACCACCATCTGGCACTTAACTTGCTGGCTCGTTCAGTCCTTTTTCAGGAGGCTAACGAGAATTTCCAATGGTGTCCCCGCGTTAGTCATGCTCTTGTAGCTTTTGACCGTTGCCTAGAGATAGCAGTACCGTGGGCAGATTTGCAAATCTCATTTGACTCCCCACTGCGGCTAATTTTGGTGATGGCTGATAGTGGACGGTTTAGCAGTTATTTACCTGAGAATGCTTTGATTTCTATTGAGATGCCTTACTCTGCTTCTTTTGACAAATAATTTAGAGGTTTCTATCTAGTGGTAGAGTCATTTTGTATGGGCTAACGACACTATCTATATATAGTTGCCGTCTAGTAGAGAGTAGGCATTGTCAACAGCATTTCTAGCGAGATTTTTTAATAGGAATAAAGGGATATTATAAAAGGACGCTGATTGCAAATTTCCTGAGATTAATTACGAAACCTCAAGAACGGACAGAATAAGAAAAGTTTGTTGCAGATTTAGAGAGTTAGTTGGTATGAAGTTAAATCTAAAGGGCTTAGTTTTGGCGCAGCACTTTTGCTGCTTTGAAAAGCTTGTACTTTTTCCTAGCAGACATTAGTTGAAGCTAGCAACAGTTAAATTTGCGAAGGACCATGTCTAAGCAGCTCGGCGGTGAATGAGATGGGGGATGAAGTGGGTCAAAGACTTATTAACATCGGAGCTGAGAGTTTGGAATAGTTCTTGTGTACTGGGGTTTATACTACTTAGAACTGCTGAGCGCGAAATCTGAAAAAGCCCACGTTGACCACGAAACTCGAATAGATCGCCAACTTGCACAAACTTTATACCAAAGCGCCTAAGGTGGCGTGCTAAGCGTGGCTCCATCAGGGTAAACACATTGTTGAGCCCAACTTCCAAAGCAACACTAGTGGCTGATAAATAGAGCCCTAAGGCAATAAGCGGAAAGCAGCGTCTCTCATCCTCTGTAAAATTAATTCCTGGGGTAGACATGATAGACATAGTCTGTCCTTCTTCCTGACGCTTGCGAAACTCAGAGACCACTGCCAATCGTGAAACCTCACCCATAGCAGCAGAATCGGATAAGTTGTAGGATCTCAAACTACAACCGTAGATTTTCTCTATAGGGAGATTTAATGTAGAGGAGTGTGGCTCAGCAAGTATGAGGCGAACACAGCCCGCGTAAAGTCCACTATGCCGATGCTTCAACAAGCAATGAATAGAGCGCTGATCGTAAATGTCTTGCTCCATCCCATTCGGAAATTTTTCTTCTGACTCATATTTCAGCTCCTGACAGTAAACCTTGTAACGGATCCTATAAACCTCTTCTCGTAACTTAGGCGTGGTGGCTACAATCAGCTTGAAATGTTGCAAGAACTGAGTACTCACGCTACTAAACGCTGAAAGATTTGGGTCAGGGTTTAAGGCGGGTGGTCTATCCATTTCCATAAAACTTGTTATCTGTTGTTGGGGAATTGCAAAAGCTTCTTCAAGGCTGAGAGAGCTTAACAAATATCCTTTTTTCTGGTTCCCTGTCAAGTTACTGAGATACACAATACAGCGCAACCGTAAAATCACCGGAGTCTTAAGCGACAAATGCTCAGACTCTACGCTTTCATTATGCAAGGGGTGGGCACCTTACATACAGCTTTAGTTTAATGTAAGCTTAGAAAGGTACTTTGTCAGTTTTTTTAGGTGTTGGATTAAGATTTTATATAGTTGCCTAACTAATTATAAATATATTTTACCCTTAAAAAAACTTCTATTTTTCGGTATCGCCCTAAAAATATTAGGGTTGACTGAGATCAATATCAAAAATGTTAAAAGTAAATTCGATTGATAGCTGAGCCTCTCGAAAACTCTCAGGTAAAGGAGCGAAAGGAGCTGCGTGCTCCACCGCTTCCAGGGCTGCTTGGTCGATTTTAGCAGAACCAGAAGTCCGGACGAGACGCGGAGGAGTAATCTGACCATTGCGGTTGACGGCGAAAAAAATGACGGTATGTTTAGAGGACCCAGGATTTTCATGCCGCCATTGCTGTGCCACTCGTTGCTTTAGCGCTTGTAAATAGGGGCCAAGGTCATCTTGGCGAGTATCTACTCCGGCAGAATTAAACGCTAGGCGATTAGCATTGGAAAGATTATCTCCGCCGCCCCTAAAATTGTGGCTAGGCAGGGAGACAGTTCCACCTAGACTACTAGCCTGCTGCCATGACGGTAGTTGGTTATGAGATTTCTGTGACAGTTGACTTGTAGTTGTAGGGGCCCCACTGATTGAAGGGCGATTGAACGCTAAACGATTGGATGTTTGTGAATGTTGTTCACCTTCCGTGACAGAACGGCTTTGTTGTGGCAGTGAAGAGCGATCGCGATTCTGTATGTGTTCTGTTGGGGGCACAGAGGTATTACTACTGTCCGAGCGACGATTGAACGCTAGGCGACTAGTATTTGGCAGGTATTGTGTATGTTTAACAACAGGATTGGTTGGCGAGCGTGGTACCAGACGCTCACTAGGTTGTGTGGGTTTAGGTGAAGGCAGCGGATTGGCATCTGGGTGACGCATCACTGGTTCGGAAGTTGGCGGTTTTTCTATACTCCTCGCTATTGGGCTAGCAGGTGGTAATGGTTGTTCTGTACTCCTCGCTATTGGGCTAGCAGGTGGCGACGCTTGTTTGCTTGTTTGTCGTCTGGGCTTAAGTGAAGCTACGGAATCAGCTGCTTGTGGCGGAGAAACCTTCACAGGTGTTGGCTGAGAAGGCAGCAGCTTTTCAGGCTGGGGAGGATGTGGGATTGATGATTTTGCCTGGACTCGACTAGGCGGACTAGAAGACTTGGGAATAGATCTACTCGTTCCAAGTCTACCTATCATGGCTGGTAGGTCACGACGAAATGGACCTCCAGCTCTGGAGTTTCTAGAGGCTGAATATTTTGCATTTGGTGATGGCTTTACTGCTGCTTTCTCTGGTGGCAAGTCAATAAATTTAACTGGGAGTGGTGTATTTGGCTTGGACTGAAGTAAATGATTTACACTTCTCCCATGCCAGTAGATTGCTAAACCTAAAAACACAGCTCCATGCAAGAGTAACGATATTGCCAGGAAAGGTGTCAGCTTGTGATTGTGACTACCCCATCGATGCTGAATCTGCCAATCTAGGGACATGCAATTACACCTAGTCAAAAGTTAGTTTTAGCGTTTCGAGCAGAAAAGTTAAGCTGCCATCTTATTAGACTCATCCTTTACATTGTTGGATCTAAAGGGGAAAATCATCAACTACATCTGATACAGTAACCAGGACGGGGTATAGGGGGAAAAGTCGGCTATGCCTTGACGTCCGTTATAGGGGGTAGGGATAGAGATGATGTCTTATGGTTTCAAGTCTGTTGAAGAAGAGCTTAACATCGCCAAAATCTTTTCTGCATTGTCTAAATTGCCAACCAAACGTCGAATCGGTTGAGGCCATACCCTGACTAATGCGGGGGTAGCGGAAACTTGATTTGCCTCTGCTTGCTCAGGATGCTTAAAAACATCGATAACTTTCAGTGTGTAAGGGTAAAGGAGAGATTGTTCTAACAGTTGGTGGAGATTTTGCAGGATGCGCTCAGTAGCAATGCTATGACCTGCAACAAATAGACGGAAGACGTAGCCCTGCATCTTTGGCTGTTCTAAAAGTGGAAACACGACGGATTGCTGAGAGCTGCTCATCGGTTCAGAGTGCTCAAAGCGGATGATAAGATTGCGATCCTCCCAAAGCTGAGGGAATGAGGAGCGGTAGGTAGCTAGCACCATAGGGTCACATACTCCCTCTAACCAGGGAGATGCTTGCCAGACTAGATCTCCCGTTTCAAAAACCGTATTGAGCAATGCCTGATGTCGCAACACTAGCGGGTATGCTTCGGCAAGTGTCCGCACTTTTTGAGTGCGTCGATCCAGATAGCGATCGAGGGTAGCAGTGTAGCAAGGCACCAAAAAATGCGGCGGCTCTGGTAAGCCCAGTATTTCCTGTAAACCGACACACAATTCTAAATGCCAACGGTCCCGCTTACTAGAGTCAATGCAGTAGATTAAATCTCCACTAGGTGTAAACAGGGCAATGCCTTTGAATAGTTTGGGAAGAACCAACTTGGGATTGTACCTCGAAAATTGCAAATTACGAATTGTTTCATCAGCCCCGACCTCGTAAAAGCTGAGCCATTTCATTCGGTTTAGGTGATGTCTCTAGCGCTGTTTCTTCAGTGATTCGTCCTTCTTCATAAAGTTTGTAAAGAGATTGATTCATTGTACACATACCCTCAAAGTTGCAACGGGGAATAATGGCCTCCACCTCATCAACTTCGTTACGAATAATATAGTCCTTGACGGCGTCGGAATTAATCATGATTTCATGAACTGCAGCCCGCTTACCGTCTATGGTTCGGACAAGACTTTGAGCAATCACAGCAATGAGAGATTCAGCAACCTGAATTCGCATAGGTCCTTGCTCCTCTGGTTGATAAAGATTAAGAATCCGTTCTATGGTTTTGACAGCACTATTGGTATGCAGGGTACCAAAGACTAAGTGACCCGTCTGAGATGCCTTGAGAGCAGTATTTACCGTATCGCGATCACGCATCTCCCCGATGAGAATGACATCAGGGTCCTCCCGGAGTGATGCCTTTAGTGCAGCATCAAACTGCAATGTGTGAATACCGACTTCCCGCTGCTTAACCAACGACTTGCGACTTTGATAGACAAATTCAATCGGGTCCTCGATTGAGATAATATGCTTAGGCATCTCTCTATTAATGTATTCCACCATTGCTGCCATTGTTGTGGACTTACCAGAACCAGTTGGTCCTGTCACCAAAATCAAGCCTTTATGGTAGTGACATAAATCTGCAAACACTGATGGCAAGTTGAGTTGTGCCATCGTGAGAATTTTTAGTGGAATTAACCGCAGCACCATAGCAGGTCCAGTAAGAGCAACAAAGAGGTTAATCCTGACTCTTGCTAATCCGTCATACTGGGTAGCTCCATCAAATTCCAGCTCTTGTCTAAATCGCTCAATTTGCTGTTCTGTGAGAATCTCCTGCAGCCAGCCGAAAAACGTATTTATGTCGATTTCTGGATAATCTGTAACGATAATTTGACCGCGTTCGCGAAAACGGGGGACTTCACCAACACCTAAATGAAGATCGGAGATCCCCTTGTCATAAGCTTCGTATACGAGTTGCTTCAAAGTGGGTAAAGTATTGCTTGTCTCCAGACGGGGTTTAGAAGGTGGGCGATAGTTAGAAGAGGCAGGGAGTGGTGAGACCGTCGCAGAGTCAACGTCAAGGTCAATCGATGGCAAAACAGAAGCATCGGGCATCTTGGCGGTCAGGTTTTGGGGAAGCGTACCTTCAAGCGAGAGATCATTTCCAGGAATCGGTCTTGGTGGCGGCATTGGGGGCAGACGGCGTTCAGAGGGAGGGAAAATCGGTGGACGCTGCTGTTGTGTCATGTACCTGTAACTCCTGGGGACTTCTTTTCTAGATGCCAACAGACAAGCCACAACTGGGCAAAGTCATTTGTTGGAACTATTTCATCTCTAGTTTTCCCAAGACACTGTACTGACTATCAGCTTGACTGGGTGAATTTTAAATAATGGGGATTGCAACCTAAATGGTCTAACGCTTGATTAAGTTGCTTAATTATGAGAAACAATGCTTGAAGTTATAAGAAATGTTGCACAACTGGCCAAGTTAGATCTTTGTTTATCTAGATTAGCTGCCCGGATTGAAATACAGTATCTGCAAAAAGTTAGACTATTAAAGACTTCTGATGTTAGACCTCTGATAAGTTACGAAATGTTGTCGGATAGAGTGTGGTTCGATACTCATTAACTTGAACGTTTGGATGTAAAGTTTTATTGAAAACCTAATCATCTTTTAGTTTGAGTTCTTATACTGATTTCTAATACGACAGATTAGCTTCAACTAATCGACGGAATTTTTTTCAATTGAATTTTTTCACCCCATTTTAGGAGGAAGAGATATGGCTTTAGCTCAAAGCTCAAGTCTTGGGAAAATGCATTCTTGGTTCACAGTCAAAAGCTTTTTGATCTGGACTTTCACACTGGCAGTTTGCTTACTGGTAGTAGGTTTTCCTTTAGTAGTTTTGATGGCTACAGTCGGTGCTCTGTCGGCAATTGTTCTAGAATCCGTTATGCCAATTAGCGCTGCTTTGTTGGTTGCAGGCAGTCTTGTCGGGTTTAATGTCATGGCAGTGCTGGCTGGTGCTGGTATCCTTACTTTTAAGGGCATTCATCCGCATGAAGTCAGCTGGCTTAACTGGCTACACGGCAAGGCAGATCCGCTGAATACTTCCGTTTACGCTGCGTGCCCCTTAACATGCGATCTGCTGATAAAGTAGTAACCACTAGCTAGCTCAAGGGAAATTCTGCTGGCTGAAAGTTTTTTTTTAGAATCCATAACATGTACCCGGTTGAAGCCGGGTTTTTTCGCGGCTAGAATTTGGATGAGCAATCCTTTAGCTGGTAAGCTTTTTGAGGAGATTGATTTAGTCGTTAAACTTTTCTTTTGGTTGTGAAATATTTTTTTCTGACTGACGGATGGACAGTTGGCAGAGTTTGGGCGTCTGATGGTCTATGGAGCGAAACAGCGTGGCGACGTCAGCCAAACATTCAGCGCCTAAATCTTTGTCTTGTGGAAGAAAGCGAAAAGTTATGGCTTTATCGCGTTGAAGATGAAGTTTTGACAGTGGAGGTCAAGCCGATCGCGACGACCCAAGTTGAGCTATCGGCTCAAGCTATTGGTCAAGTTGTCCTTAAGCGTTTGATTAGTGCCGAGCAAGTGATCGAGCGGCTCGGCACAGCACAAACTATATGCCAGTTAACAGGTATCCAGACAGTCGTACAATAGTTAGGTGCCAGCTTGCTTGCAATCGGTTCAGGCAATGGTTACAATTTTTTAATATTTCTCATTTTGGTTTTGCGATTGCGTCAACGTCTAGATGGGTGCTGTCATCTCAACTGCTAACGCTGTCTAAATTGAAGGTCACCGTTTTCAAGGGACGTTGTATGCATCTCTTAAGAACGGTAGCCTTGTGAAACAGCCTTGAGATGCTGTGATCGCACAACTCGCTTTCGCAGTTAGCATCCAGCAATAAAAAAAGTTGCAAAATTTTACATTGTCAACACAACTCATTGAGGAGGAGCGTAGTCAATGGGACTACCCTGGTACCGAGTACACACAGTTGTCCTGAATGATCCAGGACGACTGATTTCCGTGCATTTGATGCATACCGCCCTAGTGGCAGGTTGGGCCGGTTCTATGGCTCTGTACGAACTGGCAATTTTTGACCCCAGCGATCCTGTGCTTAACCCCATGTGGCGGCAGGGAATGTTTGTGCTGCCCTTTATGGCTCGGCTGGGTGTGACTCAATCTTGGGGTGGATGGAGCGTTACTGGCGGTCCTGCAACAGATCCCGGTTTCTGGTCGTTTGAAGGTGTTGCCGCTGCTCATATCGTGCTTTCTGGGCTATTGTTCCTAGCCGCCTGCTGGCACTGGGTTTATTGGGATCTCGAACTTTTCAGAGACCCCCGCACTGGTGAACCAGCACTTGATCTGCCAAAAATGTTCGGCATTCATTTATTTCTATCTGGTTTGCTCTGTTTTGGCTTTGGTGCTTTTCACCTGACAGGACTCTTTGGTCCTGGAATGTGGGTTTCAGACCCTTATGGTCTCACTGGTAGCGTACAACCTGTAGCTCCAGAGTGGGGTCCAGCTGGATTTAACCCCTTTAACCCTGGTGGGGTTGTCGCTCACCATATCGCTGCTGGTATTGTCGGCATCATTGCAGGTTTATTCCACCTGTCAGTTCGCCCCCCCGAACGGCTTTATAAAGCGCTACGGATGGGGAACATCGAAACTGTACTTTCTAGCAGTATTGCCGCAGTCTTCTTCGCCGCCTTCGTTGTCGCTGGGACAATGTGGTATGGTAGCGCTACCACACCAATTGAACTGTTTGGTCCTACCCGATATCAGTGGGATCAAAGCTATTTCAAGAACGAAATCGATCGACGGGTGCAAGCTAACCTCGCCGAAGGTGCAAGTCTGTCTGAAGCCTGGTCACAGATTCCAGAGAAACTTGCTTTCTACGACTACATCGGTAACGACCCTGCTAAGGGTGGTTTATTCCGCGTAGGTCCAATGGATAAGGGTGATGGTATTGCCCAAACTTGGCTAGGTCACGCTGTTTTTAAAGATAGCGAAGGGCGAGAGTTGACAGTGCGCCGTCTGCCCAACTTTTTTGAAACCTTCCCAGTCGTCTTGACAGACAAAGATGGGATTGTGCGGGCAGATATCCCCTTCCGACGGGCAGAATCAAAGTATAGTTTTGAGCAAGCTGGTGTCACCGTCAGCTTCTATGGTGGCGATCTAGATGGTCAGACTTTTGATGACCCTGCAAGTGTGAAGAAATATGCTCGCCGCGCCCAGTTGGGAGAAGTCTTCGAGTTCGATAGGGAAACGTTGAATTCGGATGGTGTGTTTCGCACCAGCCCTAGAGGTTGGTTTACCTACGGTCACGCCGTATTTGCCCTACTGTTCTTCTTTGGTCATATCTGGCATGGTTCGCGGACGCTCTTTAGAGATGTATTCGCTGGTATCGACCCAGATCTTGAAGAGCAGGTCGAATTTGGTATCTTCCAAAAAGTGGGTGACTTGTCAACCCGTCGTAAGGAAGCCGCCTAGAGCGTCGTCAAATCTATAGTTTGAGAAGAGCGCTCAAGAGCGCAGCCGGAGTTCTACTCCGGCGCTCCCTTTGAGAACGGTTAACAACTCCTTTCGGATAAGAAAGATAGTTTGTTGAACCGTTCTTTTCTTTTGCTTGGTAGACTATGATTGTTGGCTCAATAGTCAGGAACTTATGATATGGAGAGCGTTGCTTACATTTTGATTCTTGCCTTGGCACTGGGCACCCTATTCTTTGCGATCGCTTTTCGGGAACCTCCCCGGATTCCCAGAAAGTAGATCCCTTCTCTTAGGTGTGAAGCGTTAGTTGTCAATCCATCTAGTGCAATTCTCCGCTGCTATCTCGTTGGGAGGTAGCAGCGGAGCATCCTGTATTTACAATTACATTACAACCTGCCAAAGGGCACATTCCCTATGCGATGTCCTTTCTGCCACCATCCAGATAATCGAGTGCTCGAATCGCGCTCAACCGAAGCGGGACAAAGTATCCGCCGACGGCGGGAATGTTTAAGCTGCCAGCGTCGCTTCACGACGTACGAACGTATCGAATTTGTACAAATTACAGTCCTCAAGCAGGACGGTCAACGAGAATTGTTTGACCGCTCAAAGATTCTGCGGGGAACTGTAATAGCTTGCCAGAAAACAGGAATTACTGCAGCGCAGTTAGAAACGCTCGTAGATGAGATTGAATCTGAACTTCAGCAGCGAGCTGTGAGAGAGGTGAGCAGTTATGAAATTGGTGAATTAGTTTTACAACAGCTTAAATTGCTCAGCGAAGTTGCCTATGTCCGATTTGCCTCTGTATATCGCCAATTCCGCAGTGTTCATGATTTTGTTGAAACATTAAATGACCTTTCAGAGCAGGATAGCTCTGAGCAGGGACAGTTCAAAACTATAGAACCAATAACCAGAAAAGGTTCTATGAGACTAGTTGACGAGTCTTTAGTCTAAGAAGCAAGGGAACAAAACGTCCCATTACTTAGCTATAATTGTCTGTCTGAGCGCTTATGCGCTTCGACCCAGCTCTCCTACGCTAGGATGGAATTAAAGATGTAAGTGTAAAGTGCCCTAATCTTGGCGTACATATACATCGATAGGAGGCAAAACCTTACGAAGACTAAGGATCAGGAAACAACCAGCATGGTCAATCAGAAAACAACTACTCTAGAAGAAATTGGCTTTACTCACGACGATTTCGCGGCTTTACTTGACAAGTACGATTATCACTTTAGTCCGGGTGATATTGTAGCGGGTACGGTATTTAGTATTGAGCCTAGGGGCGCTCTGATTGACATTGGTGCTAAGACAGCGGCTTACATTCCGATTCAGGAAATGTCAATTAACCGGGTAGATAGCCCAGAAGAAGTCTTACAGTCGAATGAGACTAGGGAATTTTTTATCCTAACTGATGAGAACGAAGACGGACAACTGACGCTTTCAATTCGCCGCATTGAATACATGCGGGCTTGGGAACGAGTTAGGCAAGTCCAAAAAGAGGATGCCACTGTGCGCTCTAGTGTCTTTGCTACTAACCGAGGTGGGGCATTGGTGCGAATCGAAGGGTTACGTGGCTTTATTCCTGGCTCTCACATCAGCACTCGAAAGCCCAAGGAAGATTTAGTCGGCGAAGAGCTACCACTGAAATTTTTAGAAGTAGACGAAGATCGCAATCGTCTTGTTCTCTCGCACCGACGGGCACTTGTCGAGCGGAAGATGAACCGACTGGAGGTCGGCGAGGTTGTAGAGGGTACAGTTCGCGGCATCAAACCTTACGGTGCTTTCATCGATATTGGCGGTGTGAGTGGCTTGCTGCACATTTCTGAGATTTCTCACGACCACATCGACACGCCCCACAGTGTATTCAATGTCAACGATCTCGTCAAAGTTATGATTATTGACCTGGATGCAGAGCGAGGTCGTATTTCTCTTTCCACCAAGCAACTTGAGCCTGAACCGGGAGATATCCTCAAGGATCGTCAGAAGGTTTACGACATGGCGGATGAAATGGCGGCTAGGTATCGCGAACAAATGCAGCTCAAACAGCAAGGCGGTGGTGCTGTCGATGGTGTTGACAGTGCTGAAGATGTTGATTTGCCTGCTGAAGATGTTGATTTGCCTGTTGAAGAGATACCAGCAGCGATCTCAGATGAAGAAGACCTACCTGCGGCAGTAGAAGAGGTGTAGGGGGAAGAGGAGACAAGGGGAAGTGAAGAATGATTTGCTTTGTCCCTTGGCTCTGTTGAGGATAAGAGGAGTGATACTCTTTGGCAACTACTCAGTGTCGAGATGTCAGGTTTTCCAATATTCAGGCAATTATCTTCGACAAAGATGGCACTTTGGAAGACTCTCAAGCATATTTACGGAGTCTTGGACAAAAGATGGCTCGTTTGCTTGATGCCCAGATTCCGGGAATTGGGGAGCCACTCTCGATGGCTTTTGGGATCAAAGGAGATACCCTTGACCCAACTGGATTACTAGCGGTTGGCAGTCGCTCTGAAACTGAAATTGCCGCAGCTGCCTATGTTGCTGAAACTGGGCGGGGGTGGTTGGAGTCATTGGCGATCGCTCGACGGGCTTTTGAGGAAGCTGACTTAGTCATTGGTACTGCACCTTCGCCTCTATTTGTTGGTAGCTTAGAGGTGCTAAAGTGTCTGTGGCAGGCAGGATTGAAACTAGGGATTCTTTCAGCAGATTCAACAGAACGGGTACAAGCTTTCGTTAATCGCCATCAACTGGATGACTATATTCAACTACAGATGGGAGTAGCAGACCAAGGTCCTAGCAAACCTGACCCAGCACTGTTTCTCCAAGCTTGTCAAACTCTAGGAGTAGAGCCCCATGCTACTCTAATGGTGGGAGATTCGGCTGGGGATATAGAAATGGCAAAAGCTGGCGGGGCAGCGGGCACTATTGGCATTTGCTGGGGAACAGCGATGGCAGCACACCTTCAAGCAGCGGATGTCACAATCTCGCAGCTTGATGAAATTCAAGTTTTACTTGTTTAAGAGCCCCAATGGCAGTATACTTTTGTGCTATCTCCACTAAAAACGTAGGTTAATGGTATATTTATACCTAAATTATACCTAAAGTTAGACCAAGCAATTCGATTCTCCGCTACAATAGCTCCAATTTAGTCCAGTCATTTCGACAGCCAGCCACTTAGGAGGAACCGCCTTTGTCTCGTCGCTACCTGTTTAGCTCCGAATCCGTCACGGAAGGTCATCCAGATAAAATCTGCGATCAAATTTCCGACACGATCTTAGATGCACTACTCACGAAAGATTCTAGTAGTCGCGTCGCGGCGGAAGTCGTTGTCAACACCGGTTTGGTCTTAGTAACTGGAGAAATCACCTCACAAGCCCAGGTCAACTACGTTAACCTTGTCCGGCAGAAAATAGCTGAAATTGGCTATACTGATGCCGTTAACGGTTTCTCAGCCAACAGTTGCTCGATCTTGATTGCATTGGATGAACAATCGCCTGATATTGCTCAGGGGGTTAATACTGCTCAAGAAAGACGGGAGCAGGATAGTGAAGAGATGTTTGACTCAGTTGGTGCAGGCGACCAAGGTTTGATGTTTGGCTTTGCCTGTAACGAGACGCCAGAACTCATGCCTTTGCCCATTAGTCTCGCCCATCGAATTTCTCGCCGACTAGCAGCAGTTAGAAAGACAGGGGATCTGCCCTATCTGCGCCCAGATGGCAAAACTCAAGTGACTGTTGCTTACGAAGACGGACGTCCAGTAGGAATAGACACGATTCTGATTTCTACTCAGCATACAGCTACCATTGAAGACATTACAGAACAGGCAGAGGTTCAAGCCAAGATCAAATCCGATCTTTGGACAGCGGTAGTTCAGCCAGTGTTTGCTGATATCAATATTCAGCCTGACAGCCAAACGCGCTTCTTGGTTAATCCCACTGGTAAGTTCGTCATTGGTGGTCCTCAAGGTGACTCTGGTCTCACAGGGCGAAAAATTATTGTTGATACTTATGGTGGCTACTCACGCCACGGCGGTGGGGCATTCTCTGGCAAAGACCCAACAAAGGTAGACCGCAGTGCTGCTTATGCCTGTCGCTATGTTGCAAAAAACATTGTGGCAGCAGGGTTAGCGGATAAGTGTGAAGTTCAATTGAGTTATGCAATCGGCGTAGCGCGACCAGTCAGTATCTTGGTCGAAACTTTTGGCACTGGCAAAGTTGATGACGAGCAGCTGCTAGAGTTGGTCAAGCAGCATTTTGAACTCCGTCCGGCAGGGATTATTCACGCGTTCAACTTGCGATCACTACCAGCTGAAAGAGGTGGTCGCTTCTACCAAGATGTTGCCGCTTATGGTCACTTTGGACGGACTGACTTAGATCTGCCTTGGGAGCGGACTGATAAAGCAGCTATGTTGCAGGAAGCAGTCAGCCAACCCCTATCAGTGACTGTGAGTTAAATAAAGCAGCAGCCGGAGGAAGCTCCGGCTGACCTTTGAGAACAATACCGGGTTGGGAATAGCACTAAAAAATATCTGCTGGATCGGCAGCTCGTAGTTTACGCACAGCGATTGCACCAGAAATCAAGCACATTAAAATTGTCAAGATTAGTACCGTTACGGCGCGGCTACTTGTCATGACTATAGGTAACTGTTACGCCGTTGGTTGACATCGGGTTAACAGCAGCTATTCTGTTGTACTGGTGCCTCCGTAGCTCCGTTTCCAGTTCCATTCGTTAAATTAGAGGTTTTTCTTGAGAGAATATAAACTGACTGTACTAACTACTCTGTCGGAAATCAGTTTCTCGGCTGAGTTTCCAGCATTCTTTGGCGATCACCCAATCTTCTTGTGCCTGCAAAATTAATACGCGCACGGCTGAATCAGATGTTGTGATTTCCTGGTCAACTGGTGACTGGGCATTTTTGTCTAAGTCAAGTTTCAACCCCAGAAATTCGAACTGCTTACAAGCAGCAGCTCTCAGGGCAGCCGAATTTTCGCCAATACCGCCAGTAAATATTAAGGCATCTAAGCCACCAAGCGTTGCAAGCATCGCGCCAATGTTTCGGCACAGTGAATGCACAAACATATCAAATGCGAGCTGGGCACGTTGGTTGCCTTGGTCGATCTCGCTCTTGATCTGGCGCATATCGCCTGACAAACCAGAAATTCCTTTCAACCCAGAAGCGCGATTGAGGATTTGATCTAATTTGTCAGCATCCATCTCCTGTTCTCGTAATAAGTAAATTAGAATACCAGGGTCAACTGAACCAGAACGAGTCCCCATCATTAACCCTTCTAAGGGAGTAAACCCCATCGTTGTATCGATACTCTTGCCGTCTTGGATTGCTGCTAAGGAACAACCATTGCCCAAATGACAAGTAATGAGGCGCAAAGATGCTAGGTCTTTATTTAACAACTGAGCTGTCCTTTGAGCACAGTATTGGTGATTGATGCCATGAAATCCATAGCGGCGGATACCTTGCTCAAACCATTCATAGGGACCAGGATAAACAGCGGCCCTCAAAGGGATCTGACTGTGGAAAGCAGTATCAAACACTGCGACTTGCGGCACATTTGGTAGCAACTGCTGCGTTGCTTCTATTCCCTCTAAATTTGCTGGATTGTGAGCCGGAGCGAAGATAGCGAGTCGGAGGATTGCATCTTTCACTTCCGGCTTAATCACTGTAGGTTCACGATAACCTTGACCGCCGTGAACGACACGGTGACCAACAACATTGATAGCTGCATACTCATCAATCACCTGAGTCTTCCCCTGCGTCAGCGTATCGAGCATGTGGGAAATGACCTCTGGTCGGTTGTTCGTCTGGAGTTCTTCTTCCAGAACTGTCCCTTCGGAAGTCTTGACTTTAATTTCTGCCATGCCTTGATGCTGAGTCCAGTCAACTTTTGCTTCCCACAGTGGGGAAGCTGGATTATCTGGCAACTCCTCATCAATTTGGTACAAACAGCTTTTTTGGCTGCTCGATCCGGCATTGAGTACAAGTATTTTCATGCGGGCTTTAACACCACTCCCAATTACTAATCTCAGCCGGGTCTTCCCCATGTTCTAGA
>JAFASY010000135.1 GCA_019244235.1 Chroococcidiopsidaceae cyanobacterium CP_BM_ER_R8_30
CAGAGAATGGGGCGACCACCAATTTCTACCATCGGCTTCGGCTTTATGTTAGTTTCTTCGCTTAAGCGTGTCCCAAATCCACCTGCTAGTATTACAGCTTTCATGGCATCACCTCCTATATTCCTTAAACTGCTTGTCTGCTTCTCTATATCGGCACTGCTACTACGGCAAACTGTGTTAAGTCAATTCTTTTGATTGAACCAAGGAAGAAGGTAGTCATCACAGGTTTTACCCCGTGCAAAGGCTATGTACTAACTTAATGTATTCTCTGACAGCCCACAGCTTAAATCGCTACAATCAGAATTTAACTACGTGATTGGGTGCTTTTGTAATGGGGGGAGTATAGCACAAATTTGTTTTTTAGTTCAGATATTTTTTACATCGGATTTTCTTCAACCCTGTCAAGAACACAAGCCATGTTAACCCCAGCGGCTTCATCAGAGTGATACTGTTCAGCCCGGAATGATCCCACTCTTGTTCTTTTGCGCTGTCTTGAATCCTTTAACGCCATGGCTCCATAAGGCACGCATCTCTTTAAAGTCAGTTGATGCCGAAGCACGATTATGCTAGTCTCCATACAAGGGAACATCTTTTTGTACTATGCACTCAAACTGATGCCGAGTCTTAGGGACAAAAGGCATTAGTCAATCTGAGCCATCTGCTTTTTTTGTTAGTGTTGAAACAACTGTCCAGTGCATAATGACTGACTGATAGTATGGCGGTATTCTAGCTCTAGTGTTTGGCTTTCAAACCGATAATGCATATTCGTAGCAATTAATAAACAGCCCAATTACTAAATTGGGCATTATGAAGTCGCGGGTTCAGTGAGAAGATATAGGACTGAGGTAGCAATATTCAAATGATTCAAATTGAAGCTTTTAAACCTGTAATAAAGGAATGCTTCTACACTGAGATAACGCAATCGTCGTTTGAAAGCTTCTGGTTTGAATTGCTATTACCGGGAGTAGGTCATGTCTCAACCTCTACAGACCTACTACTCATACCACATTTCTCGAATTTATGCAAGAACTTTATTGTATGGCTTCTCAACGCTTTGACAACACTATCCATTAGCTCATATACAGGTCTAAAACATCACCCATATTCATTTAGATATCGTAACTTGAAAGTATTGTATTTTACAGTTTCAGTTTCTGCATCAATCTTTCCTCTAATACCAACTTTTTGACTTGTTAATAAGCTGCTAAATATATTTGTTTGAGAGCAATCGACAAAATTTTCCAAATTTGCATTTTTTCTGTAAGTCTCTAATATGTAGAAATGTTTTTCATATCAGCTTCATATTTTCTCGTTCTAACCTAAAGAGTAAATCATCTCGGTACCATTATCGACAATCTGAAGCCACCATACCACCTCTTTTAGCGAAATACAGAGGAGGCAATTTTCCTCTGTTGTCGAGGACTTGATAGCAAATTTCCAACTCACAAAACCGACACGCAAGATGCGGTTCAGGTAGGAGTACATTGACCAGCCGAGGTCTCTTGAAGCTAGAGTCTCATCAGGATCAGGCGGGATGAAGGTCGAGGTTTTGGAGGGCAAGCATGAAAGGATTGACTGGAAAGACTGCATTGATCACAGGAGCGAGTTCAGGAATCGGACAGGCGATTGCCATTCGTCTTGCACAAGAAGGCTGCAATATTGCGATCAACTATCGCAGAAAGGTAGAGGAAGGAGAGTATACAGAAAAAATGGCACTGCAAAGCGCCCGTGAAGCGGGGAGAAGCAGTGTGCAATCCATATTAATCCAAGGAGATGTCTCTAAAGAGGATGACATTATCCGTATAGTGAACTCCGTGATTGAAAAATTTGGCAGCCTGGATATTCTGATTAATAATGCGGGAATCCAAGCGGAGTGTCCCTCGCACGAAATTCCAACCGATAAGTTTGATCAAGTTATCGCTGTGAACCTGCGAGGCAGTTATCTCTGTGCGCGAGAAACCATCAAACACCTACTGGCACAACAGCGTTCCGGTGTGATTATCAATGTTTCTAGCATTCACGAAATCATTCCTCGTCCAATGTATCTTAGCTATGCCATCAGTAAAGGCGGCATGGGCAGTCTAACTAAAACCCTGGCTTTGGAGTACGCAAACCGGGGAATTCGGGTGAATGCGATCGCGCCTGGAGCGACCATAACACCCATCAATGAAAGCTGGACAACCGATTTAGAGAAGCAAACAATTGTTGAAAGCCACATCCCGATGAGGCGAGCAGGAACATCTGACGAGATGGCAGCTGGGGTTGCTTTTCTGGCATCAGATGAAGCTGCATACATCACTGGACAAACTCTGTTCATTGATGGCGGGCTGACGCTCTATGCCGACTTCCGAGAAGCATGGTCAGCATAGGATGCATGAGATGCAATGTAAACCTCTATTGGAGAAACTATTATGAATACTGAAGAAGAGCAGCGGCTCGAACAAGACTCTACTGGCGAAGCCAATTGGCGCAAATGGGGACCGTATCTAAGTGAACGCCAGTGGGGAACAGTCCGTGAAGACTATAGCTCCGATGGGAATGCCTGGAATTATTTCCCTCACGATCATGCCCGATCGCGGGCATACCGTTGGGGCGAAGACGGACTGGGTGGCATCACCGACAACCACAACTTGCTCTGCTTTGCGCTGGCACTGTGGAACGGTAAAGACCCCATCCTTAAAGAGCGGTTGTTTGGGTTGACTAACGGCGAAGGCAACCACGGCGAAGATGTGAAAGAGTACTACTTCTACCTCGACAGTACACCGACCCACTCGTACATGAAGTACCTCTATAAATACCCTCAGACAGCGTTTCCTTATGATGATTTGGTTAAGACCAATCGTAATCGCAGCCGTTATGAACTGGAATATGAGCTGTTAGATACAGGCATCTTTGACAACGATCGCTACTTTGATGTGTTTGTCGAATATGCCAAAGCGGATGCTGAAGATATTTTGATTAAAATCAGCATTGCCAACCGGGGACCTGAAGCAGCTCCCATTCATGTGCTGCCGACCTTGTGGTTTCGTAACACCTGGTCTTGGAAGGACGGTGGAACCAAGCCTGTATTAACGAAGCTTGAGGGAACCGACAGCAGTGTTGTGCATGCCCATGTTACGGATACCTTGCTGGACCAGTATATCAAAGATTATTACTTCTACTGCGATGGTGTGGCTCCGCTGCTGTTCACGGAAAATGAGTCGAACAATCAGCGCCTGTTTGACACACCCAATGATAGTCCCTTTGTGAAAGATGGCATTAACAATTATATTGTGCACGGACAGCAGGATGCCGTTAATCCCAGCAATGTTGGCACAAAAGTTGCGCCCCATTACGAAATTACCATTGGGGCCAAAGAAACGAAGGTTATCCGATTGCGCCTCTCAAAACAGGCTCCGGCTCAGGTTGGGGAGCCATTTGGCACCGACTTCGATCGAATATTTGTCACTCGACTTCAGGAAGCGGATGAATTTTATGCAGCTGTGATCCCACCATCAGTTCTGGCAGATAGTGATCGCGCTAACGTCATGCGACAAGCACTAGCTGGGACGATGTGGACGAAACAATACTTTCACTACGACATGGACCAATGGCTGAGGGAGCGCAACATTACCCCTTGGACACCTACAAATGAGAGAAAGCACGCACGGAACAGCGATTGGTTCCACTTGCATAACGACGATATTATTTCCATGCCAGACAAGTGGGAATACCCCTGGTACGCCGCCTGGGATCTGGCATTTCACGTCATTCCCATTAGCTTGATTGATCTGGACTTTGCCAAAAACCAACTCATGCTGATGCTGCGGGAAGATTACCTGCATCCGAACGGTCAAATTCCTGCCTATGAATGGAACTTTAGCGATGTGAATCCGCCAGTACATGCCTTTGCTACCTGGGACATTTACACCCGTGATCGCGAACTTAAGGGCACGGGGGATATTGAATTCCTGAAATATGCCTTTTCCAAATTGCTAATCAACTTCACCTGGTGGGTCAACCGAAAAGACGAAGGCGGCAACAATTTGTTTCAAGGTGGCTTCCTGGGACTGGACAATATTGGAGTCTTCGATCGCAGTTCATCATTACCCACCGGCGGCCACTTGGACCAAGCAGACGGCACTGCCTGGATGGTATTCTTCAGTCAGCGGATGTTCCAGATTGCGATTGAGCTGGCACTGCACGATCCCCTCTACGAAGACTTTGCCATCAAGTTCTTTGAACACACTATGTGGATTGCTGGAGCTATGGATCGGATTGGTGAACATCATGACGAGCTGTGGGATGAAGAAGACGGCTTCTTCTACGATGTACTGCGCTTTCCTGACGGCAACTCCACCCGCTTAAAAGTGCGATCGCTAGTGGGTTTATTATCGCTGATGGCAGTTGCCGTCTTCCCTAGTGAAGCCTTTGAAAAGCTGCCTCGCTTTAAGGAAGAGGCACAAAAATTCATTTTGCAGCACCCCGAACTGACTCACAATATCCATCTTGCCACTAAGCTTGGTGAGCGAAACCGGCTGATGCTATCTGTCTTGAACGAAGACAAACTGCGCCGCGTTCTCTCCAGAATGTTGGATGAAACTGAGTTTTTGAGCGATTATGGAATTCGCTCCCTTTCCCGCTATCACCTGGAGCATCCCTACTATTTCCATCACTTGGGACAGGAGTACAAGGTGGGATACGTTCCTGGTGATTCAACCTCAGGCATGTTTGGCGGCAATTCCAACTGGCGCGGTCCCATCTGGATACCCGTCAATTTCTTGCTGTTGCGATCACTGCTGCAACTTTATAGTTACTACGGCAATTCCTTTACTGTTGAATACCCTACGGGGTCTGGTGAGTACCTATCGCTGTATGATGTCACCAAACAAATCAGCGAACGGATTGTGAGCATTTTTCTCAAGGATGAATCCGGCCGTCGTCCGGTCTATGGCGGTGCCAAGAAGTTTCAGACAGACCCCCACTGGCGCGATCTCATTTTGTTTTACGAATATTTCCACGGGGATAACGGGGCGGGAATTGGTGCCAGCCATCAAACCGGATGGACTGGCTGCGTTGCCCGCATAATCCAGGCTTTGGCATACTTTACTCCGGAGACGGTGTTGGATACCATTACGCCGAGACCTGGCAAAGTACCGGGTTTAGAGCGTAAATAATTGAGCACTACTACGCTCGGAGGTTCTATGCCATGCTAACACCTACCTATCCTGTGTTATATCAGGTCAACACCCGCGTCTGGATGCAATTGCTATCTAAGCAATTGAACCGTCCAGCAACTCTGCACGATATTCCCGATATAGCTCTAGATGAAATCGCCAGCTTGGGATTTGACTGGGTTTATTTCCTTGGGGTTTGGCAGATGGGGGATGCAGGGCGAGCTGTCTCTTTAAGCAACCCAGAGTGGCTGGAGGAATATCGGCAACTGTTGATTGACTTATGCGATGACGATGTGTGCGGCTCCTGTTTTGCCATTAAGGATTACGTTGTCAGCGATCGCATGGGCGGCAATGCGGCTATCGAGCACCTGCGTGCTCGTCTCCAGCAGCGCGGACTCAAACTGATGTTGGATTTCGTTCCCAACCACATGGCTCCTGACCATGCTTGGGTGCAGACTCACCCTGATTTTTTTGTTCAGGGCACCGAAGCGTTGCTGGCACAAGAACCTCAAAACTATTGCCGAGTGCCCCTGCCCACTGGTGAAGCCATCTTTGCCTATGGACGCGATCCGTACTTTGCAGGTTGGCCTGATACGCTTCAACTCAACTATGGGAATCCCTCGCTGCAAACGGCAATGCTAGGCGAATTGTTAACCGTTGCTCAGTTGTGTGATGGCGTGCGGTGCGATATGGCGATGCTCATTCTGCCAGAGATCTTCCAGAGCACCTGGGGTATTGCAATAGAACCCTTTTGGCAAACCGCCATTCAAAAAGTGCGGTACCAGCATCCTGGCTTTGTGTTCATGGCAGAAGTCTATTGGGATTTGGAATGGACCCTGCAACAACTAGGGTTCGACTACACCTACGACAAACGCCTCTACGATCGCCTGCGTGAACAACACGC
>JAFASY010000235.1 GCA_019244235.1 Chroococcidiopsidaceae cyanobacterium CP_BM_ER_R8_30
AACTCTAACAGCCCAGCTTCAGGATTCGGTATTACCAACGGTTCCTATGCTGCTGTAGCTCAGATTGATATCAATGCCAGCAAATACTTTAACTTGGGTCTAACTTACTCTCACACCTACGACAATCTGGAAAGACGAAATGGTCAAATCGCTATCTTTGACAACACAGGGACTCAATTAGCAAACAACCCATTTGGTAACGTCCCCACCTCAGCCAACAACTACGGTCTGGAAGCTAGTATTCGTCCCAACAAACATCTGATTATCTTTGGTTGGGGCGGCTACACTCAGGCATATGCGTCCAGAAGCATCACTAGGCTTGCAGGTGGAGCTGCTAACATTGCCAACGGAGGTATCGTCACCGGACCTAGAGGAGCGAAAGCTGATATCTGGTACTTTGCTGGCGGTATTGCCCTGCCAGACATCGGCTCAAAAGGTAGCCTGCTGGGGATTCTGTTTGGTGAACCGCCACGCGTGACTGCTAACGAGGCGCGAGAAAGTGCTGCTAACGCCAGCCAAGGGACTTTTAGGAACAGACGGCGTGTAGATAACAGCCCTTCCTATCAAGCTGAGCTATTTTACCGCTACCGACTGACTGACCACATTGCCATTACACCTGGTGCCTTTGTCATTTTCAACCCAGAGGGTAACAGCAGGAATTCTGCAGATATTGTAGGTACCTTGCGTACTACCTTTACGTTCTAAGCTCGTTTTTCTAGCTTATCGTAGAACCCCGTATTCAAGAGGACAGGGTTTTATGCTCAGTCAATTGTATATTCCACATTTTGCAGGTTAATTACCAGGAAGATAGGAGGTCAAACTAAAAACAATTACACCCGTGAACAGATTGCTTCTCTAACGAGTTCCGACTTGATTCTTGAAGCCCTATTTAGCGCAGTTTCATGAATAGCCAGTGCAGTCCCAGAGAAGCGACTAGCGCGAGCCAAATTAGCTTTTTTTGAAAAACTCGGTGGCTTCTTAGGCGAATGAATCCAGTTATCCGTGGGGGAGGGGAGCAATCACTCCTCCACAGCAACGGGGCTATCAGTTTCGCTCCCCTCCACAGAGTCGGTTACAGGATTGGGTGAGGACAACTTTGTTACCGCTTGAGGAAAATGGACAGGCGAGCGCTAGCGTGAGCTATAAATTTGGTCAAAGAGCGCATTATCGTTAAAGAACTTCTTCTGAATCGAATCCCATCCTCCAAAGTCTTTAATTGTATACAGCTTGTTCACTTTGGGGAATTTCTTTTCCACTTCCTTCGTCACAGCCGGGGTGACAGGACGGAAACCGACACTGACAAACTGCCGCTGAGCTTCAGGAGTGAACAAAAATTGGACAAATGCTTTTGCCACCTGACGGGTGCCGTGCTTGTCGGCATACTTGTCAACAACAGCAACCGGGTTATCAATCGAGATGTTGGTCGGAGGAACCACATAGAAGAATTTTTCTTTGCCCTGAAGCCTTTCCAAAATCACCTCGTTTTCATAGTTCAACAGCACATCTCCCTGCCCTTTCTGGAAGAAGATATCACTGGATTCCCGCGAATCTTTGGGCAGTACGGGAGCATTCTTATAAACCTGGGTAACATACTCCTTTGCCTGAGCTTCAGTTCCGCCTGTATTAATGACCGAACCCCACAAGCCTAAGAAGTTCCAGCGGGCACCCCCTGAAGTCTTTGGATTAGCAGTGACCACCGCAACTCCCGGTTTGGTCAAATCAGCCCAGCTGCGGATGTTTTTCGGGTTGCCTTCACGGGTGACCAGCGCCACCACCGATTTTGTCACAATCGCATCATTCGGGGCTTGCTTCTCCCATCCAGGTTGAATCAAGCCTGCCTTTTCCAGCTTTTTGGTATCCAAACCCAGCGCCAGAGCAGAAACATCCGCTTCTAGACCATCCAGGATTGCCCGCGTCTGAGAACCAGACCCCCCATAACTTGTGTTAATCGTCACGTCCTGTCCAGTTTTCTTTTTCCAATCCGCCACAAACAAGGGAATGATTTTGTCATAAGCTGCTTTAGTGACGGCATAGGACACCAGCAGTAGTTCAGCTTTTTTGGGATTCTGGCTGATAATATGAGGTGCTGGACTGGAGGAAGCGTTGGTGTTAGCTGCTAAACCTAATGCATAGACAGGAATCGTAACGCTCAAACCAATGCCCGCTGTCAGCAGAAGTGCAGAAGTTTTGATTGAAGACTGCTGCAGTGGGTGACAAAACAAACCCAGCACACCCAACGATTTCCCTAGAGGAGCCGGGGTGAAGGAACTTTGTTCTTTAGATTGATGATGTCTCATGGGTGAAGGTTTAGGTGGCAAGTAGTTGATCTACGGTAAATCGGTAAGAATACCGTATAAATTTACTCTTAAGAGTCTCATAGTAAATGGGTAAAATCAAGTCATTAGGCAATAAAAAACTAGGCAAGTATCAAATTGAGAACTGGAACTTAGGGAAAAAGCGATCGAGATTGGGAGATGTGAGATCGGTCAGACTGCAGAATCTCATGTGGAGTCACTGATTATTGCTAGACATCCTGGGACCAGACGCAATAGAGTACTTTTCTGGGAAGTATTCGCATTACTCACTGATGCTGACTAAATCGGCTCAAGAAAGACGACGTCCATCAGGTCAACAATTTCAATGCCCTAAATTGTGATGCTAGAAAGGCAAACATTAGCAGGAATGCTCTTCTAAAGAAAAGTCCAGTAACCCTGTAGACTTTTAGTAATTAGATTCAGATTATGCCACAGATCAATCTGTGAACACAAGGCTGCTCACAAAAAAATACGTTATTACTATCAATTTATCGTACTTACGGCAGATAAGGGGCCTGAGTTGAATCAAGTTGCACTCTCTCGATTCTTCATCAGAACTTCACATTTTTCGGTCAAGCTTCACCAAAACTTGAAAATTTTACGAACACATCTTCTAGTGAGTGTGCTTAAATGTCTAATAATCTAACAAACTACAGTTTTCAAAGTGTTTCTGCTTATTCCTAGTGGAAAAAGTTGCAAGTATTTAGAGGCATTTGATTTGGTTTTAGGTGTAGGAGCATAGGTTCAGGTTAGCTTTAAGTATTGTTTCATAGATTATTCATTGCACTTTTCCGTACAAATTTAGCTTGAGCATAAGTAATCTTAAGTTACGGAAGCAAATAGGTTTCGGAAATTCGGAAAACTTACATTTAGCTAAACCATGGAGGATACCTAGGACATGGAACCACTAACTATTTCAAGGCTAGCAGTCAAGCATACACAGAGTGCCGTAGCTGAATCAGTTTACTGGAGTACAGGATACGACATCACCGAGTCGGTTACTTTTTACGGGATCATTAACGAGCATTGTAATGTGAAATGTTGCCAGTACGAGTATTGGCGACTCAAAAGTTACAAAGAGGAGATGACTATTGAACAGTGGCAGAAGGCCCTGTTAAGCATTTAAAGAATTTGTAGGTGAATTCTCAATTTGTGAATAATGGCGACTTAAGAGTTATAGAGAAGCAATGACGGTTGAGGAGTAGCAAGAAGGCATATCAAGTATTAAAAAGTCTTTGGATAAGTTCTCCATAAGCTTTGGTAGTAGGTTTTAGCTTTTCAAATTCGATACTAACCTTAAGTTTAATATTGCCTGCAATTACATCTAGTTTATAGACTCAAAAGTCTGGATCCTAGATCAAATCAAGCAAGAATTTTAGCAGGTTACTTGCTTTTACAGAAGTGTCAGGTAAAAAGATGATTGACGAAGGTTACATCAAATACCACTGCCGCTGGCTTCACTCAAAACCACTTCATGTAGCTGAAACAATAGAGATTAATGAATGGAGAAACAAACTGCATCAACTAGGCTTGATAGGACAATATAGTAACGGGATTGGTTTTGGCAATATTAGTATTCGTTAA
>JAFASY010000140.1 GCA_019244235.1 Chroococcidiopsidaceae cyanobacterium CP_BM_ER_R8_30
CAAAATGTATTTGCGAGCGCATTGTTTTTCCAGGAGAGCGTCTTTTATTTATAGCTTTACCGGAATCACACTTGGAACTATACTCGTTTTTAATTAGTTGCGAAAGACCAAGTAAAATTGATTGCAAGCTGCTGCGCATCAATTAAACAACTGGTTGCGGGTTTTCTCGCTTGAGGGAATTTGTCTGAAAACCCCTATCTACCTCGATTCCAGCGATTACTACTAAAATGGCTCAAGTCCCTTTAGTTTGGCAGTTGATCGGGTAAATAATGGCTCAATCTCAACCGTGGCAATGGATTCCTACAAGTTTGACCCTAGAACAGTTTGAGGAATTTGTCTTGCCTCATCTACCCAAGGGGAGTCGCGGTCCTCAACCGAAGCTGTCTTTGCACGAGATTTTCAATTATATTTTGAAACTGTTGTATCTCGGTTGTCAGTGGCAAGAGCTGCCCATCAAGACTGACCAAGATGGGTTGCCGGAGATCCACTATACCCGTATTTATCGGACCTTTAGGCGCTATGAAGCCCAGGGGTGCTTTGATGCCATTTTCACGGGATCTGTGTCTGTGCTACAGCAAAAAGATTACCTTGACATCAGTGTCATTCATGGCGATGGGACGGCATCCGCAGCGAAGAAAGGCGGTGACAACCTCGGATTCAATGGGCACAAGCACTTCAAGGGAGATAAAGTTGTTGCCTTCCTTGATCGCCACTGTAATGTAATTGCTCCTTCTATTACCGCCCCTGGGAACCGAAATGAGTCTCCCCTGTTGCACCTCGCCTTACCCCAAGTGACAAGCATTGCAAAAGGGATTGGACTCGACATAAGCAAAACGACTGTCAGCTTGGATGGGGTTTACGATAGCCGAGCTAATCGTAAAGCCATTTTCAATCGTGGCATGATTCCTAACATTCCAGAAAATCCCCGTGCTAGAAAGGCTCCCAAGCGTGGACGCAAGCCTATTTTCGCTCCAGCCATCTTTCAGGAACGGTTTTTTACTATCGAGCGAGTCTTCGCTTGGGAGGACAAGTTTCGACGCTTGTTGTTGCGGTTTGAGAGGATTAGTGAGTTGCATTACGCCTTGAAAAGTCTGGCGTACACGATGATCAATCTCCGGCATTTCTGCCAGAGCTAACGCCTTCTTCCTCATCTATTCCCTTTAAGGTCTCGCTGAAAGAGACCCCGATTTGTTGTGCCTTGAAACCAGAAATATTGAGAAAAAACTCAAAGAATCAGTTCAAAACGGAACTTTTTGCTTTGTTGAATGCTTCATTGCACCTTGTTGGTCAATATTGAGGATCACTTTTTAGAAAACCCGCAACCAGTTGTTAGCTAGTTCCAATAGGTGCGGTTGTAATACTAACTACTGTTCCTGCTCTGATAAAATAGTCATATCACCCATGATATGATAGTTGTGCGATTGGTTCTCGATACAGATGCGATTGTGGCGGCTATGCGAAGTCCGAGAGGAGCTTCGGCAGCTTTGCTCGTAGCAGCCCAGTCAGTGAAAGTCACTCTTGTATTAAGCGTGCCTTTAGCAATGGAATATGAAGCCATCTGTAGTCAACCAGAGCATCAAACTGCTGCTGGTCTTTCGGTGGAGGAAGCTTTGCAGTTCGTCACTGCAGTTATTGCACTAGCAGAGCCGATTTCGATTCACTACCTATGGCGTCCAAAACTTCGCGATCCAAACGACGAGATGGTTTTGGAAGTCGCGGTGAATGGTCGAGCTGATGCAATCGTTACCTTCAACAAGAAAGACTACGGCTGTGTTCCCAACGAATTTGGGGTGGAAGTGCTTCTTCCCGCCGAAGCCATCAGGAGGGTTTACCATGACCAAGATTAGGAAAAACACCACGGCGAATTATGCCTTGCGCCTACCGCGTTCGCTGAAGACGGAGGTCGAACGGTTGGCCGAGCAAGATGGTATTAGTGTCAATCAATTTATCGCCACCGCTGTAGCAGAGAAAATTTCGGCTCTGAGGACAGCTCAGTTCTTTGCCGAGCGTCAGGCAAAAGTTGACTTTACGGCTTTTGACCGGATTATGAGCCGTCAAGAAGGCGAACCACCTCGACCGGGGGATGAACTCTAATGAGGAAGCGGAATAGATTATTGTGCTATAGTTAACTTCACGCTGCACCAACTAGAGCTTCCAGGACAGCGTCTTGCCATTGTCCATTCCTGACTCTCCATCTTGGCTCTAATTTGCAAGACATTATGCGCTCCTTCTCTAGTCCATTGCATTTTTTGTTTTCGCTTAGGCTCTTTATGGATTCCGGGGATCTGAAGCTTTCAAGGAGAACTGGAATCCTTGATGGAAAAGAATTAGAGTTTCTACAGTCACCTGGAGGGCTGAAACCTTTACTCAGCAAGGTTTAGAGGCTTTATCCATTATGCAGATCCCTGAAATCTATAAAGAGCCGTCCGTAATAACGAATAATGATTATAGGGAGTATTATCCACTACACCTCGTACTCCATGATTGGTAATTACAATTGTGGGAATGTGACCTCCACCAAAGTTTGCTCGACTTTGCCAATCAAAACCGCAGCATCCTTGAGGGCCCACCTTCTTTAGCGGATTGTTGTCCTCATCCCAAGTGATAATAATAGCGTTATTGTCTTTTGATGACCATAAATTTGAACTCTGGATTGCCTTGACAATAGTTCCAATTGTGGCATCTCCTCGGTGAATCCGGCCCAATTCGTTTTCAAATTTACAATCATTAGGAACATTTTGTCCGTGGAGTCCATGCATCTCGTTGCACTGATTAGCCACTATATGGCTATAATTTGGGACAGACCCACGGCTCAGATCCTTAAACAATTGGTCAAACCCTACTAGCTTCAATGGCAAGTCAGGATCATTTTGCACGTTCTTAAAGGCGATAAAGCCATTATGTTTTGAGGCATAAAGCTGACTCGGAAGAGTTCTAGTAGGTGAATCAGGGAAGAAGACATCTTTACTACCCGCTGTGGGAATCGACTCAAAGTATCCTTTCCATGTCAATCCTTTTGCCTTTAATTGATCGACTAAACTGAAGTCTGGGATAGTATGATCTACATAGTCGGCTTCGCTTGAACTAGAGCAGTACTTGTCCCGACTTTGAGCTGTACAGTAGTAGGCATCATCGTCATGAATTCCAAAGGTGCTACCACCAAGTAAAGCTATATAATTAGCTTGGCTAGGATGAACAATACCATAGTATCTGGTTGCAAGACCATAAGTTTTTGCTAATCTGTTAATATTTGGTGCCATAGCCTCACCAATTATCTGGTTATAAGCATGATTTTCTTCAATAATGATGAAGATATGCTTGTATTTAGGGATGGCCAGATCGCTTTTTGTTGGATTAGTAAATGTGGTAGCGAATCCTGAGGTAGACCACAAGAGCATGGCTATGCTAGCCGAGATCGTAATGCCTGTTTTCATTTAGTATTTTCCTTAAGGTTTACATGTTTTTTCACATGTATGGAATTCAGGTAACAATGTTTATGATTTGTAGCAGTTGAAGGTTGTAGAGAGAACTTAGTCCTTTGCAGGGCTAGGTGTGACTTCCACCATAAAATGAGCGCATTTGTGAACGATAAACTGGTTAAGTCACAACGTATTTTCTGAGTTTCAGCTAATGAGTAGCATGGGTGTGTGAACCAAATTATGAGCGTGAGTCGGCAAAGTGAATCATAACTAGAGCCTGAGTAAAAACAGCGTAGAAGTCAGAGAACTTTAACAAAATTGTGATTGATTCTCAATTTTGGGCTCAAGATATGGTTCACAATACTGACAGGAGTTACGCAGTTGGAATGAGAACGAAACGGGGAGCAGCCAAGTAGGCACGAATGGCATGGCGGACGATTGCCAACTTTGCCTCATACCAACTGATGCCAGTTGCAAACCAATGTAGTTCCAAGCGCAGGAAGGCACGAATGGC
>JAFASY010000293.1 GCA_019244235.1 Chroococcidiopsidaceae cyanobacterium CP_BM_ER_R8_30
GTCCTCTGGAGTATATTTGGACAGATTCCTGTTACTGTTAGTGGTCGAGGAGTGTTGCTACGTTTCCAAAAGGATTCATCCGGCCCACTCGTTAACTTAGCCTATTTTACGATTGGAGATGGAAAGCGAATTCAACCTGGAATGCAAATGATGATTACACCAGATACAGTGAAACGCGAGCAATATGGCGGGATATTGGGTAGTGTAACTTCTGTATCATCCTTTCCTGTTACTAAGCAGAGCGCTGCTAATCTAATTGGCAATGCAGAAGTCGCAGAGGCTTTGATTTCTCAAACTGGTCCAATGCAAGTGATTGCCCAGCTAAAGATAGATCCATCCACCTTCAGTGGCTATGCCTGGTCTTCTGCGGCAGGTTCACCACACGAAAAGCTGTCACCTGGCACGACAACTTCTGTACTTGTCGTTTTGGAGGAGAAAGCACCAATTGCGTTTGTCCTGCCGATTTAGTAGAGGTTGAGACGAAATTTTAGCAGGTGTTCTCAATGCAATTTATCTATAGGCTATCGACATTACTACTTACGGTGGCGATCTTAAGTAAACCACAAGGTACTTTGGCGCTACTTCCTACCGCGATCGGCCAAATTGACGAAGCTCATAGCGTTGCTCTCAGCGTGGTAGCAAGAGCAAACGTTGACAGAAAAATTGTGGTGCTGAAAGAAAGCAGTGCGGCAATCAGGATCTATAGCAAAACAGATAAAGTATCAGCAGCCAATGACCTGATAAGACAAGGCGGAGATAAGTACAAAAAAGGGGATTATCAAGGTGCGATCGCTGATTACACCAAAGCGCTGCGACTCAATCCCAAATCGGCTGAAGCCTACAACTACCGAGGAAATGCCCGCTTAAACCTGAGGAATAAGCAGGGCGCAATTTCTGATTACAACCAAGCTATCAAGATTAATCCTAAATATGCTGATGCTTTTGATGATCGGGGTGATGGTCGCTCTGCCTTAGGAGACAATCAAGGGGCGATTGACGATTATGACCAAGCTATCCGAGTTGATCCATACTACGCTAGAGCCTATGCTAACCGAGGCCTTGTCCGCTCTACTCTAGGAGATAAACAGGGAGCATTGGCTGACCTACAGCAAGCGGCAGCCTTAGCTCAGCAACAAGGTAAAACATATTTATATCAGAATATACTAGATACTATGAAAGCGATAAGATGAGTTGTTGCATTCTTGAGGGATATACTTAGGCAGTACAGATATGACTTTTAAGCGTCTTCTACTTACATTTATTAATCGCTTTTTTAGACTATCAACTTCATCAGCCTGTCGCTTTCTATCGCAAGCATTTACGAGATTTTAAAGGTTTTCAAAATTCTAAACAATTTCCAACAAAGTATATAGCAGCTCAGCAATAAGTAATAGGCAAAACCATCATTTGCATCTTTGTATTGAGTTGGTCGATCTCGATCATATGACTACGACTGGAGCAGAAATTGTATCAACCTCTAGCTTGTCACCATCATTAACATAAATGTTCCCAATCCCTTTAAAATTATCTATAACTGTTGCATTCAGGAGGTGGCAAAGATGGTAAAACAGCAGACTAATCGCATGTCTACGGGTGTGGTTGTAGGTATTGTGGCCGCAATGGTAGCAACAGGCGGTGGTGCTGCTTGGTGGACTATGCATTTCGCCAGTTCTCCCACCAATCTATCTCCTCCTACCACCACTGCATCGCAGTCATCCACCTCATCATCGGACTCGCAAACAACTCCATCCCAAGTACAGACAATAAAAATTTATTGGCTTAAGGACACAGATAAGCATTTGGAGCTAGTTCAGAGTTCAGTCAGGCTGAGAACGGCAAACCAACCCGATATAATTCTGGCAACTGCTTTCAACCGTTTATTAGCAGGACCAACAGAGGCAGGAGTTAGTAGTACAATCCCTCAGGGAACGAAGCTCCGAGACGTGAAGATTAAGTCAGATGGTATTCACATTAATTTATCTCAAGAATTTACGAGTGGTGGTGGCAGTGACTCGATGATAGGTCGGATAGGACAAGTTCTTTATACAGCTACGAGCTTAGAGTCAAGTGCCAAAGTTTGGATTTCTGTAGAGGGGAAGTCGTTAACAACTTTGGGGGGTGAAGGCATAGAGATTGAGCAGCCACTTACAAGACAAAGCTTTCAACAAGGTTTTTCGCTCTAACATTTACTGCAGACCGTTAAAAACTCAAAAATTGAACATTTGTTCAAGACGCCCAACAGAGATTTGCTCCTCTTAAGTTAGTCCGATTCAAGTCAGTCCGAGTTAAGTTAGTCCAACTAAGGCGAGCATTAGTTAAATTGGCATCACTTAAGTTGGCATCAGTCAGGTTGGCCCAACTAAGATTTGCCCGCGTCAAGTTGGCGTGACATAAGTTCGCTTCCCTCAAGTTAGCAGCACATAGGTTAATATCACTCAAGTTTACGCCTCTCAGGTTGACTCCACTTAGGTTAACCTGCTGAAAATTTCTTTCGCCGGAGGCATATCGTTGTTTTAATTCAGCAGCATCCATCATCAGCTCCTAAGACGTTTAAGTAAACAAGAGGAATAGAAGTTGCTCTCAGGCTTGACTTCCTATCCTATTGCGATTAAAGGCATTTACCATTGTGTTCATAGTGACAAATAACATTAACATCAAAGTCTTTCCCTAGAAAGAGTTTTTCAATAGCGGTTATGTGTCAAAGGGATGAAAGCTTGATGGTGCATGGGGCTGTGCTTTGGACGAAATTTCGCATCACCCCCTTGACTCTCCAGTTTACTGGAGATTTTAAAGTGGTATTAGATTCCGATTGAGGCATCAACGTTAAAGGCAGCAGTTATGGCTACCCTCACACTCAAACTCCGAGGCATGAGTTGTGCCTCATGCGCTTCCAATATTGAGCAAGCCATCCAATCTGTTCCAGGTGTGGTTGATTGTAGCGTCAACTTTGGCGTTGAACAGGCAACGGTCAAGTACGATCCAAACCGAACCAGCCTGGAAAAAATCCAGCAGGCTGTGAGCGATGCGGGATACTCAGCTTACTCACTCCAGGAACAAGAAATGATCACTGGAGAAAATGATGCTGAGCGGCACTATCGCGCAGCCGAAAACCGCGAGCTCTACTTGAAAGTTTTAGTAGGGGGAATATTCAGCGTTTTACTAGTGGTAGGGGGTCTACCAGCAATGATGGGAGTGAGGACGCCCTCATTGATTTCATGGCTTTCTCATCCCTGGGTGCAGCTAGTACTAGCTACCCCTGTCCAGTTTTGGTGCGGTAAATCCTTTTATCTCAATGGCTGGAAAGCCTTGAAACGGCACGCGGCTACCATGGACACGCTGATCGCCTTGGGCACTAGTGCTGCATACTTCTACTCTATATTTGTTACCGTTTTCCCTGGATTTTTTACCGAGCAACACCTAACTGCCGAAACTTATTACGAATCGGCAGCAATAGTGATTACTCTAATTTTACTGGGACGGCTATTTGAAAACCGCGCCAGGGGTCAAACTTCAGAAGCGATCCGCCAGCTCATTGGTTTGCAAGCTAGAACAGCGCGACTGATTCGTAATGGGCAAGAAGTTGATGTGCCGCTTGCGGAAGTCGTTGTTGGTGATGTGATTTTGGTACGTCCTGGGGAAAAAGTTCCAGTAGATGGGGAAGTGATTGAAGGTGTTTCCACCATCGATGAAGCGATGATCACAGGCGAGAGTGTGCCAGCCAAGAAGCAACCGGGAGATGAAGTTATTGGTGCAACGATTAATAAAACAGGTAGCTTTACATTCCGGGCAACCAGAGTTGGAACAGATACAGCCATTGCTCAGATTGTCAAGCTGGTGCAACAAGCCCAAGGTTCCAAAGCACCAATCCAGCGATTAGCAGATCGGGTGGCAGGATGGTTTGTGCCGTCGGTGATTGCCATTGCGATCGCCACTTTTGTGATTTGGTTTGACATCATGGGTAATCCCACTATGGCAATGATAACCACTGTGGGGGTGCTAGTAATCGCTTGTCCCTGTGCTTTGGGTTTAGCCACACCCACTTCTGTGATGGTGGGAACAGGCAAAGGAGCTGAAAATGGCATCTTGATCAAAGGAGCTGAAAGTCTAGAGCTTGCCCATAAAATCCAAACAATTGTGTTGGATAAAACGGGAACGCTGACTGAGGGAAAACCCACTGTAACTGACTTTGTGACTGTTCATGGAACAGCTAATAGAAATGAGATTAGACTTCTAGGGCTAGCAGCAAGTGTCGAACGGAATTCTGAGCATCCTGTAGCAGAAGCTGTTGTCAGATATGCCAAGGAACAGGAAGCTGCTTTGGGTTCAGTGCAGAACTTTGAAGCGGTTGCCGGGAGTGGTGTTCAAGGTATTGTTTCTGACGAAGTCAACGCAGACAAGAGCGTGCCACGCGGTCCCTTATTCGTTGACCGAGTTGTGCAAATCGGTACTGGACGCTGGATGCAAGAATTAGGTATTGATACTAGCTCTCTAAGAGAGCAAAAATCTACTTGGGAAGCGGCGGGAAAAACTGCTGTTTGGATTGCTGTGGATGGCGAGATGCAAGGATTGCTCGCTATTGCTGACGCCCTCAAACCTACCTCAGTTGCCGTAGTGAAAGCGCTACGGAAGTTAGGTTTAGAGGTTGTCATGTTAACTGGAGATAATCGCCAAACTGCAAAAGCGATTGCTAAAGAAGTGGGGATCGAGCGTGTGGAAGCCGAAGTTCGACCAGAGCAAAAAGCTGCTACCATCCAAGCTCTGCAAAGGGAAGGGAAGATAGTAGCCATGGTTGGCGACGGCATCAATGATGCCCCAGCTCTGGCTCAGGCAGATGTGGGGATGGCAATCGGCACCGGAACAGATGTCGCGATTGCCGCTAGTGATATCACCCTCATTTCGGGCGATCTACAAGGAATTGTGACAGCAATTCAGCTTTCGCGGGCGACGATTCGTAATATTCGGCAAAATCTCTTTTTCGCCTTTATTTACAATGTGTTGGGGATTCCCATTGCTGCTGGTGTCCTCTTCCCATTATTTGGCTGGTTACTTAGCCCAATTCTTGCTGGAGGAGCGATGGCATTTAGTTCAGTTTCCGTTGTGACTAATGCCCTACGCTTACGCAACTTTCACCCTAAAGCCGCCTCATAGTAAGTGGGAGTTTCATCAATGTTGAGTAAAAATCAAATTTGGGGTAGCCTTACTGGTTTGGGACTTCTGATTGGTATGGCAACAACAGCCAAGGTAGCAACACCAGCTCAGGGTTCTGTACAGACAAATCAGTTTCACTCGATTGAGCAACCATTAGGCGTGAAAGTCGGGGTAACTGTTGGTGGCATAGGATTAATCGGGCTGGAGTTATGGTGGTTTCTCTTTAGTAAAACCAAAGCTCAGCAGGCACAAGCGAGTGAAGGGGTACAAGAGATTACCATCACAGTAGATGGTGGTTATGACCCAAGCCGTGTAGTTGTGAATTCAGGTCAACCTGTACGGCTCAACTTTTGGCGTAAAGATCCTAGTGACTGTCTCGAAAAAGTACTTATACCTGACTTTCACATTGCTCGTGACTTAGAGCTAAATCAGGTGACACAGATTGAATTCATGCCAGAAAAACCAGGGGAATACCCCTTTACCTGTGGCATGAATATGTTTCGTGGCGTCGTGGAAGTGCAAGGAGTAAGTCAACCGTCGAAACGGGATGAAGCATCATTGATTACTGCGGGTAATAGCAATAACCAACCCTTCGGGTAGGGTGCTGTTTGACGAACCTATAATCAAATTATCGTTTCAGCCATCACCTTGTGCGACGATTGGTGTTCTACAGCGATCAAGTTATCGCAGCAAATCAGCAGGTAGATTGTTACCTGCTGCAACTATTAGGCACAACCGCCGCACGCATTGGCTATATTTCCTCGTCAAGCGATCCCGAACGTCAGTACTTTACAGTGAAACAACAGTACTATCAGCAGTATGGTCTCGAACTCGCGCTCTATGTTGAACTCGATGTAGCCTACAAAACAGACCTTCTCACTTCGTTGTTCGCCTGTGATGCGATTCATTTGTCTGGAGGCAATACTTATTACTTTTTATACTGGCTCCAGCAACGCGGTTTGATGGAGCGGCTCCAGCACTATGCTCTCCATCAAGGCGTGTTAGTTGGCATTTCGGCTGGAGCAATTCTGATGACACCCCTAGTAGCCTCGGCGCAGCTCTGTGGTGATACGCCGTATGTACCGCTTACCTCCTATCAGGGATTAGGTCTAGTAGACTTTGCATTTGTGCCGCATGTGCAGGATACACCAGAGGAGCATGCCCGTTTGCAGGCATATGCTAACTCCCAGCAACGAGTGCTATATGGCTGTCATGATGGGGATGGAATTGTAGTCGCTGGTGAAACGGTTACCTTAGTTGGCAATGTTGTCAGCATGACACCGATAAGCGCATGAGTTATGCCATACATAACACCCTTTTTCAGGCTGGACTTCCTTAGTTCGCACAGATCTTGGCTCAATGCCTACTAAAATCTTTGTATCATACAAATAATGGATATTTTTTGGAAACTGGTCATTCTATAACGAGTTGAGAAAGATCAATTGCTAGGAAGGAATCAAAGAAGCAATGTAAGTAGCCAATTGCTGCTAATTCGCAAAAGCTTTGAGTCCTGCCTTGCAGCAATCACTTTGGGAAAAACCCATCGCCTAGGATCTCATCCACACTGTAAGGGCAGGTCTTGGGAAATGTCGAAAAGGGCAAATTGGTTTCTCTAACCGCCAAGTTAACCCCATCAACGAATCCCTCTTCAACCGCTGTATCAAGAAAAGATGTTAGGCTTGGACTGCTCTTGAGTAACCGCTCTATCTTCAGTCGCTGCTCTCTAATTGCGGCTTCCCAACTATTCGAGCGGCGATGCGGCTGGTACTGCCACTTGAGGAGATGCCCAATCAATACCTCAAGTCGGCTTACTAACTGCTGCCGTTCTGCTCTGCTCAAGCTTTCAATTTCTTCAATTAAATTCTCCCAGTCCAGTTCTTCAAGACGCCGCTCGCGCAGAGCTTGGGCAGTTTTCTCTGCCCACAGCACAAAGTCTGTGTTGTAGAGACTTAGAGGTTGGTGCGCATGATTTAGCGTCAAATCATGCGATATGTCTTCTTTCACTCACATTTACATGTAGACGATCCGGTCTATTAGTTTATGATA
>JAFASY010000314.1 GCA_019244235.1 Chroococcidiopsidaceae cyanobacterium CP_BM_ER_R8_30
AAAATAGCGTTAGAAAATCTGCTGAGCAATTCTTGGAAATACACCAGCAAGAAAACCAACGCCCGGATTGAACTGGGGTTATTGAATTCGCAAGTTGCAATACCTAAACTACCGCCCCGCCTACCCAACTCTATAGTGTATTTCATACGTGACAACGGAGCTGGCTTTGATATGAGTCATGCTGATAAGCTATTTAATCCTTTCCAACGTCTACATAGAGAGACTGAATTTGAAGGCACAGGCATTGGACTAGCAACAGTTCAGCGGATTATTCGTCGACATGGAGGACAGATATGGGCTGAAGGGACACCAGAGCAAGGCGCGACATTTTACTTCACTCTTTAACTAACGCAACATGAATAAAATGGTTACACAATTAGAAGATCATTCTGACGATAAAGCGTTAATTCTGGATGTTCTAGAAATAAACAAGATTTTAAAGGTATGGCTCAGATGAGTATAGCGCTTCGCCTACTTCTAGTTGAAGATTCAGAAAAAGACGCTATGCTGCTACTAAGGCATCTGCGGCGTAGCAAATATAGAGTCACAGTTGAACGAGTTGATACATCGGCAGCCATGCTTGCTGCACTAAACACACAAACGTGGGATCTCATTATTTGTGATTATTCAATGCCACAGTTTAGTGCCTTTGCAGCATTGAAATTATTGCAGGACAGCGGACTTGATCTGCCATTTATTATTGTTTCAGGCACTATCGGTGAAGATACTGCAGTAGCTGCGATGAAAGCTGGTGCCCATGACTACATTCTCAAAGGCAATTTCACGCGACTTGTTCCTGCCATTGAGCGTGAGTTGTGTGAGGCAGAAGTGCGGTTAGCACGGCGGCGGGTGGAAGAGCAACTTAAAGCATCACTCCAAGAAAAAGAAGTGCTGTTGAAAGAAATTCATCACCGAGTTAAAAATAATTTCCAGATTATTTCCAGTCTTCTTAACCTTCAGTCTAATTATATCCAGGATAAACAGGATCTGGAATTCTTCAAAATTAGTCAAAGGCGAATTGAGGCTATGGCTTTGCTTCATGAGAAATTATATCAATCTCAAGATTTAGCAAGGATCAATGCAGCTGAATATATTCCGGATCTGGTATCAAGTTTATTTTATTCATATGAAGTTACCGCATCTATTATTGACCTAAAACTCAATATTGAACCAGTTTTTCTGAGTTTGGATGCGGCAATACCTTGTGGATTAATCATCAATGAACTCGTTTTAAATTCTTTAAAACATGCTTTCTCTAATAAAACTTCTGGTGGGATTTTTGTTGCTTTTAGCCGTGTTATTAATAGCAGATTTATCCTAATTGTCAGTGATAATGGCATTGGTTTGCCTGAAGATTTTGACTTTCGGAATACAGAGTCATTAGGCTTGCAATTGGTCAATGCTTTAACTAGTCAGTTACTAGGTACTATCGAGCTTGACAGAAGTAGGGGAACGGAATTTAAAATTACGTTCTTAGAAGATATCTAATGTTGGCGAGCTAGACCGTCGATAGTTTACAAGCTCTTACGGCTACTGTAATAATGTCGGTATTCAGGAGCGTTTCACTCAAAGATAGTTTTCTTGGCTGGTTACGAGAGTAAGGGCGCGGGGCAGTTGACGGGCAATTTATGGAAAATCTTGGCTTCCAGATTTATAATTGTATGCTGAGGTAAAATTAAAAGGATTAGAAACAGGAAACTCCATGTCCCGATATCGAGGACCGCGCGTTAGAATTATCCGTCGTCTAGGTGAACTGCCAGGATTGACTCGTAAGAGTGCTAGGCGTGCCTATCCACCTGGTCAACATGGTCAAGCTCGCAAGAAGCGCTCTGAGTATGCAATTCGCTTAGAAGAAAAGCAAAAACTCCGCTTCAACTACGGTTTGACTGAGAAGCAACTGCTGCGTTATGTGCGTAGAGCTAGACGAGTGACTGGCTCCACTGGACAGGTATTGTTGCAACTGCTGGAAATGCGTCTAGATAACACTGTCTTCCGTCTAGGAATGGCTCCCACAATTCCCGCTGCTCGCCAGCTTGTGAATCATGGTCATGTGACAGTTAATGGGCGAGTGGTTAATATTCCTAGCTACCAGTGCCGCCCTGGTGAAACAATTGCTGTTAGAGATCAAGAGCGTTCGCGCAAGCTAGTGGAAACTAACCTGCAGTACCCTGGCTTGGCTAACCTACCCAGCCACCTGGAGTTTGACAAAAACAAGATGGTTGGAAAAGTTAACAGTGTGATTGAGCGTGAATGGGTAGCGCTACAAATTAACGAACTACTAGTGGTCGAGTACTACTCGCGGCAAGCATAGCCAGTCAACCACCAATCTGGGACATTGTGCGAGTATAGCTACTTGTTGTCCCAGATTCTCGTTGTTTAAAGTTAATCTCTGGCTTGAGTGTTAATAGTTGACCAACCTGCTTCCGTAATTGGGCGGGTTCTACTCCAGCGCGAAGAGAGGTTTTTAAGTCAATTTGACCTGTTTCATTCAGTAGACAAGGGCGTAACCAACCATCAGCTGATAGGCGCATCCGATTGCAGCGATCGCAAAAACATTCCGACATCTGACTAATAAATCCCAGTGTTCCTATCGCTCCGGGAATTTGAAATACGTCTGCAGGACCATTACCACGAACGTGGGATTCTCTTAAGCCGAAAGCATCACTGATTTGCTGCCGTAGCTGGGCTGAAGCTATCCAACCCTGGTCACTAAACAACTGATCGTTACCAATTGGCATAAACTCAATAAACCGAACATGCCATTGTCGGTCAATCGTCAAGGCAGCTAAATCAAGGACTTCGCTATCATTCACTCCTGGTATGACAACAACATTGAGCTTCAGCGGATCGAATCCTACTTGGTGGGCAGTCTGAATACCCTCCCAGACTTGTCGCCACCGAGAACGAGAGCGATTGCCAATGATCTGGTTAAAGGTATCTGGATTGAGGGAGTCAAGGCTGATATTGATGCGTCTTAGACCACCATTATAGAGGTCTTGTGCCATTCCAGCTAGCAAAAAACCATTAGTGGTCATGGCAAGATCTTGAGTTTGGGGAAGGGAGGCGATTGCTCGGACTAATTCCACTACACTCGGACGTAACAGCGGTTCCCCTCCAGTGAGACGAAACCGGGTAAATCCGACTGGAATAAAAACCTCTTTTATCAGGATGAGTAATTCCTCATCAGTCAAAAGTTGTTGCCGCAGGATATAGTTAAGCTCTGCCCCTTCTGGCATGCAGTACTGACACCGGAAATTACAGCGATCTATTAGACTGATGCGAAGATAATCTACTTGATTCATCTGATTTGCGGCGTTAAAAGCTGTTAGCTTTTAGTAATCCATCTCTTCTATTCTGACTCATCGGCAATTCTTGTAGCTGCGGTTGCCGATTGGGGCGGAAAAGGTAGAAAACTTCTAATAGCCTGTAACAGGTGTTGACTGCGCGGCTCTTGCACAAAGACTAGAGGCAAAAGAGCAATCAATCGGACAATAGCTGAGAGAGCGAACAGTTCAGGTAAGCCATCTATATATTCTAGCTGAACCAAAAAGCCCCCTGCTGTTGTGCCCAGACCACCACTAATACCAGCAACAGCAGCCGCGATCGCAAAATATTTAGTAGGAAGCTCTACTGGTGCTACTTCCATCTGAATATTATTGCTACACAGGCCAATTGCCGCACCTGCGCCACCGTTGACCAGATGTATCAGCGGTAGCCATAACCATAAAGAAAGTTGGTCAGTCCTGACTCCTAGCCAGAATAAAGGTGACACTGCTACCAAAATTCCGACTGACAGTAGCAGAGGACGATTGCCCAACCGATCTGCCAATCTCCCCCACAACAAGAGCATAACTAAGTCGGCTCCAGATACTAAACTGGTATAGAAAGTAACCCAGCTTAGGTCTAAGGTCATATCGTCAAGCATGTAGAGGTTGAAAAATGGCGCGCTTAGGTTAACAGCAAACGTCCACAGACCAAAGTAAAGTAGAAACATTAAAAAGTTGCTGTCTTTGAGCAAGCTAGTCTGTACGGGTTGGTGGAAATTCTCCTCATCAAGACTAGGAATAATTGTAGATTTTCGCTGCGAAACGGACTGCGGCAGTAGCGGGTTTACATCCGTCATAAAAGACTGACACCCCAAACTCACTATCCCCGCCACGACTCCTAGAAATAAAATCACTCCGTAACCTGGAACTGTCCCTTGAGGCCAAATAGACACAGCAAATCCGAGCAACGGTACACTGAGCAAAGTTGTCAAGCTGGAGGCGCTATTGCGCAAGCCAAAATACCGCCCCCGCAATCGATGGGGAACCAGCGCCGCCATCCAGCTCACCCAAGATGCCCCACCCAAGGATGAGAGGACATTTGTTGCCAATACAATTCCCATTGTCCAGCCGAGCAGCTTATGTGGAGCAGTATCAAACCAACTCACCCACCCAATTGTGAGCGATAAAACCAGCCACAGCAGCCGAGATGTACCGAAGATCCACAAACAATAAAGATGGCGACTGCTAGTGCGATCGGCAAAATATGCCCCTACTGGCTGCAGTAGATTCAGCAGCATTGGGATTGATGACAACAGCCCGATTTCAGCGGGACTAGCACCAACCTGGAGCAAAAAGTTAACAAGTAGGATACCACTCGTAGTACTGCTAAAGATGGCAGCAAACACTCCGTCGAGCGTAGAAGCCTTAAGGCTAGTCCGAATCGCTTGCTTAGAGGGTTTTTGTGGTGGACCACATGGCTGTGGAGATGCTGGTTCTGCTAAGGAGTCTATAATTTCTGGAGATAAGCTGTTCACGTCAGGCAAAATCCGAGCAGGGGTGAAGACAAGTAGCCACTTCACTATGTTTAGCAGTAAGAGCCATAGAGATCAAATAAAAACAGGGGAGCAGAATGACTGGAGCAAAGGTTAGGGAGTTGAGCGAGGGTGAATATCAATCACAGATAGAACGGGTGATAGAAACACTCAAGGCGGATCTACCAACCCTGTTTGAGAAAGACATCACTTACGATATCTATACGGAGGACATCTACTTTCAAGATCCAATTAGCAAATTCAAGGGGAAAATCAACTACCGCATTATCTTTTGGACACTGCGATTTCACGGTCAGCTATTTTTTACACAACTCTACTTTGACCTGCATGCAGTACATCAAGAAGCTAAGGATACTATCTTAGCAACATGGACCGTTCGAGGCACTCTGCGTGTTCCGTGGAAAGCCCAGATATTTTTCAACGGTTATTCTACGTACACAATTAATTCAGAGGGACTAATATATAACCATATTGATACATGGGACCGCAAACCAACCGAGATTTTGCAGCAGTTCTTCCGTAAGGGAGAAAATAGCGGAGTCGTTTAGTCAACAGTTTTTCACTCATCTAAAAAAGACTAGTATTTTTGTTTCTTATCCGTCCATAGAGTTCTTCCATTGTCTCGATAAATGAACTCTCCTTGGACCAAAAGGGCGGAAAGTCACCTTGCTTTTTCACTAAAATTGCTGGAACGCTAGTTTGTGAAGCGGCTTCGATCACTTGGGGTAGGCGTTTCGTTCCGTGCCAAAAGTCCTTTAAACTCGCAACAGCGACCGACGACTGCAAAGTAGGTCTGGTGTAATAAGTTGAATCAGGGTCAGGTGCAGTTTTTTCTAACGCTAATTCTGCTGATAGGGCTTGTCCTAAAGGAGATTTCGCCAGTTCTTTTTGGAGGGACTCTCTCGATAGCCCCCGCAATTCAAACAACAAAAATGGGTCTTGGTCTAACTGAGCTGCTAGCAAGTAGTATACTCCAGCAATGTGCTTACAGGGGTTGCTCCAGTCGGGACAGGAACATGAAGTCTTGAAATCGGCTTTACTATGTGGCAGCAGGTGCAAATCTAGTTTGGCAAAGGCATCTTCGATAGTGTCAGGCATTTCTTTGAGCATCAGTCGGGAGATCAAACTGGCTTTGGAGGCAACATAGGCGATCGCGGCTGACCAATTGGCAGCGCTGATGGACTTGAACTCAATTGTGGCGATGTAGAGAGGTTCTTTATACACCCCAAAGTATGGATTTACTGAACCGCGTACCTGAGCTTTGATCAATCCATCCTCAATCTCGAAGCTTTTCACCTTGCCCCCTCGGGCATAAGAACGACCACGACTTAAGCGCCCTGAATCCATGATTTTTTCTAGCGCTGCAATGAAGCGTTGTCCCCACCATGTCCGACTAAACTGAGCCATAACTCTTACTCCAAAATTGCGCTCTTGTTCAAGGCAATAAGCTGCTTAAATGCGTTGTTATCTAATTCGGTCAACCAGGATTCATCGGTGCCAACAATTGATCCAGCTAGTTTTTTCTTGTCTTCAATCATTTCGTCAATACGCTCTTCTAGGGTGCCAATCGCCACAAATTTATGCACAAACACATTTTTTTTCTGACCAATGCGGAAGGCTCGGTCTGTCGCTTGATTTTCGACAGCCGGATTCCACCAACGGTCAAAGTGGAAAACATGGTTAGCTTTAGTTAGCGTGATGCCGACTCCACCCGCCTTAAGGGACAAAATAAACACCGACGGCTCGGTTTCAGGATCTTGGAATTCGGCGATCATCTGTTCACGCTTATTGCGATTGGTACCACCGTGGATGTAGTAGGTGTTGTAATGGCAGATCTGGCGCAGGTATTTTTCCAGAGCATCCCCCAGTTCAGTGAATTGGGTAAATATCAATAGGCTTTCGCCTTCGGCCATAACTTCTGCGACCATTTCGCTCAGACGGCTGAGTTTGTGTGATCGCTCTGGGGTAAAGTCGCTCTCATCCTGTAGAAACTGTCGGGGGTGGTTGCAAATCTGCTTCAATTTTAAGAGGGTAGCTAAGATTAGTCCTTTACGCTGTATACCTTCAGCTGTGTCTAATTCGCCTGAAATATCTTTGACCACAGCTTCGTAAAGGGACGCTTGTTCTTTAGTAAGGTTGCAATAGAGCTTTTGCTCAACCTTGTCGGGCAGATCTTTGATAATGGCTTGGTCGGTCTTCACCCGCCGCAGAATAAAGGGTTCTACAAGCTTTTTGAGGGTTGCCGATCTCACTGTGTCCTGATTTTTCTGAATAGGCACTTCAAAGCTTTTGCGGAATTGAGCTTCTTTACCCAGATAGCCTGGATTCAGAAAATTGAAAATCGACCAGAGATCTAACAGGCGATTTTCGACAGGGGTGCCAGTGAGTGCTAGTCGATGGGGAGCAGCCAGCTTCAGAATAGCTTTAGTCTGCTCTGCCTTCGGGTTTTTGATATTCTGCGCTTCGTCTAGGACAACCCGGTGCCAATTGACGCTTTCAATAAGTTTTAGATCTTTGCGAATCAAGGTGAAGGAGGTAATAACCACATTGTTCTGTGCGGCCATCGCTTGAAACTCTTCTGTATCCTTTGCCCGTTCAATGCCGTGATGCACAATAGCCCGCAGATGGGGAGCAAATTTTTCGATTTCCTTGCGCCAATTGCCAATCACGGAGGTTGGCGCAATCAATAAGGTTGGTCGAAGCGAAACATTGGCTTGTTCTGCCTGTTCCTGCTCTTGAACCATTCGCGCAATCACCTGGACGGTTTTGCCTAGACCCATATCATCGGCTAGACAACCGTTCAGACCTAGTTGTTCCAGGTAGGAAAGCCAGGAAACCCCGCGTTTTTGATATTCTCGCAAAGAGCCTTGCAGTCCAACCGGGTCAGTAATTGCCTCTAAACAACTTTTGTCGTTGAGTTTACTGAGCATCTCTGCTAGGGTTTGATCGCGGTCAAACGCAACCTCAAGTTCTTCGTTACCCTCAGCAGTCAATCGCATAAAGTCCAGCAGCGTGAGTTCCGGGTTTTCCTGCTGCTGCTTTTTCCAAAACTCTAGCATTTGCTGCATTTTATCCTGGTCCAGGTGCATCCACTGTCCCCGAAATTGAACCAGGGGGAATTTTGCCTTGACCAGCTCCAGCCATTCTGCTTCTGTAACTGGTTCGTTGCCAATTGCTAGGTCGTACTGATACTGCACTAGCGTGTCGTAGCTAAAGTAGCTCTTCGCCTTATCTTCTGAAAGAGATTTTCCTTTCGCCCAGAGACGCACCTTTGCTCGTTGGTGACCTTTAGGAGTCCACCAGGCGGGAATAATAACCTTGTATCCGGCGCTCTCTAACACCCAGGCTGAGTCTTGCAAAAACTCGAAGGCTCCTGCTAGATCCATCAAAATGCTAACGGGCTGATCGGTTTCTAACCCTTGCCAGAGTTTGGGGTAGATCCGTGCTGCATAGCCCAGGTTTAAGAGCAGATTTTGCTCAAAACTTTCGCCTAACTGTTTTTGCAGTTCTTGCTGACGCTTGGGTTTTGACGACCAATAGTCTGTTAAGGGGATTCGCAGGGATGGATCTTGTCTGGGTGCAACGAGAAACTGAAGTTCCCAAGGGTTTTCTGGCTGACTGGGTTCTTGAAGCTGAAAGCAGAGGTAGAAAGGAATTGCCGTTTGGGTATGGCTGATGCGATCACGCCAAGTCCGCCACTGTTGATACAGCTCCAAACCTGCATCTTTGCCAAGGGACTGACCATGAGCAGATAGGCAATCGTGCAGAAGTGTGTTGGAAATTTTTTGATCGAACCCAGCCGTGGAAGGTGTATGGGTGGCAATTTCGGTCAATAGGCATTCCGAAAAATGCCGCAATAGCGTTTCGCGATCGTAGAATTCTGGTATCTCCTGTGGTTTTACAAAACCCGCTACACAAGCCAGGGGCATGTAGTCCACATATCGCTTCAGGTTAGCTTCGTATAACTCACTAACAATTTCCCAGCCAGGATAAATCTCAAATTGAGAAACGCTTTTTTGTTGAGTTTTTACAGCTGATTTTCCTTTGCTTTTACCTGAAGTCGTTGGTTTGGGATTGGCAATCTCCCGATACTTAAGAGCTGGAATGTATTGGTCTTTGAGAATGACTTGTTTAAACGCTTGAGTGTAGTGATACCAAAACAGCAGATCTGCACCCAGTTGCACTTCTGCCAGATTGTTAATAGCGATAAAATGTAGCTCGTTGAGCAGCTTGATAACATTCGTTACCAGCTCGAAATGAAGCCCGCTGAGCTTAATCCAGGTTTTTGCGGCATAGCAGTCTATTTGCCAATATTGCAGCTCAAAGGCTTCAGGGATATCCTGTTCTAAGTATCGTGACAATTCAAGAGAAGGGAGAGGGCGATCGCCGCTACTTGGCAGCAAAAAATACTGTGGCGAAATTTGCTCTTGAGCTAAATGCGATCCCCGCTCAGATTGAATCCCTAACTCTTGACTTAGAAATGCCTCAAGACTGCTCTTGAAAAGTTGACATGGATGAATATTCTGAGCAGTTGTGCGCTTTTTGCTTACCTCAGTCGTTTCTACCCAAAGGTAAAATGTGCCCTCTTGGATAAATCCATCTTCTGCTTGAGGAATCCAGGTACCGTGCAGAATTTTCATTGGTGTTTTGTGCGCAGGCTTCTTACTGTTACTTTACCAACCACAATAGCGAAACGGCTGGCGCTAACCTTTAAGCTTGTGTTATTCCCCAGATGATTTGTCAGTTGTACGCTGCGCCCAACGGGATCAAAAATTCGAAGGATCTGTAGTGACAAGCCCAAATGTGCAACTCTGAAAATAGTCACAGATCTGAGTATGGTAGAAATCTGTTTTGTTGTAATAGGCTACTAGTGGTCCAGCATCTACTAAGGCCAGGAGCGGGGACATGAATTCTAACGATCTTGATGTCGCTCACTCGCCGAGTCATAAGCAATTCTTTTGCGGGTCTCGCGTTCAGATAGATTGGCGGGACCCTCTAGGAAAAACCTTTCCCGCCGTGCCAAGCGCTCAGCAATCGTTAGCGGATGCTCCGGGCTGACCCCATCACTATCTGGCGAGACGGAATTTTTCGGGGAGACGGTAGTCATTTCGACGTTTTTCGAGAAATCTAACCCTAAGTTAGCTTGAAATTTGACCATCTGCAATCTTTCTCCAGGTAGCTACTAGTCTCGTCTCATCACCTATCGATTTAAATAGGTGTTTAATGTTGGTTAGAGACAGTCTGAGGGGTAGCGATCTTCATCCCTGATTTTATTGTTAGACTTGGAAGTTTTGTATTGAAAAACACAAAAAGCCCTAAGAGCCAGCACTTAACCTAGCAGAACAATTCAAATTGACTTAAGAGAAAACTATGCCTGAAGTAACAGCCCCTGCTCACAAAGCTGGTGACTTTTTTGTTGATTACGAAGAGAAGGTTTTTCCTGATGTTCAGGCAGAACCGGGTGAGAAAGCATTGATCACCTTCCATACCGTTGCTTTCGAGGGTTCTATTGGTTTGGTGAATTTACTAACTGCTACCCGTATTCTCCGTAAAGGGTTTGAGACTTCAATTCTGCTCTATGGTCCTGGTGTCACTCTCGGCGTGCAACGAGGCTTTCCTAAGATCGGGGACGAAGCATTTCCTGGTCATCAGGCTATGAATAACCAACTGATTAAGTTCATGTCTGAGGGGGGTAAAGTTTACGCCTGTCGTTTCGCTCTGCAAGCTTTGTATGGTCATGGGGAACCTTCGTTGATTCCTGGTATCCGTCCGATTAGTCCCTTGGATGTGCTGGATATTGTTCTGCTTCACCGCAAAGAAGGTGCATTGATTCTCGATACCTGGACACTCTAAATGTAGTGCAACACTCTATCCCTTGAAAAACCTATGGATGACTCACACAGGGTTCGAGCAGCCGCAGTGCAGATTAGCCCAGTTCTGTTCAGCCGGGATGGAACGATGGATAAGGTGCTACAGGCGCTCGTCAAAGCGGCTCAAGAGGGAGTACAACTCGTCGTTTTCCCAGAGACATTTGTGCCTTACTACCCCTACTTCTCGTTTGTGCAGCCTCCAGTGTTAATGGGCAAAGAGCATAGGCGGCTGTATGAAGAAGCGGTAACAGTGCCAGGTCCAGTAACTGATACCGTTAGCCGAGCTGCTCGCTCTTACGGCATTGTAGTGCTATTAGGAGTCAATGAGCGGGATAACGGTTCACTGTACAATACTCAACTGCTATTTGACGCTGATGGCACTCTGCTACTGAAGCGACGCAAAATTACTCCTACCTACCACGAGCGCATGATTTGGGGGCAGGGAGATGGTTCGGGGTTAAAAGTTGTGCCTACTGCTGTCGGCAGACTGGGTTCTCTAGCTTGCTGGGAACATTACAATCCCCTAGCCCGGTTTGCTCTTATGGCACAGCACGAGCAGATTCACTGCTCCCAGTTTCCTGGCTCCTTAGTCGGGCAGATTTTCACAGATCAGATCGAAGTCACAATTCGCCACCATGCTCTAGAATCAGCCTGTTTTGTGGTCAACGCCACTGGCTGGCTCTCCCCAGAGCAAGTAGGACAAATTACCCCAGATGAGAAATTGCAGTGCGTACTCATAGGAGGCTGCAACACAGCAATTATCGGACCAGAAGGTAACCATCTCTGTCCACCAATTACGGAGGGAGAGGGAATGGCGATCGCCGATCTAGATTTTTCTTTGATCACCAAGCGCAAGCGAATGATGGACTCTGTTGGTCATTATGCCCGCCCTGATTTACTACAGTTGCGCATTAACATGAGTGCCATGTCATTAATGGCACCAGCTCAGTCAACGGATGGAGCAGAGATAGACAAACAGCTCATTGACGTTCCAGTAGCGTCTTTGTACGAGCTTAGCTGAGTACTGATGAACAAACACAAATTGATTACAGAACTACAGTCACATGGGCTGAAACTGGTTGAACCGGGAATTGGCTCTGCCGGACGTCAGGGTGGGGCTGGTCCTTCCGATCATAAAGCAGTAACAGTGGATGGTACGACGGTCATGGTGCCGACTTTCAACAGTACTGCGGCTCAGTCACCCTACACTGTGAACATTAACGAAGCAACAGCTCAGGCAATTTTGGAATTGGATGGAGAAGCAGTCACATCGATTAGTTTTCCTCCCCAGCCAAAATTCTACAGCCTCAAGACTGCTGATGGTATTCCTTACTGGCAGATTGCACTGCTGCATAGCCATGACGTTCTAGCAACAACAGTTTTGCAAACTTGTATCCGCTATGGCGATACGGCGACCTCCTGCCAGTTTTGTGCTATCGGGCAATCCTTGGCAGCAGGTAAAACCATTGCCCGTAAGACTCCTGCTCAACTAGCTGAGGTGGCAGCAGCGGCGGTGAAGTTGGATGGAGTTAAGCATCTGGTAATGACAACGGGAACGCCAAATACGGGTGATCGCGGTGCTGCCTACTTAGCAGAATGTGCCGAAGCAATCAAAGCCAACGTTGACCTACCAATTCAGGCACAGTGCGAACCGCCCGATGATTTCACCTGGTTTAAGCGCATGCAGGCTGCTGGCATAGACAGTTTGGGAATGCACCTAGAAGCCATCGAGCCACAGGTGCGAGCAAAAATTATGCCAGGAAAGGCAACAGTACCAGTGGAGTACTACTTTGAGGCATTTACCTGTGCAGTTGAGGTTTTTGGTTGGGGACAGGTGAGTACATATCTGCTAGCAGGTTTGGGAGATAGTTTGGAGATGTTACTGATGACATGCGATCGCCTGATCCAAGTCGGCGTTTATCCCTTCGTCGTGCCCTTTGTACCAATTACGGGAACGCCGTTGGCAGGTCATCCTGCTCCCAAAAGTGAGTTCATGTACGCGCTCTATAAACAGGTGGGCACTATGCTACAGCAAGCAGGGATGAGTTCTAAAGATATCAAGGCAGGTTGTGCCAAGTGCGGTGCTTGCTCTGCCCTCTCTACCTTTGAAAAGTAGCAATGGTACGTAACCTGATACAGCCGCTACCCTTCAGAACAAAGTAAAAAATCATACTCATCTGCGTTCATTCCTTGTGCATCTGCGTTTGCAAAAAAGGTGATAAGGATCTATGACAGAGCAACGCTACAAGTTTAAGTTGGCCCTGTCTCCCCATGAGGTGAAAGCTTACTTTGAGCTAAGACGGGCAATCTTCTGTCACGAGCAAAAACTCTTTACAGATAGTGATGAAGACGAGATTGACTCTTACGCGTATCCCATTGTGGCTATTGATTGCGAAGCAGCTTCCTTAAACCAAGTTGTAGGTGTTGTAAGGATTTACGAATCACAGCCGGGACTTTGGTATGGAGGCAGACTAGGTGTACATCAGGATTATCGTCGTGGCGGTCAAATTGGTAAGGGGCTGATCTACAAAGCAGTTACGACTGCTAACACATGGGGGTGCGAACGATTCCTCGCAACGGTGCAATTACAAAACGTGCGATTCTTTCAACGGCTTCACTGGCAGCCTTTAGAAGAGATCGCCATTTGTGTTAACCCAACAGATCCCAAACAGCTTCCTCATCAACTCATGGTAGCCGATCTGAACTACTATCCTCCTGCTTTACTTTAGTGGTGATCCCTCAGCAAGCGTACCGACTCTGGGTATGGTCCGCAGTTATCACCCACACCGGTACCGAAATCAATGCACCAAAGCTGGTTCCTGTCAAAAGGCGTGCTAGTCCAGTAGCTCTCGCCATCGCGAGGAATGTCAGGAAAAACAACTACATTGATATAGGGATCGGTTCCGTGCTCCTTGCGCTGGTTATCGATTAGTGTCAGCAATTCATCTCTAGTCGGGAGACGCCAGCCATTACTAGCCAATTGTGGTAGCTCTTCGCGTGCGTAGCGCCGCAGGACACCAACGCACCCAAGTCCCTCCTGATACATTTGACCCATACAACAACGCTGCCAGGTCAGACCAGTGCATTCGCCCTGTTGGGACAGTGGTTTGAGTTTTGTTTGTGGTCCCAAAAGCGCCCATAAGATGAACGGTGAGGCGTATTGGAGGGCGAACGGTCCTTGCTCCAGCTAACACGGCAGTGCAGCGGATTGAGGGGCGATCAAGGCTGCGTTTGGGTCATCTGCAACCGCTGACTTTTGCCGTTAGGCGTTGCTACTGGCATACTGTTTGCTGGACAAAGCTAGATTCCAAGTTATGGAGGAGCCATGATCCCGACCAAGGCTACTATCATCCGTAAGACGTACGACGACTTCACCAAGGGCGATATTCCCGCGGTCCTTGAGGCATTCGACGCATCGATCACCTGGCACGTGCCGGGTCACAGTCTGTTGTCGGGCGACTACAAGGGCCACGAGGAGGTCGTCGGATTTTTCAAACACACCATGGAACTTTGCGGCGGTATCTTCGGGATCGAAGTTCATCACGTCCTTGCTGAAGAAGATATCGTGGTAGCGCTCGTGACTGTTAAGGCGGAACGCAACGGTCGCTCCGCGGCATTCCCGGAGGTGCACGTATGGCGGCTTGCGAATGGAAAGGTCTCAGAGTTCCGCGAATTCCAAGGGGACGAGCAGACAGAGGATAGCTTCTGGTCGTAGGGGACATTGTTTAGGTAGGCAACTGCCACAGTCACGTCCTGCTAGATGTCTGCGCCTAACAATCGCTTCGAGTTGGACGGCTTACCTGGAGCGCAGCTCCAGTTGTATTTTGTTGTCTTAAAAAAACTACTTCTCAGACATCCTCTAACTGCCTATAATCTCTTGCAATGAGCAGCCAACAATGCTATCGGGATCGAAGAAACAGAACCTTACAGGACATGTCACGACGCTAACCTGCGGGGAAGACGGAGCTTCTGTTGGATTGAGCTAAAAAATGTCTTCACAATTTTTTCTGAAACGAAGAAACAATCTTTACATCATCCTAGTTAAATTACTTATTCAAGACGGTAGCCTTTAATCCAATATCTACTTAAGTCAATCAAGGATAATAACGAAACAATGATTGTAGTCAAGAAAGCATTGTCGCTTTTTGGTCTGTGGGCATTTGCCCTTAGTGGTGGCATTTTCTCCCTTGCTCTAACAAGTCTTTCAGCTGATGCAGCGCCCCCACCAGCAGTTTTTAGGGATAGTGCGGGGAATGTTTATGTTCACTCTGGAGTCAATCCTAATGAGCATTTGAAAGTTGGACTCATAGGACAACCCTACAAAAAGAGCATTAAAGCTGGAGCCTGTGGGCAGATTTCTATTGGCACTAGCACTTCCATGCCTTCTGTTGGTAACACCATCGTCATCGATGGGACAACGATTGACCTGACTAAAATTGCTGTTGCTAGTTCAGTACCCAAATGTACTAATGGAGTATATACCCCAACTCCTAGTGGCAACTTTCAGACGGCAAAAGGCAGATATGAGTTGGTGGGATACACAGCTGGACAATCATACTCAGTGACTTTTAGTGATGTACCCAATCATTTCAATGCCACTGTCAATGGCTGTGGTTTCGCAGCAATCAAAAGTACAGCTAATCACCCCCTATCAACAGCTTCACAGCTCACAATTAATGGAACTGCTTATACTATTTCTACTTTGACTATTGCTGACCCCCCACTGTGTAAGAAAAATGGTTCGACTGTGACTATGTACACTCCTGCTAGTTGGTGACATCCTCCCACCGAAATCGCGGGGGGCTCCGACCTCAGCGATTTCGGTGGGAGGGGGAGAGCGGGAAGTCGATGGGGTTCAACACCCCGGAGACTTCCAATAATTTCCCGCTTCGTGGTACTATTATATACATGAACCAAGTACTGACACTAGTTGTAAGACTCCAACCTACCCCAGAACAGTGTGCCAAGCTTAAGGATACTGTTTTGGAGTTCGCGTCATGCTGCGAGTTCATAAATTCCTCAGTTAAGCCGACACTCACTAACCGTAACTCTATCCAAGCAGTGATATACAACGATGCCAAAGACAAGTTCAATTTGGTGTCTAACCATGTCATTCGTGCTTGTGCCAGAGTTGGGGCTAATCGCTTAACTGCCAAACATAAAGGTGCCGAACGGGCTGGAGGCGACCTCCAGCCCGCAAGCGGCACCGAATTCGAGATAAGTTTGCCAGAGTTAGAGCTTCTTTACAACGCAAGGCTTCCCAAGGCATAAGGTCTACACGGCGTAGATGCCGACAGATTTTGCAACGGTTATCGGGAAGAGAGAGAAGATTTCAATCCTGGCTTAATCACAATATCAGTAAGAGTATAATTACCGAAGCCAAGGAATTAAACAGCGTACTAGCAATTGAGGATTTAACGGGAATTCGTGAGAGAACAAACAAACAACCAAGGGCTAAAACAGAGCGGCGTCGCTCTAATTCCTGGTCATTTCATCAGTTGCGTATCTTTCTAGAGTACAAGGGTATTAAGGAAGGGGTTAAAGTCGTAGTTGTTCCTCCTGCCTATACCTCTCAAACCTGCCATTGCTGCCTTCACCTTGGTGTAAGAACCAATAAGAAATTTAAGTGCATTAACCAGTTTTGTGGATGGATTGGGGATGCAGACACTAACGGTTCGCGTGTAATTGCTTTGCTTGGGGCGACCTATGTAAACTCGCCCGATAAAGGTCCCTGGTTATCTTGTCCTTTGGATGAGATAGTTGGAGGGCTGTTGAAAGCGTCTGCAAGAGCGTAGCGGCTAGACGTAGTTTACGACTAAAACATGTTTTATTGGGGATTTTACTCTCACCGTTCGGTCAAGCGACCGGTAACATACTTATGCAAAATGCTCGAAATGAACGTTTGATAGGGGATGCCCTCTTCGATGGCTCGCGCTTGAATTGCATCGAGATCGACCGACGAGAGCCGGAGGGTAATCCGCTTGTCTTTTGCGAGCGTAGCCTTGGCATACCTTTGGAGTTGCTGCAGGCGACCTCTATCACTGACTGGCTCCCACTCGCCGCGCTCGAACGATTCGAGAAAATCCTTTTCTTCCTCGTCAAGTTCACTCATGGTCATAGCCTCCTTCCAAGGTAGTCTTTCGTCGCCTTGCGCGATGGAATGATTGTTTTCAAGAATACTTCCGACTCGGTATCCACATACTTGACAATATACGCGTAGCCTTTAATCTGAACGATGAGAATACGCTGGTTCGGGTACTTCCCTTGATTCGGGTGCGTGAAGTCATCGAGCAAGTCTCCTCGCTCCACCGCCGCCAACACCGCTTCAAATGAGACGCCTCGTTCTGATTTGAGCTTCTTGTTCTTCGCTTGCTCCCAGCGAATAACTTTCATTTTTGAATGATATGCTCATTGTACACACAATGACAACTAGAAACGAAGGTAAGATCACTACTATCTCAGTCAAAAGAAACGCGTATGAAAGTACAAGCTTATGCTGTCATGTCTCCCAAGTCAGAGCTAGTGCCGTTTGAATACGACCCAAAGCCACTGAACCCACAAGAAGTGGAAGTGCGCGTTCAGTACTGTGGTGTCTGTCACAGCGATCTGGGAATGATTAACAACGATTGGGGAATAAGTACTTATCCACTCATACCAGGACATGAAGTTGTTGGTGAAATCGCCGCCGTAGGAGAGCAAGTTAACGATCTCAAAGTCGGACAACGAGTGGGCGTTGGCTGGCAATCTGGCTCTTGCCAAGTCTGCCATTATTGCCGACGGGGGAAAGAACACCTGTGTGTGGTTCATCAAGAGGAAACTATCGTCGGACGCCACGGAGGATGGGCGGATTCCCTTCGCGTTCAGTCTCACTTTGCTATTCCCCTTCCAGAAAACTTAGACCCCTCCCTTGCTGGTCCGCTAATGTGTGCTGGCTCTACTGTCTGGACACCAATGATACATTATGATGTACGTCCAGGTATGAAGACAGCTGTGCTGGGTGTAGGTGGGTTAGGACATTTAGCAGTTCAGTTTTTGGCTAAGTTTGGCACGGATGTAACTGCTATTAGTTCCTCTCACAATAAGGAAGAAGAGGCACGGCAACTAGGCGCAACCGACTTCATTGCCACACGCGGCACTGACGAACTTGCCAAAGCCGCAAATCGGTTTGACTTTATCATCTCAACTGTCTCAGCAGACGTGGACTGGAATCAGTATATTGCAGCTCTCGCTCCGGAAGGGAGGCTATGTATTGTGGGTGTACCTGAAAGCGAATTGAAACTGGCTCCATTTCCAATTTTTCACGAGCAGCGATCGGTCAGTGGCGGTCGTGCAGGTGCGCCTGGTGACACGGCAGCGATGTTGGAGTTCTGCACTAAACATGGGGTTGCACCGATGTGTGAGCAGTTTGACATGAAAGATGTCAATCAAGCTGTCGATCGCGTTCGTAGTGGTAAAGTGCGCTACCGTGCCGTTTTAGCAAGTTAACGGTTTCAAGCTCGAACGTTTCTGACTCATAAGAAAGGTACCTCAACCTAGTGGATGGGGAGCAATCGCAACTAGCAACTCTCGGTATACCTGTTTGAGATCTTCTAGTTGATAATGAGCATTTAACCCACTAGGGTTGGGCAATACCCAGATGATTGTCTTATCTAGAGATTTCGCTTGTTGCCCTATAACTGCTTTAGGAAGATTGAATGCTGTCCGATACGCACTGATACCGAGAATAGCCAGAAACCTTGGTCGATAACGCTGTACTTTGATGGCTAACTGCTGCTGACCTATAACCAATTCTTCACTACTTAGTTCATCTGCCCTTGCTGTAGCCCGCTCCACAATATTCGTCAAACCATACCCAAATTGCAGCAGATCCCCATCTTCTGACGGTGTGAGTAATCGCTCTGTGAAGCCTGCTCTATGTAGTGTTGGCCAGAAGCGATTTCCCGGACGGGCAAAGTGATGTCCAACTGCTGCACTGTAGAGGCTAGGATTGATGCCACAGAACAAAACATGTAAGTTTGGTGCAATGATGTCTGGAACAGTCTTCCCGGTTGCTGCACGAATCTCCTCTACTGTAGGTTTGCGTTGCACAATCTGGACTCTGCCAAAATATCTACTAGTGATTTTCTCATTTTAGTTCTATAGAATCTCACTAAAGAGCACACTCACCAGCAACACCAACGCTGAGTGCTAAGTGCGTTTTGATAGCAGTGAGGCAGGTAGTAGGATGAAACTCACAAATTCAAGCGGCAGCAAGTTCATCGAGGTTCACACCAGAAAAATTCATTCGTTAGAGCGATATCCATTTGCTAAGTTTAAACTAAGCTTAACCTAGTATTAACCTAAAGATAGGCCGCGCTATAGAGTCAATGACAAGGACCATTAGCAATGAGGAAGGAGTGAACCCTCGACCGAGGACATCTCCTGGTTTAATTTCCGAGCCGGAGCAAAACGGGGAGAAGTTTAATTTAACAAGCAAAGCCGCCATAGATCTAACGCTGCTTGTAGAAAGCAAGTTGCAGATTGTGCATGCTCTGCCTGGTCGTATTCGGCTCCGCACTAATGATAGTCGTTTTAACTCGCTATCAGATGCGCTCTCACAACAACTAAAGCAGCAAGAAGGGATAAGTGAGGTCTCCGTCAACCAGGAAACGGGCAGTTTACTGGTTAAGTATGACCGGGAAAAGATGTCGCTGCCTCAAATATTTGAGATACTCAAGCATTTCGGTGTCTTATTGCCAGGTTCACAAGAGTCGGAGGAAAAAACTGAACTGTTCGCTGCTTGGCGATCGCTTGATTTCTGGCAAGAGCAGGGGCGTTCGCTCATCCCCCTAGTTACAGGGCTATTAGTTACGGGGAAGTTAGGGCTCCACGGACTGTCAGCAATTCCTGCTTACCTTATTGCAGCAAGTGCAACTCGTCAGGTAATTGAATATTTAGACTCTGAATCAACTACAACAGAAAAAGACCAAATTTCTCAGACAGCCCAAAGGTCGCAGAAACCACCTACTGCTATCAAAACTAGCAAATCTGCAAAGATAGCTTGCAGTATTGTCCATGCAATTCCAGGACGGGTAAGGTTTCATGTGCCTTTGCTAGCTCAGAATCGGCTATACGCCCAGCGACTTGAGGCGCTGCTTAAAGCAGACGAGCGGTTCAAAGGTTACCGCATCAATCGCCCTACGGCAAACCTTGTCATCACCTATGAACCTGGTTTGCTCCCAGATGCTCAGATGTGTTCCTATGGCATTGAGCTAATTCAGCTTGCTGGCAGTGCAAGTCCGCAAGCAGAACCAAATGTGGCAAATGGGCAAGCAACTGTAGAATCAGGCCATGGATGGGCGGAGTTGAAGCATCCAGCCCTTGCTGCCTCTCTAGCATATATGGCGAACTTACCTCTCTAGTCAACGGTGGTGTATCAGTGACCGCCTTCCGTGGTCATCAGGGTAGAGGAAAAAAATGGTGAAAGCAAAGGTGCAACTACCACCGTCCCCAAGTGTAGTTGCTAAGAATGGAAAAGTTGTTCCACTTGATAGAAACAGTCACCAAGTAGCACTGTCAGTGGAGGTCGCGTATAGCATCGTTCACATAATTCCTGGACGAGTGCGATTTCGGGTGCCTCGGTTGATCCATGATGCAAACTTTGCTCAGCAACTCCAGACGGTGCTTGAAGCAGAGGCACAAGTTACGCGCATCAGAATTAACCGTGATGCTGCCTCTGTAGCCATTACTTATGAATCCAGTACATCAGACGCCAAAATGCGTTTGTATTTGGTTCGTCTGCTGCAAAAAGCTGGTGGGCCAGTCATTCTAACAAACTCTAAAAGTTCATCTCAACAAGCCGCAACTCATACAACCAGCTCTCAATCGGCTCTGAAGCTTTCTGCCCTCGCTACAACTTTGGCATTCCTGGGGGGACCCTTGGGCCTGCCTATCCCAGCAGTTATAGTAGCTGGAACCATAGTTGTTGCTGCCTTGCCTGTAGCGCAACGAGCTGTGGCAGGTGTGAGAGAGCAACGGCGACTAAATATTGACTTCCTTGATTTGATGGCAATTACCATTACAACTCTTCAAGGTAACTTTCTGACGCCATCACTGATGCTCGGTCTGATTGAAATCGGCGATCACATTCGCGAACGGACAGCTCAAAAGAGTAAATTGCAAACACTCAATCTCCTTGACTCTCTCTCAGCATGTGTTTGGGTTGAGCGTGATGGACAAAAGCAACAAGTTTCGATCCATGAAGTTCAGCCAGGTGACACAGTCATTGTCTACCCAGGCGAGCAGGTTCCGATCGATGGTCGCATTTTGAGGGGTAAAGCACTGCTGGATGAACAGAAACTGACTGGTGAATCCATGCCAGTGGTGCGAAACCCAGGACAAGCCGTTTACGCATCCACCTTAGTTAGGGAAGGGAGGATTTATATTCTGGTTGAACGGGTGGGTAATGACACTCGCGCCGGACAGAGTATTCAATTAATGCAGGCAGCTCCTGTTCACGATACCCGGATAGAGAACTATGCGGCGAAAATTGCTGACAAAGCAGTGATGCCAACTTTGTTGCTTGGTGGTTTAGTCTTTGCTGCCACGCGCAACCCAGCTCGGGCAGCTTCTGTCCTCACTCTTGATTTTGCTACTGGTATCCGGGTTTCCGTACCGACAACAGTCCTGGCAGCACTGACCTATGCAGCACGGCGCGGCATCCTAATTCGCAGCGGGCGGGCATTAGAACAACTAGCACAGGTTGATACTATTGTCTTTGACAAGACAGGTACCCTAACTGAAGGTGAGGTAACTGTCATTGGCGTCAAGAGTATGAATCCATTGACGCCACCTACACGAGTGTTGGAATTGGCAGCGGCGGCTGAGCAGCGTCTCACGCACCCAGTAGCAGCAGCTGTGATGCGCTATGCACAATCTCAGGCAGTCTCAGTTATGCCGCGCGGCAAGTGGGATTATCACCTGGGTCTAGGTGTCCAAGCGCAAGTTGATGGACAGTTGGTTCAGGTCGGTAGTGATCGCTTTCTGCGTCAAGTGGGGATTGACCTAAGGCAGCATCGAAAGCTCAGTCAGACAGAGGAAACCTCGGCCATCTATGTGGCTAGCAATGGTGAACTTCAAGGTAAGATTGAGTACAGCGATGTTCTCCGTCCAGAGAGCCGCGACGTGATTGCAATGCTTCGGACGGTTGCAGGTGTAGAAATTCACCTTTTGACCGGAGACAAGTGGCAGACAGCCAATGCTGTTGCCTCTGAGCTTGGTATTCCAGAAACTCACACTCACGCAGAAGCTTTTCCCGAACAGAAAGCAACAGTCGTTCGTCAACTACATGAGCAGGGTAAGACAGTCGCGTTTGTAGGCGATGGAATTAATGATTCCCCAGCTTTGGCTTACGCTGATGTCTCAATTTCCTTTGCTCATGGATCTGATATCGCCCGTGAGACAGCAGACATTGTGCTGATGCAGAATGACCTTCAAGGTCTAGTAGAGGCAATTGCGATCGCTCGAAAAGCTAAACAATTAATTCACCAGAACACAGCCATCGTTGCTATCCCAAACCTAGCTGCCATGGCGCTAGCTGCGGTTTTTGGGATCAGCCCCCTAGCGGCAACAATAGTCAATAATGGCTCGACGGTGGCTGCCGGACTGAATGGCTTACGACAACGGTCTTTAAAGGTCGTAAGCTGAACAACCCCCCTTTAGGAGGATGAAATAACAATTACAAATAAGAGATATATAAGAGTTTAAGCAAAATTAAACAAATGACTGGAGGTAGTTGGTCATGGCAATAAAAATTGGTGATTTCTTTGAAGAAGCTGGCGTACCTGGTGTGATAGCGGGGATTGGCGCGGTAGTATTAGCTCCCGTTCTAATTCCGGCTGTGGCTGGAATTGGCAAGCCTTTAGCTAAGGCTGCAATTAAGGGTGGACTTGTTCTCTATGAGAAGAGTAAGGGTGCTTTATCAGAGGTTAACGAGAGCTTTGAGGATCTTGTCGCTGAGGCAAGAATGGAACTTTCTGAAAGCCAGCATCAGTCAGTAGGTGAATCTACGCTGTCAGCTCATAGTGAGGAGATGTTGCCTGAGAATGGAGGAGCGTAAATAGTTTGAGGAGCAGGGGAGTAGAGGAGATATGAGATACCTAAATCCATATTTAGACTCCTCCCCATTCCTATAGCAGTCCTATTTGATTTGTGAGCAGAATATCTTGGTTAACAACCACTCCAGACGCTCTTGAACACTGAGGAGAGTTTCAAATTTATTTAGGATTGCCATAGCTAACTTACCGTGTTATTGACTTATGCAAGAAGTAACCTTGGCAAAGCTGTCTACACCAATAATTGCACGAGTTGTCAGTTGTACCCCAGGACGGATACGACTTAGGGTTCCGTACCCAAACCGTCAATCTGGAAATATAAAACGAATCACCGAAATTTTAGAAGTACAGCCTGAGATCAGTCAGGTACGGAATAATATCGCAAATGGCAGCATTGTTATCAATTACAATCACGATCTTGTAAATCTTGCTCAAATTGCTGCCACTATAAGGAATTCAGGGATTGTTTTTAGTGAGCGTAAGCAAGGAAAATCTACAGCAGCAGAGCAAATAACGGAGACAGTTTTTGGCTTGAACCAGCAAGTCAAACGAGCAACAAGTGATGCAATCGACTTGCGTTTCCTTTTACCTTTAGGATTTAGTGCGCTTGCTCTCAGGCAACTGCTGGCTAAGGGGCTGCAATTTGAGTCTATTCCCTGGTACGTCTTGGCTTGGTATGCTTTTGATAGCTTTATCAAACTGCACTATACAACCGAAGAACAACCTTAATCTTGTATATCACACCGAAGGAAGAACAATTAAACATGCCAAATTTTAATTGTTTTATCAGAACTACCACTAACAAAAAACTGACCATCTGGACTGAATGCAAGAGAATTTACTGTCTTTGAATGTCCGGTAAGGGTTTGTAGCAGTTCGCCTGTGCTTAGACGCCAAATCTTAATAGTATTATCAGCACTGCCACTGATTAAGATTGTTCCATCAGAACTAATAGCAACAGATCTTACCTCACCTGAATGCCTAGTCAGGGTTTGCAGCTGCTTGCCTGTGCTTAAACGCCAGATCTTGATGGTATTGTCAGTACTGCCACTGGCTAAGATTGTTCCATCAGGACTGATAGCAACAGATTTCACCTCACCTGAATGCCCAACAAGGGTTTGTCGCAATTCGCCTGTGCGAAGTTGCCACAGCCTAATTTTGCTGTCACTACTACCGCTAGCGAGGATACCATCAGGGCTAATGGCAACAGCATTAACTGAGCATGAATGCCAAAGGGTACAAAGCCGATTACCTGTATGCAAATGCCAAATCTTGATTTTATTACTAGCACTAGCAAGTAGCTTCCCATCGGGAGAGATCGCAACACAGTTAACTGATTTTTTATGCCCCAATAGAGTATGTAGTAGTTTGCCAGTGTTCAGATGCCATACCTTGACATTTTTTCTAGGGTCATCGTAGCTGCCACTAGCAAGGAACTGTCCATCAGGACTGATGACAACTGATGAAACTCCATCAGCATGTCCAGTAAAGGTGCGGAGTAATTTACCAGTGCTCAGACTCCAGACTCTGATTGTTTTGTCTAAACAACTACTCACTAAAGTTTGCCCATCAGGACTGAGGGCGAGAGATGAAACATTGCCAGAATCTCTGGTGAGTGTGGAGTGTGAAGTTACATATTCTGGTTGGTGTTTTCGCTCTAAGTCAGCGATCGCGTTCAGAAGCATCTCCATTTGGTTGGAACTCTGACTTTTTCCAAAAGTCTCTCTAAGAAGATCGGGTAGCAACTTTGGCAGTAGGGGAGATACAGCATGCTGAGCAAGATGGTATGCATCTGCTACCCATCCAGCAACAAGGCAGTGACAAATAATTAAGAACTGGTAAAGCTTTTCCAAATCCTGATAATTAATCTGATAAGGCAGAGATAATTGACTAGTATCAATTCCCTTACTCTTCCAGAACTCTTCTTTTTCCAAAGTTGCTAAGTTTGTCACATTATCTTTGCCAAGCTTGTTAATTTCCTCTAGATCTTCTCCTAGTGCTATAAGTTCGTCTCTAATTTTTTTCCAATCTAAAGCTCGACTTCTTGCCGCTTCATGAAGAGTTTCTCGATATGGCAGTGTAAAAATGGTTGTGTAGTAATAATTTTCTTGACCAAACCCCCAGTAGGCAATATAGAATTTTAGATATTCTCCGTTAATTTCTGATCCTAAAATCAAACTCGGTTCAGATCTTAGAACACCGAACATAGTTTTAATACTAGATTCATCATGAAAACGTTTACTTTCCCAAGCTCCAGCCAAGAACTCTGTTGGTCTATCTTGACTATGTAAAGAGTAATTTTGATTTAAAAATTCTCGTATTCCTTCGGTTAACTTTAGCTCAATCCCTGAAATTTCCTCGGTACCATTGTCGAATTGCTTAAGCTGAATTTTATTTGGAGGTGCCAGAAAAATCTTCAGCGGAATGACTCTACTATCTTCTTTATTAGATTCTAGGATCTGGGAGGGATACAATTTCAAGGGCCAGTTCTCTAAAATCTTATGAAACTCAGCCAACCTAAATGCTGTTTCTCGCTCTTCTTCTGCTAGTTTAAATTGTGTTCCACCACAGTAAGCAGCAAAATTTTGCTGCAATCCTTTTTGCTCAAAATCCCAGGTGAAACTTTTTTGTCGAATTGGATCATTCAAACCTTGGATGAATCCTTGAATCTCTCTACTCTGTTGGCTCTTAAGCTTGCGCTCTTGAGTTGTCAGAGCTTCCTCTGGCAAAGTCTTGAGTATATGACCTGACTCATTGCTCCTTTGTACTGAAACGGCAATGATAGGTGCCAATTCTACTACCCACTGAAGTAGTAATCTTAACCATTGCTCCATAACACTCTCCTGAAAGGGAGTTCACATTACCCTTAATAGCAGTATACTTATGCAGGAAGCAGAAATTGACGCAGTCAACGCAGCTTCTGGAGGTTTCCTCCAGGAGAACGTTGGCTATGCTCCAATCAGCTCGCTGCTTGACAAGCTAGCCAACCAGCATTATGTTCATGAACACAGCGCTGAGTCGGATGCATGAAATTAAGTCAAAGCAAATTCAGAAAGGTTTGGTTTGGTGTACTTGTTGGAAGTAGCTTGATTGGGAGCTTGGTCTTAAGTCAGTTAGTTCCCGGTCAGCTTAGCCCGACACATGCAAATGAAATAAATCATTTAGCCCAATCTTCAACCCCTGAATTGCCTGCCAATGAATCGCCAACTCCGGCATCTCCTCCTGACGCACAATCAAGCCAAAATTTACTTAAGGTTTTAAGTAGCAATAATTCCTTTGGGATTATATCTCAATTGATACAAGCATCGGGCCTAGCTGATACTATTTCCATGAAAGGTCCTTACACCTTATTTGCACCAACTGATAATGCTTTTAATGACCTCCCAAAGGGAACATTAAAAAAGTTACTCCTGCCACAAAATCAAGAAGTCTTAGCAAATATCTTAACTTATCATTTAGTTGTTGGAAAATTTGATACCAGTCAGATCCAACCTGGGCAATTACCAACAGTTGAGGGTGATTCACTCACTGTTAAGGTTGATAATGCTGGTAAACGAATAATGGTTGACAAGGCTAGAGTGACACAAGCAAACATTCAAGCTAGTAATGGTGTTATCCATGCTATCAACAAGGTACTTTTACCGCCAGGATTCAAGCTAAGTAGTCTTAATTCCTAATTTCTCATTGTGATAAAACAAGCATGAGCAGCGCAGTTACCATACACACTTGTTTTATTCGATATATTTAGCCTAACTACTTTTGGGCAGCTAGAGAGTCTTGCAGATCTTGCCATTGAGGCGTTGTGGGAATGCGCCATGTTGGAGGAGGAGCCGTCTCAAGTGGCGAGATGGTGAGTGGTTCAATCGCCTCTGCTTTAGTCCTAAGATTTTCCACCTCGTTCACAAAGTACGACTGTCCCAGGATTTTATCGAACCAACCGTTAGGAAGCCAATGCAACGCTGGAGGGGGTAAATCTGGGACACCAAAAGCTCTCAGGACATCATAGGTACTGTCCATGCAGTTATACCAAGCAAATGCATACCAATGATGACCTACCCACTGCACGGCTTGCCAAGCGTCAGTTGGATTGGGGTGTTGCACTTCTATGAGCTTGAACTCGTCGTAATGCCTGAGCTTCATTGGTGCAACGATTTCTGATGTGCGAACTGTCCAGAAAGCCATGTCCTTTGGTCCTTCTAAGGGATAACCTTGAGTGTTTTCGACTGCACCGACATTAGACGTGCCATCGGTGTAATCAAAAGCCCAACCAACATGCCCAGCACCGGAGGCTCCACAACGACGAACAAATACAGCTGCTCTTAGCATCAAAAATTTTGCTCTCTTATTGCATCACAAAGGCATTATTGTAAATCTAAAGGTAGCCTGTGCACTAACATGAATTGGCAAAAATCTAGAATGTAGTTACCTCTACTTAAGCCTTCTTACAGAGACGTTTTAATGTCTACACTCCAGTTGCTCCTGTTTGAACCGAATCTATTTGATGCTCAAAGGGTGCAAGCCACACCTTTGTGTTTCTTTTTGTGAACCAACTGTTAGCGCGTAGCTTGTGTATCCCCTGCTTAACTTTGCTTCGCTTGGATAGGTAAAAATTTGATATAAGAGACGGTGGCATATTATTCTAGTCTAGTTAGCACACCATAAACCTAAAGTCCTCCATGCAGCCGATTAAATTTTTTGCTATCGTTTTGGTGCTTGTTTTAGGTGTTTGCACTATAGCTGTAGCTGACCAAACCTCCCCCTACCTTCCAGATCCTCAATTGACTCCTGGTAGTGTTTTTGCCGATGTCTCTCAGCAAGAGATTTGTCAGCCTGGCTATACGAAGAGCGTCCGAGCTGTGTCTTCAGAGGAGAAGCAACAAGTTTACCGAGAATACGGGATCAGCAATCGTCGTCCTAGAGAATATACTATAGACCACTTAATTCCTCTAGAGCTAGGGGGGTCAAACGAGATTCGTAACCTTTGGCCTGAGCCTAACCAAGGTCCCAATAATGCACATGACAAAGATGAGCTGGAGAATGTATTGCACGAGCAAGTCTGTGCCGGGAACATTCCGTTGGAACAGGCGCAACAGGAAATTCAATCTAATTGGACATCAGCATATCAGCAATATGTAGCAAGGCAATAGCTTGCAACAACACAGGATTTCAACCGACTTTCCACACTGGGAGCGTAACAAATCGGCATGTTTTATAGTATAGATGTGGAGAGACAAAAGTTATTGAGAATAATCTACGAAAAATCAGGCTTTTTCACATTTGTTTTCTCAATGATTAGCCTTTAATTCAAAAAAGTTCTACAAATGTAACAAAAACAGCTCGATTTGTTACGCTCCCTTCCAATTACCACTAATCCCTTTTAGGAATTGAAACAATACGAAGTTTGGGCAAACGAACAGGATGACGAGGTTGAAAAATAAGCACGAGAGCCTAGATTTATACGATCGCGACTTTTACCAATGGACTGAGCAGCAAGCTCAACACCTCCGCGATCGCGAATTTTCCAAACTAGACATCACAAATTTAGTAGAAGAGGTAGAATCTTTGGGCAGGTCGGAAAAGAATGCTCTTAGTAGTAATCTAAGAGTTTTACTACTGCATCTGCTCAAATACAAATATCAACCAGAAAAAAGAACTGGTAGTTGGAGCTCGACTATTCGCGAACATCGAGAACGAATTATTGAAGCAATCGAAACTAGCCCCAGTCTCAAGCTATATTTTGAGCCGATATTCGATCGCGCCTATACGGTCGCCCGGAGAAGTGCGGCAGACGAAACGGGTTTGTCTATATCGAAATTTCCAGCCTCGTCGCCATTTCTTCCAATAGACGTTATTGATGAAGATTTTTGGCCCTAAGAGGATGTTTGGAAAGTATAGAATCGAACTTCTATACGTTTAGATTACAGAAGTGATGGCTCGAAAACTTTATCAAACCGACCTGACGGAGCAGCAATGGCACATCCTCTACCGCCTCAGTTAGTCCGGCATTGTCTAGAGGGTGCGATCCACTTTTGTCGAACTCAGTCTAGGAGAGGAATTCAGCCATCGTTAATATTTTAGAGGCATCGCTGAAACTGGCTCAGAGAGCCGATGCTTTTCAGAGTTCATAACACCCTCTAGTTGCCAGTATGATTAATGAGACAATGAATATGCAGCAAATCATCGATTTGAACAATGATTAAACTATATGGTGGTGCTTGAACAATGATTAAACTATATGGTGGTGCGCGGAGTCGGGCGGCGATCGTTCGCTGGTACTTAGAAGAATTAGCTATCCCCTATGAATTCATTTTGTTAGACATGGCTGCGGGAGAACATCAACAACCAGATTTTCTGCAATTAAATCCGTTTGGTAAGGTGCCTGTAATTGTTGATGGTGACTTGGTGCTATTTGAATCGGGGGCCATTTTGTTGTATCTCGAACGCAAATCCGGTGGGAAGCAGTTGTCAATCGAGCAGCAAGCAATCCTCTCGCAATGGACATTATTTGCTAATGCCACCTTGGGACCTGGTATCTTTGTCGAAGCTAGCCGGGAGCGCGAACTGCTTAAATTAATGACTCCGCTAAACGAGATTTTAAGTAAACATCCTTATATACTAGGCGATGAATTTAGCGTTGCTGATGTGGCTGTTGGCTCGATTTTGAGTTACATTCCTGTGTTACTCAAATTAGATCTGTCTGCCTATCCAGCAATAGTTAATTATATTCAAGCCTTATCTACCCGTCCCGCATTTAAGAAGGGAATGTCTTTAACTTGAGGCTTCTCACCTCATCACAAAATCTGACCTTGCTTACCAGGCTCAACTAGGTTTTAGAATTCAAGTCTTTTTTCACATGTTCTTCATCTGAAAGTTGAGTTTTCTGACAATCTAAGTATATATACGGAGGATGACTAATCACAACACTATAAATTAACCACAAAATGCCTTTAAAGGTGATCTTTAGGGGCATTTGACATCTAAGAGAATAAGCGCCTAATTTTTCGTTAACTATTCTCAACAAATTTTACCTCCCCACGCTCATACTAAAAAGCAGCTTGATTTGTTGTGTTGCCTCTGTTAAACGAGTTGATAAATTGCGAAAGCTCTTTAAAGTTACTTAATGAAAGAAACGGAAAAGGAAAGTTTTATTGATAAAAAACTGTAATCTGAGTAGTCAGTTCTGACAATTTTAAAATAAAAATATGGTCATGTTACCAATTTGTTGAGCCCCAATTAAATCGCTATGCCAAATTCATAGGTATTGATGAATAGTCCAACCACGATGTCATGCATCTCTTCACCGCGGGAAAAGCACATTATACGCCAAGCTAAACGCTTGATCCGAGTTTCAGCAGTCAAATAGGAAACAAGCCAAGTGCAGAAGCAGCCAGTTTTTGTTGCTATCCTAGCTTCTGTTTACCTTAATGGAGCAAGAAGGCTCGCGCTTTAGCGGGAAGACGGGCAGTTGCACATCCGAGCAAGGCGACAGGCTCGCACTGCCCTCATGAATTGCGACCAGTAAACAAACCGAGCGTCAGCGAAGCGAAGCCGTGAGGCGTTAGCGAGTCCTTACCCATAATTGTAGCGGGTAAACTATGGTATGATGTGTTTATGCTAATACTTGAAGCCAAGCTCAAAGGAACCCAAGCTCAGTACACCAAGTTGGATGAAGCCATCCGCACTGGACAATTCATCCGAAATAGTTGCCTGCGTCATTGGGAAGATAACAAGGGGGTCACTCGCAATGACCTCCAAAAGCTTTGTGCTGTGTTAGCTAAGAACAAAGAGTTTCCGTGGGCAAATAAGCTCAACTCTCAAGCTAGACAAGCTCATGCGGATAGAGCCTGGTCTGCTATTCAACGATTCTATGAGAATTGTAGATTGGGTAAACCTGGAAAAAAGGGATATCCCAAGTACAAGAAATTCTCTCGGTCTGTTGAATATAAAAACACCGGATGGAAGTTATCTGCTGATAGAAGACAAATAATTTTCACGGATGGATTCAAGGTAGGAACTCTTGCTCTCTGGAGTTCTAGAGATTTGGTCTGGTACTCAGAAAAACAAATTTCTAGAGTGAGAGTCATTAGACGTGCTGATGGCTATCATGCTCAATTTCTCGTTGATTGGGACAGGAAGGAAGAGCATGAATTTCAGGGGAAGATGACAGGAATCGACTTAGGACTGAAAGAGTTTTATACTGATTCCGAAGGGGTAACTGTAGAAAACCCTCGTTTTTTAAGGAAGTCTGAACGTAGGCTAAAAATGCTTCAGCGTCGAGTCTCTAAGAAACATATAAAGGGTAAGAAACAGACCAATAGATACCATAAAGCACGCAAGGCTTTGGCTAAGCAGCATCTTAAGGTGAGTAGACAGCGTGAAGACAGAGCAAGAAAAGATGCCCTGGCGCTAGTTAGATCTAAAGACCTAATAGTCTACGAAGATCTCAAGATCAGAAATATGGTGAAAAATCACCACTTAGCTAAAACTATCAGTGATGCGAGTTGGTATCAGTTCACTCAGTGGCTAAAATACTTTGCCAAGGTTCATGGTGTAATAGTTATTGCTGTACCTCCACACTATACGACAGTTGACTGTTCTTGTTGTGGAGCTAAAGTCAAGAAAACTCTTAGCACTAGAACTCATAGATGCAATAAATGCGGAACAGTCTTAGACCGCGACCATAACGGGGCAAAGAACATTCTGGCAAAGGGATTTAAGCTCCTGGCTGAACATCTAAACAGTACCCAAGGGCATTGGGAATCTGGAGCTAATAGCTCAAAAGCTCAGGGAGAAACTAACCTCTGGCTCAAGAACGGAGACGCTCTTGCTCTAAGTTGGCTCGATGAACTGAGAACCAAGTCTCTTGGGAATCCCCCGCTTTAGCGGCGGGAGCATGTCAAAACTGTAATGTGTTGATTCCAAACACAGAAGGATGAATTCCCTTGGTTCAGCAACCAGATTTGCAAAATACCTCATCGCTGCAACCGCTACAACGTGTGCTGAGCAGTTTAAGTGCCTACCGTTGGGTTTCGCTAGGGGCGTTAGCTAGCTCATTGCTCTTGACGGCTGCCTCTGCGGTCACTCCGCAACTGTTTCGCTGGGCAATTGATCAGGGCATTTCTCAACAAAACCTACAAAATGTACTTTATAGTGCCGGATGGATGGTTGTTGCCGCAATCGTCCGCGGTCTATTTAACTTTGGCCAAAGCTTCTGGGCAGAAACGGCATCTCAAGGTGTTGTCTATGATCTGCGCAACAAAATTTTCAGCAAGATACAAAACCTCAGTTTCAGCTACCACGACCAATCACAGACGTCGCAACTGCTGACCCGTGTCACTAGCGATATTGAACAAATTCGCACATTCCTCAGTACGAGCTTGATGCAGGTAATCAGTGCAGTCGTAACACTGGTGAGTATTGCTGTAATTTTGCTAGTAATGAACTGGCAACTGGCACTGATTACCCTGACGGTGGTACCAATGGCCGGTTGGTTGATGGTTAAGTTCATCAGTCAGAATAGCCAATTGTTCCGGCAGGTGCAAGAGCAACTGAGTGATCTGAATACGGTATTGCAAGAGAACCTTTTGGGTGTGCGTGTGGTGAAAGCCTTCGTGCGAGAGTCTGCTGAAACAAGGCGCTATACGAAGCTGAATGATACCCTAGTTAGGGTAAACATGAAAACCATTCATGCTATCCGCAATACCTTCCCATTTATCTTTCTCCTGAGCAATTTAGTAACGGTGGTCGTTGTTGGCTATGGAGGAGCAGCGGTGATTGGGGGCAGGTTCTCCATTGGTGAGTTGGTAGCATTCAACTCCTATTTGCTATTACTGCTGCAACCGATTTTGTTGATCGGGTTTGCGGCTCCGGCGGTCGCCCAAGCCGCTGCCTCTGCCGAACGGGTTTACGAGGTAGTGGATGCGAGGATTGAAATTCGCGATTATCCTGGTGCTGTACCGTTTAATACTTGTAGGGGAAGAGTTACCTTTGAAAATGTCTCATTCCGCTATCCAGGAGCGACGACTGAAGCAGTCAAAGGCATTTCTTTTGAAACCAATCCGAATGAACTGATTGCCGTTCTAGGAATGACAGGTTCTGGAAAAAGCACAATTATGAACTTGATTCCCCGCTTTTATGATGTCACGTCGGGTGCTGTTCGGATCGACGGCAGGGATGTGCGGGACTTTACCCTGGCAAGTTTGAGATCGCACATCGGCATTGTGTTTCAGGAAACCACACTGTTTTCGGGTACCCTGCGGGAAAATATTGCCTATGCCAAACCTGACGCCTCATTGGAGCAGGTGATCGAGGTTGCCCAAACCGCACAAATTCACGACTTTATTGCCAGCTTGCCCCATGGGTACGACACGATTGTTGGTGAACGGGGAGTGGGTTTGTCCGGTGGACAAAAGCAACGGATCGCGATCGCCCGCACGTTGCTGGCAGATTACAGCATTCTGATCCTGGATGACAGTACCTCTGCTGTAGATGCCAAAACTGCTGCCCAGATTCAAGCTGAACTCGATGATTTGATGCGCCAAAAAACCTGTAATGCTTTTGTGATTGCCCAACGGATTAGCACCGTGAAGAATGCGGATCGCATCTTGTTGATCGATCAAGGACGACTCGTGGCTCAGGGAACTCATGAAGCGTTGATGCAACATCCACTTTATGAAGCGATTTTAGAGTCCCAGGTGAGGCAAAAGGAGACTGCATGAGAGGCACAAGTCCCATCATTGCATTCGATCAAAAAGCAACTCAGCAGCTCTCCACCCTGCGGCGCTTTTTGCAGTATCTCCGACCCTTTGGCAAAGAAATTCCAGTTGCCCTGACGCTGATTGCTATTGGTGCTGCCACGCAGTCGATTGGCCCCTTCTTAGTCGGCTGGTCGATTGATAATCTGATCCTGCGGGGAAATTTGCCGGGTTTGCTAGTGATGTTGGGGCTATTGTCTCTGATCTACATCCTGGGTATCTGGGCCATTCGAGGTCAGATTTTGCGGGTCGGTTGGATTATGCAACGGCTACTGGCTCAACTGCGACAAGATATCTTCACCAAAATCCAAAGCCTACCTGTCAGCTTTTTCGATCGCAGCGAAGCGGGGGATCTGATGAGCCGCCTGTTGAACGATGTGAATACGGTCAATCAGGCATTTGGGCAGACAATTGCCCAAATGCTGGGTAATCTGTTCAGCTTGGTGGGCATTATCATCGCTATGCTTGCAATTGATCTCCAACTTGGCTTACTGAGCAATCTGGTCGTGCCGCTGATGATCTTCACAACTAGCTTATTTTCCCGCTGGGCCAGAGCTAGATTTCGCCTTACCCGGCAGACGATTGGTGAACTCTCCGCCAATCTGGAAGAAAGCATCGTCAGTGTCCGGGAGGCACAGGCATTTAACCGCACCCAACTCAATATTGCCGAGTTCGACCTGTTGAATGCTGCCAATCGCGATGCAAATGTTCAAGCAGTGGCAATTACTGCTGCATTTTTGCCGTCGATTGATTTTCTCAATACGCTGGCCACTGCTACAGTACTAGCCTATGGAGGCTATCTCGCAGTCACAGGAGCCGCTACCGTGGGGGTTGTGACTGCGTTTTTAATCTATGTCCAGCAATTCTTTCGCCCGATCCAAATTCTCAGCCAGTTTTATACGCAAGCTCAGTCTGCCATGGCAGGCTTAGAGCGGATCTTTCTGCTACTGGATGAACCCTCACAACTCAATGATGCACCCAATGCTATTGAAATGCCATCGATTCAGGGTGAGGTAACGTTTGAGGATGTCGCCTTTGGATACACATCAAATCAGCTAGTGCTGAACGGGGTAAATCTGCAAGCTCAGCCTGGACAGATGATAGCGTTGGTAGGACCTACTGGAGCGGGTAAAAGTACCATTATCAACCTGATTCTACGCTTCTACGATGTGTCTGGCGGTGCAGTCAAAATTGATGGAATTGACGTACGTAGCGTGACACAGGCAAGTTTGCGCCGTCAAATCGGCATCGTTTTGCAAGATAATATTCTGTTCAGCGGGACTGTGGCAGAAAATATTGCCTTTGGCTGTCCCCATGCTGCACAAGTTGATATTGAAGCGGCTGCCCAGTTAGCTAACGTGCATGAGTTTATCACTTCATTACCGCAGGGATACATGACACAATTGGGAGAGCGGGGTGCTCCGCTGAGCCAGGGACAACAACAGCTTGTCAGCATTGCCCGGGCTGTATTAATTAATCCCCAAATTCTGATTCTCGATGAAGCGACCAGCAGCATTGATACTCGTACAGAAGCACTGGTGCAAGATGCGATCACCCGTTTGCTTCAAAAGTGCACTAGCTTCGTGATTGCCCACCGCCTTAGCACAGTCATCCGAGCCAATCAAGTTTTAGTCATTCAACAGGGACAAATTGTCGAGCAGGGTACTCACACAGAACTACTTGCTCAACAGGGGGTCTATGCAAATCTCTATGCTCTGCAACTCGATGCAGCTTCAACGGGAGCGTAATTGAAGGGTCGCTGACACCAGGGGCAATCAACAAAATATAGACCAAAAATAGCGTGAGAGAAATTGCCAGTCTGCTTAAACACAACTGACTTTGGGCAGAAAATCTTTCTATCGCGAGAGATTGCAGTTAAGGAATTATGGTTCCTCAAACAAGCGATCGCCCCGATGCAAGCGATAGGCCATTTGATAGGTTTGCTCCTGCGATCGCATAGTTGGGGCATGAGCTGCTAGATAACGCGCGGTTGCCACCAGCACATGCACACCTTCCGGTGTATCACCTAAGTTGGTATACAGTCTGAATGCCGCTTCCATTGACTGAATCACATGAAAGTCACGATTCTCACGCAGCATAAGTTTACCCAGCAGTGCCATGAGTCGCTGGGGCTTGCCGCCGCTGTAAAGATATTGCGCTACCAGACGTCCAGTTTCGTTCACCTGCTGCTGGCGGTTAAGTAACTCAGGCAATCGCTCGATGAGAAGCTCTGGCTCGGCAACGGTGTCTTGCGGATCTGGTAACCGGGCAGGCGGCACATTGAGAAACCGATTGAGATACACACTCATAGCAGCATCGAACACACCGCGCAGCAAATCACCTGTTGGTACTCGCTGTAAGCCTTGCTGCACTGCATTGGCAAACGTAAAGGGATGATGCGCCGTGTTCCAGTCACCATGGTCGTTGTTGGTGTGGAACCGAGCCACTCGCAGAGCAGCGGCATAGGTAACAGTTGCGGCTAATTGCTCCTCTGTGCAGCCCGTTCGTAGGGCGTTGAGCAACCTATCTGCAATTGCCTGTGCATCCTCACTCAATAGAATCGGCAATAAGTCTGCTTGTCCACTCCAGCTTCCCCGATGGGAGTGCCCAGTTTCCAGCACAGCAGGCAACTGCTCAAATGCAGATTCTAAGATTACCACCAAATCGATTGGGTAGCGCCATGCACTCGACTCTTCCATACGAGTTGCACTTGCTAAACCAGCCACCAAACTTGCCAGTACGAGTTCTGCCTCCTGCCAATTCACAAGATCCAGCGCTTCGAGAGCTTTGTTGATAAAATCCAACATATGCCCTCCGTCTAGGTAGCGGTGATCGGTAGCAGCCGCAAACAGCATCTCGGCAATTTGTGTGCGGGGTACCCCCACCCGCACTGCCGTCACCAAACAGCGCTCTGCAGCTTCTCGATCGCGCCGTTCAATAAACTGGCGAAACCAAGTTTTCAAAGTCTGGAAATCAACCGCAGCATTGGGTAAGGGATGTACCAAAAAGTGAGGTGGTGCATCCGAGCTATCTCGCGCCACAGCAGAGAGCCCTTGATAAAGAGCCCGCGGGCGATCGTCGGCATTTAAGTAGGGCAGCAGATTTACAAGACATGTAAGAATGGTCAGTCCTGTATCCCATCCTGTTTTCGTGTAGCGCGTTCCAAACGTTAGCCCAACTTGAAACGGTTGTGTTGGAGCAACACCGAGATCTAGCAAAGCGATTACAGACTTTGCAATCACAAGCGAAATCCCCTGTTCTAAGCCATCCTGCAACCGTTGCTGCTGGTGAAATTGTGGATCAATTTGCGGCGATAGATCGATCCACACATCTCCATCGCGAATCTGTACGGGGAACGCTCGCACATCATCTGCCCAAGAGTCAAACGTCCCACCAGTAGCGAGATCGAAGCGGGCATAGTGCCAGGGACAAGTCACAATGCCGTCTTTGCACACACTGCCATGTAAGGGAAAGCCCATGTGCGGGCAGCGATTATCGATTGCATACACCTGATCGTCAACGTAGAACAACGCAATTGTCTGGTTACTCAGATGCACTAACAACTGACCTTTCGCTTGCAGCTCTGTAAGATTCGCGGCGCGGATGAGGGAGGTTGAGAGCTGTGTGATGTGAGTCATACTTTCTAAATAAAAATCTTTAGAAAAGATCGTAGACAGGTTGGATTGACTTTGTAAAGGTTTTTCTTTAATTTCTTAATATGAAATCAAACAGCACCACATTAGGAACAGTTCGGACAAGACGGGCAATCGTTCACCTGCTTAAGCAAGCTGGAGCACTCGATTCTGCTACGCTGGCTGAACGGCTAGGCGTATCAGCAATGGCAGTACGGCAGCACTTGTACGCCCTGCAGTCTGAATGCCTTGTCACCTACACTGAAGAACCGCGCTCAATGGGTCGTCCGGCAAAGCTATGGCAGCTAACGCCAGCCGCGGACAAGTTCTTTCCCGATGGCTACGCCGAATTGACCTTGAGCTTGCTTCAGTCAGTAACTGAAGCGTTTGGTGTAGAGGGACTTGCTCGATTGTTGGAGGTGAGATCAAGCCAACAGGTGGCGAATTATCAAGAACGCATGGGAGCGCAGGAAGAGGTACTCTCGAAACGACTAGTAGGCTTAGCAGCCCTGCGAACAGAGGAGGGCTACATGGCGGAGGTCGAAGCGTTACCCGATGGGTCGTTTTTGCTAATTGAGAACCACTGTCCTATCTGCGTGGCAGCAACGGCTTGTACGGGATTGTGCGATCGAGAACTTGAAGTGTTTCAAACGATACTGGGGCAAGGGGTTACGGTTGAGCGCACGGAACACATAGTAGCAGGTGATCGACGTTGTGTGTACCGGATGCAAGGCTCTGGTTGATATAACTCTGTCGAAGACTTCGCATCTCACTGTGCAGCAATCATTACACTGTTGGATTTAATCACTGCAAAAACTTCTTTTCCTTTCTTTAATCCCAGTTTGTCAGCTGATGTACGAGTCACAATCGAAACCAACTCTATATCAGGCGCGATCACCAAAGTGACTTCCGCATTGACGGCCCCTTTTACAATTCGTTTCACTTTTGCTTTTAAGATGTTGCGGGCACTTATTTGTACGGCTTGTAAAGTTGCTGTATCTACTGTCTCGATTGCTTTTTCTTCTAAATCTTCAGAAGATTTGCTGGGGTTGACGGAGTCTTTAGCGTTGCTCCCGGAGGCTCTACGAGTGAGAACGTTGACATCAAGCAAGTCAGATGAGATGGATTGCCCTATTTGGCGAATCATCTCCCTCAAGATTTCTGTTTTAGTACGCTGAGTTTGCTGACAAATCTGTTCGAGAATTCGTCGTTCTTCATTTGAGGATTGGAAAGTTATCCAGCCTTGCTCTTTTCTTGGCATCGTAACCTACAAAATAGGTTGGTATAAAGTTGGTATGATGTTGCTTTGAATACTACTAATTCTAGCGATAGATTAACGTTCTGACTGATTTAAGCTAACCATACCAACCCTATTACCCCAATACAAGTCTGATGAAACGAAGACACATTCTCGTTTTCTTAAGCGGATTAATAGCAACACTACTACTGACGCTCGGTGTTAGGGTAGTCACACCCGTTGCAGCTAACGCCCAATCTACAACGCTTTTGGTCGCAGCCGCAGCCAGTCTGCAAGATGTCCTGCAAGAACTCGCTCCAATTTTTGAAAAATCCAGTCCCGGCATGAGCGTCAAATACAACTTTGCCGCGTCCGGATCGCTCCAGCTGCAAATCGAACAGGGCGCACCTGTTGACCTGTTCATTTCAGCTGGAACTAAACAAATGGATGCATTGCAGAAGCAAAATCTCATTGTGATCAATACCCGTCGCAACCTACTGACAAATAGCTTGGTGCTGGTAGTGCCAAGTAACTCCCAGTTGGGGCTAACAGATTTCCGGCAATTAACAAACCCCAATGTCAAGAGAATTTCGGTAGGAGAGCCACGCAGCGTCCCGGCAGGACAGTATGCCGAACAAGTGTTTAAAAACTTGGGAATTCTGGCTCAACTGCAACCTAAGTTGGTTTACGGTAACTCTGTGCGCAATGTTTTAGCAACTGTTGAGAGTGGAAACGCTGATGCGGGAGTTGTCTATACAACTGATGCCAAAATTTCATCTAAAGTCAAACAAGTGGCAACCGCTCCCAGTAACTCGCACTCTCCCATCGTTTACCCAATGGCAGTCATTGCAGCTAGTCGCAACCAGGAAGCTGCCCGTGCCTACGCTCAATTCCTGACCAGCAGCCAAGCTCAAGCTGTGTTTAAACGATACGGCTTTGGCATTGCTCAATAAAAACTGACTTTTTGTGCTTCGCTAGTATGACTGCCGATTTTTCTCCATTGTGGATTTCTCTTAAAACCGCAGGGCTGGCAACCATTACGATCTTCTTTGCCGGGACTGCTGCTGCTTACTGGATGTTAGGCTACCGGGGGCGATGGAAGCCAGTGATTGAGGGGATTTTTGTTGCTCCATTGATTTTGCCACCGACGGTTGTGGGTTTTTTACTCCTGCAACTGTTTGGTAGGAATGGTCCACTGGGTCAATTGACGGCTCAATTTGATTTCACAGTTATCTTTACCTGGTATGCAGCAGCGATCGCGGCTACAGTTGTGGCGTTTCCCTTGATGTACAAAACGACATTAGGGGCATTTGAACAAGTTGATCGGAGTCTGTTGCAAGTTGCCCAAACGCTTGGTGCATCAAAACGACACATCTTCTGGCGCGTACTACTCCCGCTTTCGGTTCCTGGTATTCTGGCTGGCACAACTCTGGCATTTGCACGAGCGTTAGGGGAGTTCGGTGCCACATTGATGCTAGCAGGAAATATTCCCGGTCAAACGCAAACTATTCCCATGGCAATTTACTTTGCGGTGGAAGCAGGAGCAATGGATGAGGCATGGATGTGGGCGATCATCATCATGACGATCTCATTGTCGGGCATTATTGCGGTCAATCTGTGGCAGAAGCAATATGAGCACAGAATTCAAGGAAATTCCTTCAGGGTAGTTGAAGCCAATGAACCTATAAACAGTAGAGTTCAAAGAATTCAAACCTCCCAAATTAAGCCCCAGTTATCTACTCTAGACCAGGGATTACTCGTTGATATTAAAAAACAACTGGCAAACTTTGCGCTCTCTACAGCTTTTACTGCTCAACAAGAAACATTAGGAATACTAGGTAGTTCAGGTTCTGGCAAGAGCATGACCCTTCGCTGTATTGCGGGAGTCGAAACGCCGAGCCTTGGGCGAATTGTCTTGAATGGTCGTACCTTGTTTGATTCACAGAAGCGAATTAATGTCCCCAGTCATCAACGCAAGGTCAGTTTAGTGTTTCAAAACTACGCCCTATTTCCTCACATGAGCGTGGCTCAGAATATTGCCTTTGGTTTGCAGCATTTACCCAAAACTGTGCGGTCACAACGGGTTAATCAACAGATGGCATTGATGCAATTGCAGGCATTTGGCGATCGCTACCCGCATCAATTGTCAGGTGGACAACAGCAGCGGGTGGCGTTAGCAAGAGCACTCTCCACCGAACCAGAAGCATTATTACTGGATGAACCATTTTCTGCATTGGATACCTATCTCCGTGCTCAAGTCGAGCGTCAACTGAGCGAAACTTTGGCTACCTATTCTGGTGTGACGTTATTCGTGACGCACAATTTAGAGGAAGCCTATCGGTTGTGCGAAAACTTGATGGTGATGTCAAGTGGTCAACCCATCGCCTTCGATTCTAAACATCGCATTTTTGAGCATCCCCGGACTCGGCATGTGGCTCAACTAACAGGATGCAAAAATTTTTCTCGTGCTGTTGCACTCAGCCGAGACACAATCGCAGCAACTGATTGGGGTATTAACCTGCAAGTTGTGGAAGCGATTCCTGATGGTTTAGCAGATGTGGGGATTCGTGCTCATCAGCTCAACATTACGCCCCATCCTGACATAGGTTTGAATAATACATTTCCCTGCTGGTTGGCTGCAACTAGCGAAACCCCGCATCGAATGACACTCTTTTTGAAGTTAAATGCTGCACCTACAAGTTCACAGGACTACCACATGCAGGCAGAAGTTTTCAAAGACAAGTGGCAAGCGATCAAGGATCACCCATTTCCCTGGTATGTGCGATTTGCTCCTCTGCGTCTAATGTTGATGGTCGGCTAAAATTAGTAAGGAAGCCTATGCTGTCATTAAATCCAGTGATGTGATGGTAGCAATTGATTAAATTTGCCATATCTTTGTAAACCCCTATGGCAAGTACAAATGTCAACCCCAATTCAACTCATAAAACCAATTGGCACTATACTTTTGCCAAAAACTCGTTTGCCCAAGCTGTATCTTCCTTGGTCAGCGGCGGTTGAGGGGGTTGGGTATAATCGATAGCCAGATAATACCGACCCCGTTCATATACTCTTTCAAGAATGCCTTGCAGATTCAATAAAGGCTCTTCCTCCCCAGTTTTCAAGGGCACGGGAAAACTAGGAATTTCCTGCCGAACGCTAAAGGCATAGAGTTGAGCCGAGGGACGGAGATCGCTCCAGCTAACCACAATCCGGTAATCCGATTTTGTTGCTCCTAGAATGGGCAGAGGTTGCCCGCCCCGCAGTAGGTCAATTTCCACAAGATGAGTGAAACTAGCTAACACTTGATTGCGCTTTCGTTCATATACCTGCCTCCCCTCACCTGCACGCTTATTTTTGGGTGATAAAACCTCGATTGCCGTGATTACTACCCCCGTTGCCACCTCTCGAATTTCGAGATATCGCTCTTGCACTTCTTCCGCCATCGGCAGTGTCACAGTGATTGGTTCAATGGGAGGGGTAAGCGTCGCAGTCGCAGAAGATTGGCTTTGCTCAGGCTGCTTGCCAACCACAGAAACATCTGGAATGCCAACCAGCAGACTGTCGTCCTCCCCACTGAAGTAAGTCCGTTTCTCGATTGCAACCCTGTACTTCTCGCTTATATGCTCGCTTAAGTCGTCCGCAATTGCCACAATCAAACGGCTATGCACTTCCGACCATAGCTCAGAGTTTTCCAAATATGGGTTCATTCCGGGAAAGGGCGATCGCATCACTAAACCCTAAGTAGACACTGCTTCTCTTGACCTTTTTTCATCTTCATTATCGCCGCATTTTTCTTATGATATATCTTGATTCCAAATCAATGAATCGCGTTGCAAGTCCTGTTTTGTCTCTAAAACATTATTAGTTCAACTAGAGACTCTTCTAAGCTAACTATTTTGTCCTTAGATCGGCGTAGCTAGTCGGCTTTAAGGTACTTTCAAAGCTTTAAAGAACACACAATCCGAAACCCAATGCCGCTGCCCCCGTTATCTAGATGATTCCAGTGACGCTGCGCTGCACGGCAGAGCCTGGGAAGGCAGTACCACGAACCACCCCGCAGCAGACGGTAATTATCATTTCCATCAGATTCCCACACACTGCCATCAGAAGGTGCGCCTCGGTAATTTTCGTGCCAGGAGTCAGCACACCATTCCCAGACATTACCGTGCATGTCGTACAAACCAAAGGCGTTAGCTACCTGAAAACTCCCAACTGGGGTTGTTTGTTGGCGGTAATGCCCCCCTGCTCCAGAACTATAAGTATACTTACCGTCATAATTGGCTATGTCAGTGGTGATTGTCTCGCCAACGTGAAAAGGTGTCATCCTTGCAGCGCGACAGGCGTATTCCCATTCTGCTTCACTGGGCAGTCGATAATCTCGTCCAGTTTTTTGGGTGAGCCTTGCACAAAACTCTACTGCGTCATGCCAAGATACTTGTTCCACAGGGAGGTCTGCACCCTTAAAGTTAGATGGATTGGGATTTAGGGAGCGATTGATCCGGGGTAAAGCCGCAACAGCCCGCCACTGAGTTTGAGTCACTGGAAACTTGCCCATCCAAAAAGGCAGTACCGTAACCTGATGCTGTGGCTCTTCATTGACATCCCGCCCCTCTTCAGTGTCAGGCGAACCCATCCAGAATGTACCT